>JAIRMS010000070.1 GCA_031258475.1 Holosporaceae bacterium
ACTCCTGTGAAACGTATGAATTTCCCGTCAACCGCAAGTCCTTCCACATTTTCTTCCATTATTTCTAGGATTATTTCACCAACTTTTTCCGCGTCAATCATGCTTAGAATTCTTGATAATGTGGGCTTCGAGGGTATCTCTTTGATTCCAAATGCTTCTTTGAGGAATTTTGCCTTGTTTTTGTCGTGGGATACAATGTCTCCAAATTGATCGATGCCGCTCAATATCGCACACATCGTGATTATTAACACATTGATTAACTTTGTTCTACGTAACTTGGATGCCTCTCATCTTTTATTTTTGTAAATTTCTCTTGTATCTTTTCCATCTCATCCTCATTAGTGACTCCTTATAAAATCACTAATCCTTACTGTTCTTTAACTCAAATTCCTCCTTACTTCAGAAAAATCGCCAGGTCTATGAAACGGACGTGCTTCCAAAGTGATTCATGTATAACGCCACGTTCAATTAGAAAAACAAATACTTATGGACGAAGCTTTTCCAACACCGTTGTGATTTTTACGCCGAAACCGGGATTGTTCGACCCTGATTCTCAGCCGAGTTAAATACATTTGATATTTGCTATGCGCTGATGTAATAATGCTGTGTCGTTTTTACGGTGGAGATTAGACATGCGTTGTCATTGGGAATTTGTGGTCATTACATGCGGGTTTTTGGCGTTGGTGTACGGTGCTATAAACACCAGATTTATGTTGAAACTCAGCAGCGGTAATGAAAAAATGCGGGAAATCGCAGCTGCCATCCAGGAAGGGGCGTCTGCGTATCTTGACCGGCAATATAAAACGATAGCCGTCGTTGGCGCCCTGATGTCGCTCGTTATTATTGCATTAATGGGATTCTATCCGGCGCTTGGTTTTCTTCTGGGAGCCTTTCTGTCGGCGCTTGCCGGCTATGTCGGAATGAATATTTCCGTGAGAGCCAACGTTCGAACCTCCGAGGCGGCAAAAAAGGGAATAGAGCATGCGCTGTCCGTGGCGTATAAATCCGGAGC
Source organism: Holosporaceae bacterium (assembly GCA_031258475.1). Lineage (GTDB taxonomy): Bacteria > Pseudomonadota > Alphaproteobacteria > UBA3830 > UBA3830 > JAIRMQ01. The sequence continues at coordinate 1,013 of JAIRMS010000070.1, forward strand.
CATTACCGGATTTTTAGTCGTTGGACTGGGATTAATCGGAACGGCGGTATACTTTTTCTATCTGCGAAAATTTGTGGCAGACGAGCGACTGCTTGCCGAATCTCTGATATCCATGAGTTTCGGAGCTTCCCTTATTTCCATATTTGCACGTCTTGGCGGTGGTATTTTTACCAAAGGAGCAGACGTTGGCGCAGATCTTGTTGGAAAAGTTGAGGCTGGAATTCCGGAGGATGATCCGCGAAATCCCGCCGTCATAGCCGACAACGTGGGCGATAACGTGGGCGATTGCGCCGGAATGGCCGCCGATCTTTTCGAAACGTACGTCGTCACCATCTCCGCCGCAATTGTTTTGGCCGGAATTTTCTTCAAAGATGCGGCGAAAAGCTCTCTGATGATGTATCCGCTGGTGATTTGTGCAGTATGCGTTCTGGGATCTATCCTGGGAACGTTTTTCGTTAGGCTGGGCAAAAGCCAAAACGTAATGCACGCTCTGTACAAAGGATTGTTCGCCACCGCCGGATTTTCGTTCATGCTCATGTACTACGCAACAACGAAAATGTTCGATCTCGATACCGTATTTTTACCAGGTGGGAGCGCTTCATCGTTTTCAGGGCACGATATTCTGGGCTGTGGTATCATAGGGCTCGTGGTGACTCTTCTGCTGGTTTTTATCACCGAGTACTACACTTCCTACTCCTACAGACCGGTGATCAGCATCGCGAAAGCCTCCGAAACCGGGCACGGCACCAATATAATTCAGGGACTCGCTGTTTCCATGGAGGCGACGGCCCTTCCGGTGATTGTTATCTGCGCGGCGATAATTCTTGCCCACAGTGCTGCCGGATTGTACGGCATCGCAATTTCCGCCACGTCGATGCTCGCCCTTGCTGGCATAATCGTTACGATTGACGCATATGGGCCGATCACCGACAATGCGGGAGGTATCGCTGAAATGTCCGGATTGCCGGATAAAATTCGCCAGGTAACCGATAAACTGGACGCGGTTGGAAACACGACCAAGGCGGTCACAAAGGGCTATGCCATTGGTTCCGCCGGATTGGCGTCTCTGGTGCTGTTTTCCGCCTACACGCAGGACATTTCGCATTATTTTTCTTCGCTGTCCATTCGCTTTGATTTGGAAGATCCCTACGTGGTTATCGGGCTGCTCGTCGGAGGACTGCTCCCGTATCTTTTCAGCGCTTGCAGCATGATGGCCGTCGGACGCGCCGGCGGAGCGATCGTCGTGGAGGTAAGACACCAATTCAAGACCATAAAAGGAATCATGACCGGCAAAGCTAAGCCGGATTACAAAAGAGCCGTGGACATGCTAACGAAGGCGGCCATAAAGGAAATGATGCTACCGTCCCTACTGCCGGTTTTATCTCCTGTTCTACTGTACTTTGTGATTGGATATTTTGCTGGACACGAAGCCGGTTTGAAAAGTGTCGGAGCCATGTTGCTGGGAACGATTCTAACCGGAATTTTTCTGGCCATTTCGATGACGTCCGGCGGCGGCGCGTGGGATAACGCGAAGAAATACATCGAAAATGGAAAATTCGGCGGAAAAGGATCAGAGGCTCACAAGGCGGCCGTCACCGGCGACACCGTTGGAGATCCGTACAAAGACACCGCGGGCCCGGCAATCAATCCAATGATAAAAATCGTGAATATTGTTGCGATTCTGTTGCTGGCTTCATTATCTAAAATTATGATGTGATGATATACACGAATTGTTTTGAGAGTGTGATCCTTATTTTCTGGATTGCCGCGTCGCTCTGCTCCTCGCAATGACGAGAAGGGGTGGTGTTGCCGGATTGTGCTCGCAATGGCGGGGAGAGGTAATATTGCCGAATTGCTTCGTTGTGCCCACAATGACGGAATTGTATTGTCTTTGGAAAACCTGCGATCGTCATTGCGAGAAGCAGAGCGACGAAGCAATCCAGAAGATGAGGATTACACTCTCAAAATGATTCCTGTATATAACACCGCATAAAATTTTATCTATTCTCTGGAACTAAAAATACCAAAAAAATATTTTATTTTTTTAAAAACAGGCTATTGACTGCGGAAAAACATGTGTGCTAGCGTGACCCTATAAGTTGTGATAAGGGTTCGAGCGATGCTTTGAAGGATGATGAAAAGCGGTAGCGGAGGATCTCGGTCAATCCCCTCCGGGTTTCATCGGTTTTTCAGACAGTTTTGTCTTGTTGTTGGTTTGTACAATTATTGAGGTATTAGGAGGTTACTGTGAAATATCGTGATATAATAAAAAGTGTGGGTGGTATGTGTTGTGCTGTAGCGGTGATGGGTGGAGATGAAGTGAGCGGGATGGATCCACAGCGCCAGGAGATGGAGGAGGCTGAACGGCAAAAAGGGGTACCGTTGGTCGAACCTTCTGTTGTTTCTCTCCATGGCGTTCTCGCCGAAGCAGAGGTAGTTTTTGACGATATACTTGGAGTGTTAGAGGGACTTAGAGCGGGGATGCTGGCCGGTCCGCCTGTTGCGGAGAGCCGCCTGGCAGAAGATCCTGGAAAAGTGCAGCGAATTTACGACAGTGTTTTGGAGCTTCGGAAGTTGTTTGTCGTGTTATCGAAGGCCAATGGTAGCCCGGATCCAGAGGAAGGTTCTCCTCCAATAGAGGATGCGCCTTTGGAAGAGCATTTAGAAGAGGCCGGATCCGGAGAAAGTCCTCCGCAGGTGGCACAGCAACTGCCACCAGCGGCTGCTCGCGTAACAGCAGCGTTTGAGATGTGGTCGCATTTGATACCTGCAGAGACAGCGGATGAGCGCCGTGTGCTGGATGATGTAAACGCCGCTCTGCGGGAGCTCGCAACTAGCACCTCATCGCAGCCCGACTATAGAGGGAAAATGGAAACTCTGGTGAATCTAATTTGTAATCCTGAACACAATCGCGCCTACGCAAATTATGCGCATATGGTGTTTGCGGACGCTCTTTTCGTCTGGGGCGATGAGGAGAGTGGAAAATACGGCGGAATGTTGGCTTCAATTGCCAGCTGTGGATGTGCGGATCCAGGTTGGTATTGGCAAGGTTATAAAAACGGTTATTACAATAGGTGTCCGACCGTGGAGGATGATTGCGAACCTGACGCGAGTGAAGAAGATGGAGAGGATTCCTAGAGGAATCCCTCTTTCAATGTTTTGGTATACATGAATCACTTTGAAAGTGCACTTCTCATTTTCTGGATTGCTTCGCTAGGCTCGCAATGACGAGGTGGTGTAACATTACCCATTCTCGTCATTGCGAGGAGCGTAGCGACGTGGCAATCCATCGCCGTCTCAGCTACGCACCTGCGGCAATCGAGCTAAGTGCTGACTGCGCACTTCCAAAGTGATTCATCTGTACACTCTCAGCTACGCGACTGCACGATCAAGCTAAAAGCTGACTACGCATTTTCAAAGTAGTCCATGTATAGTGAGTAAACTCCACCGGGTCTGTGATCCAGGTGGAGTTTTTTGTTCTTTAAGGCTAGTTTACGATTCTCAAGATTTCTGCGTGTCCTCCCGGTTGTCCTTGTGTTGCTGGCTCTTCTACTCCAATTATGATTCTGCGTCCCCAGAGATTGTCTACAATTTCTATCAAGGCTTTTGCCCAGAAAGACAAGTCTGGCAGACCAAGAGCTGTGAAATCTTGAGTCGTGAAATTCATTGCGCCCTGTGGTGGTCTCTTCACTGCAACGGTAAACCTGTTCACCCCGCGGCTGTCAGTTCCTCTCCCATCTATTCTGTTAAGAGCGTCTTCTATGTCTCTTTCATCAGCAGTGACTGCCTGCGGAAAGTTAAGTCCCAATGGATTAGCGAAAGCGCCTTGATTCCTTGGGCCTAAAGCAGATAGTTGGCCGTTTGGACCTTGTTGAAGACCATGAGCCACAGCCCCCAAAACCGTGGCGATATTGGCTATGCTGCCTCCAGTTATAGCTTGAGCTGTACCTAGTCGGTTCCGTACAGTAATTGCGTATACGGCCAGTATGTTAGCGTCTTTCTGTTGGAGATTCAACGGCTGTCCTTGAAGCGCTGTCGAAATACCACCTTGGTCAGTTCCCTTGGCTATTTCCTCAGCCATGACTCTGATGACCGCATCCGCTGCTACTCCCTGAGGTAATTTGTTGAAAATACCCGGCACATTCGGCTGCATAGTAACACCAAAGGCTGCAGGAGTTTGCGCTACAAGGTTTCCGGTAATAGAGGCAAAGACCGTGGCTGTCAGAGCGTTATGCCAATATTGGTGTTTTGCTAGATCAGTCAGTCCCGCTTCTCCTGGTCCTACCTGGATGGGCGGTGGAGTCCCCGAGATGGCCGGGATGATAAGAGTGTCTCTAACCTGTGTGGCCGCAGTCCATCCAGGAATATGCACACGTCCATAGTAACCGCTTTTCAAAGCGTCTGGAAGATGACCTACATTGTACTCATGATAGCTCTTCAGTCGTGCATCGTCTCTATTATTTTGCACCGCGATATTGATCAAATGTCGATACAGTGTTTGCACGCAATCGCCTTCCTTTTTTGGTGACGCAGCAACCAAAGATGTTGCAGAAACTGGCCGATGATCGTATTCGTTGTATAGCACTCGTTGTCCTTGTGGATTTGTTGGATTTGCTATTGCACCATTTATCGCAGCATCTCGTTGCTGATCAGCGCGCATAACTTGAGTTAAAATGTTTTTGATCTGATCAGCGGTATCGCAGATATCCAAGACAAATAGAACGCGAGCGAGCTGATTGTCGATTTCAGTGCCATTTTGCAGTACTCGAGTCATGATATCTCCCAATTCTCGCGGCGTTTGAACCTGGGGCGTCGGCGTCCCACGGATGAGCCAACTGCAAACGGCTTCGAGTCCAATACCTTGATTGAGTGCATGATACCCTAGTCTTGATGGATGCGCAGCAAAAGAAGAAAATGTGCCAGGTCCAGGTGGAAAAAGTGCTCCAATGTAGGCATCTCTTACAGTTAGCTCCGCTAATGATATCAACGGATGTACAGTCGGGTTTTGCACTGCTGTATCTAATGTATCTAAGAATGTATCTAAGTTTGGTATCTGTTACGTTCCTGCAGCGTGTTGTAATTCTAATTTCAGCCATCCATGCAGATATAAATCAGTCTTGGCAAAACCACCACCGCTAAGCAGTGGCGGAAAGACACCTTTTTTAGCCCACTCCACCATCTGCTTTTGACCTTCATCTGTGTATAGCATATCGCGCACGGCATTTTGTAGAAATACGGTAGCGCTTTGTATCCCCACAGCTCTCAGCAGGTAAGGAATGGTCGCTTCGGCGACTTCCCGGGTGACCCGTGCTTCGCTGTTGCCGAACAGGCTCAGCGTCATCGCCGCAGCTATCAAATTTTTCCAAAAGCTGGTTCTTTTCGAATGTGTATTTTCGCTCATTTTTTGTTCTCCACTTTTAAGCCAGGTGCATAGGTGAAGATCACCGCGCACTCTACGATTGTTCCATAATTCACAGCATACGGCCAAAAGGTTAAATTAAAGTTTAAAATGCAAATATTTTTAAGAAAAAAATGATGGGCTGCAAAAGAATGCCTTCTTTGTTTTGTATGAACCACGTTGGAAATGTGACTTTCATTTTCTGGATTGCCGCGTCGCTGCGCTCCTCGCAATGACGAGGAGGGAGGTGATATTGCCGGATTGCTTCGTTGTGCTCGCGATAACGGAATTGTATTGTCTTTGGAAAACCTGCGATCGTCATTGCGAGGAGCAAAGCGACGAAGCAATCCAGAAAATGAGAAGTATCCTTTCAAAGTGATTCATGGATAGCTTGAAAAAAACCGAAAAAAATGCTGAATTGCGAGAAATTATGCAATCAAAAGAAGAATAAAAACGCGATTCTTCCACATATAGCGACGACGAAAATTCCTCTGACTGAGAAAGAGAAAATCCTCGACAAAGCGCTGTCGTCCGAGAGATCTTCAACACAGGCTTGCTTTCGTGGAAACTCTGTATAGCCGTTGTTTTCACACAACTTGCTATCATACCCAAATTAAGTCTTATAATAAATCAAGCATGCTACATAAAAAATGTTTTTATGTTTCAAAATTAATTAAATTTTAATAAAATACGTTTAATATGCAAAATATAATGTGAAGTTATTGCAGTATTGATGTTGGGGGGTAGTCGTGAGAGTTTTGTTGATAGAAGATGATATACCGACGGCCAATGGAATAGAAATTCTCCTAAGAAAAGAAGGAGTAATAGTAGATTCCACCAGTTTTGGGCAATATGGTATCGAAGTCGGAAAGATTTATGATTATGACGGGATTATATTAGACTTAATGCTTCCCGACGTGGACGGAATTGAGGTTATAAAGAAATTGAGATCCGCCAACGTAAAAACGCCGGTGATCATTTTATCTGGGTTATCCGAATGTAAGGATAAGGTTAACTGTCTTGACATCGGCGCAGACGACTACATTACGAAACCATTTGAGGGCAAGGAACTTGTGTCCCGAATACAGGCGGTGGTTAGAAGATCCAGAGGACATGCCGAATCGATAATAAAGATCGGCAGAATGACGATTAACCTGCAGAATCGTCGCGTGGACGTGGATGGGCGAGCCCTGCATCTTACTGGAAAAGAGTATTCTATACTCGAGCTATTGTGTCTTAGAAAAGGCGCGACTCTCACAAAAGACATGTTTCTTAATCATCTATACGGCGGCATGGACGAGCCTGAGTTGAAGATAATAGACGTGTTCGTCTGCAAACTAAGGAAAAAGCTTATGGAAGCCCTTGATGGAGAGTGTTACATCGAGACTATCTGGGGCAGGGGATACTCCATGAAGGATATGGATTCGCAGCCTGGTGAAGAAAAAGAGCGGGAATCTCCGCCAGAATTGGTCGGCACGCCAGGAGGCGTAGCCGATACTGTATAATTAAAAACTCTACTTCCGAGCTTTCGATCGCTTTTGGATATAGACCCCCCGTGGCTTGCCGCGGGGTTGTTTGTTATAGATGAATCATTTTGGAAGTGCATTTTCAAAGTGATTCATCTATATGCCTAAAATATAGGCCATTTTCGTTATTTTTTATAGCCTTGCATGGTCGAAATAAACTATTGGGAATAAGGATTTCCGTTGATATCTCAGTATTTTGTTTGTAAAAATTTTCATGATGCGGCCCTGATTCCCGCCCCGGTTCGAATTGACAGATCACGGTAGTGTGAATTACAATCCACGTGTTTGGAAGAAGGCATCGGGAGATGGGTCGGTTTAGGCCCGCCGAAGGGTAAAAAAATCTCAGGTAAAAGTATCGTTGCTGGACAAAACTTTGGAGAGACTCGCTAAGAGCACCGAAGGAGCAAGGCTTTAAAAAAAGCTGAAAACTCTCAGGTAAAAGGACAGAGGAGAGCATGGAAGTGGATCGAGTAATCGGAGAAATTAGTCGCATAATCTGGGGATGGCCGCTGATTGCGGCGCTTTCTGGAATAGGCGTGTTTTTATCTTTCAGGTTAAAATTTCCACAAATTTTTCAACTAAAAACGGCCATAAAATATATAACCTCAGAAAAGGAAGATGGAAATTCAATCGGGGATGTTTCGAATTTTGCATCTTTTTGCACTGCGCTGTCTGCGACCATAGGAACCGGAAATATTGTGGGAGTGGCGCTGGCGATTGCTGCGGGAGGTCCCGGAGCGCTTTTTTGGATATGGGTATCCGCATTTTTCGGCATGGCAGTAAAATATGCGGAATGCGTGCTGGCCGTTAGATATCGCCGGATCGGAAGCGATGGGAAAATCGCCGGCGGTCCAATGTACTACATAGAGGAAGGACTCAACAGTAAATTTCTCGCAAAAATATTTGCGTTTGCAGGGATCGTGGTCGCCCTAACCGGAATTGGAACTCTCACCCAGAGTAATTCCATCGCCGCCGCAACTGCGGAATCTTTTGGAATTCCGAAAATTGTGACCGCAATTCTATTGGGAATTATCGTTGCAGTCGTGACCCTTGGGGGAATTCACAAAATATCCTACATTTCAGAAAAAATTATGCCGCTTGCATGCCTATTATATGTCTGCGCAGCGATCGTCGCGCTCGTTATTAACATAGAATTGCTTCCCCACGCTATCTATATGATTTTTGTTGGAGCGTTTTCTCCGCAATCAATTTTTGGCGGAGGAGTTGGCATAACCGCTATGACGGCGATGCAATTGGGAATTAGTCGGGGAATATTCTCACACGAATCCGGACTGGGAAGCGCAGCAATAGCCGCCGCCGCCGCGAAAACAGATTCCCCGGTGAAACAGGGGTTGATATCAATGACCGGAACGTTCTTTTCCATTATTGTTTGCACAATGACCGGATTGGTGCTGATTATTACCAGCAAAGAGACCGGCGTCTTTACTTCGGAATGCATCATAGATGGAGCCCTGTTGACTTCCCACGCTTTTGAAGCTGGAATCGGAATTTCCGGTATCGGAAAGCATATAGTGAATTTTGGGATATTGTTTTTCGCCTTTACAACCATCATCGGATGGAATTATTACGGAGAAAAATGTGTGCAATATCTGTGGGGGATAAGGGTGATAAATCCGTACAGGATGTTGTTTTTGTTTTTCGTCGTTATCGGGCCTTTCTTCAAAATCGATATGATATTCGTCATTGCAGATATAGTCACAGGACTCATGACCATACCGAATTTAATCGGTTTAATTGCGCTGAGAAAAACAATTTAGACGACTTTTCGCTTTTTGCAACATAAATAATTAATTAACTATTATCAATTTATCTTAAATATATGGTAATTATGTTGGTGGAGCATAAAATGAAATCTTTTGTTCAGTGGCACGAGGGGATGCTGTTATCTCCCCATCATTTTCAGCAATCCAATAATAATCTGCAGCATTCGCTTAGCGTTTTCAGTGCGGCGAATTCTCCCTTCGGTTTTGGGATATTTGATTTGAAAATAGACACGTCGGCGCTTGCTTCCGGTGTGATAAGGATATTAAACACGCGCGGGATTTTTCAGGACGGATTTTATTTTGACTTCGATGCGGTCCAGGATCAGCCGCTGGAGAGAAATCTCGCGGATTATTTCATCGCCAATGGCGCTTCCGCAAAAATTTATCTGGCCATTCCTGCTCGCAGAAATGGAGAAAATGAGCTTATGGGAGATATGGCGAGGTATTATTCATCAGAAATCGCCAACGTAAATGACGAAAACACCGGTGAAAACGCAATCAATATCCCCATTCTGAAACCCAGTCTTCGACTGTTGCTGGAAGAGGAAATCGACGCTCGCTACGTTGGTTTTCCCATATTTGAAGCGGAAAAGTCCATCGACGGAGGAGTCAGCTGCACGAATTTTCTGCCGCCGTTTATATCGCTCGATGAGCACTCAAAGATTTTTGAAATGTGTCGAGAAGTGATACAGATCATTCGCAATAAAATTTCCTATTTTTCTGATCGAAAGGACAACTACGCGAGAACCGCAACGGATGAAACCATGGCCAGTCTGCGGTTGTTAATTCAAGCGGCGCTGCCGATGGAAGCGATTATTCGCATCAACGGAATTCAACCTTTTGAAATATATAAATGTCTTTTGGAGGCGGTATCAAAGATAGTTTCCATAAATCCGACTCAATTAATTCCGCGGTTGCCAATCTACGATCACAGCGATTTGTTCAAAACCTTCAGCGCGTTACTTCAGTGCGCCAAAAATATTTTGAACGGTCTAAAACAGCAGTATGAAATCGTTCATTTTGATAAAGATGGATCCACCTTTAAACTGCAAATGAAAAAAGAATGGCTGGGAAAGGACGAGATTGCCATCGGCATACAGAAAGCGTTTTCTGCGTCCGATGACGATATCTTGGCGTGGATCGGAGGAGTGCAAATTGCCAGCGAATCGATGCTTTCAATGATTCGAGACAGGCGCGTTCTCGGGGCAGAGCGCAGAATTCTAGAGAGAGGAGCCTACATAACTCAGCCAAGTGGCATGACTATACTTTCGGTGAAAACGAAGACAGCCTACATAAAATCGTCGGAAAAACTATGCCTACTCAACGCGTCGCAAAATATTATTCCGGATGAAGTGGTGTTATATGCAGAGTGTTAGAAGCCTGAAAACATCTTCCGGTCTCAGCGAAATGTTTGGAAGTTTTTGTCTGGAGGTTTTCAATGGGAAAAAAAATATTGAAAATGTAGATTATAAAACGCTGCACAAATCAATAAGTTTACTTATAAAAACTTTTCTGGAGTTGGAAAGATCGGCCAACGAAAATACAAGAGAGATCATCTACCTAATGACGGCCATCGCCGATGAAATATTTTTAAACATGGAGTGGGCGGGAAAAAAATATTGGGAAGAGAATATGTTGGAGTCGCTCTATTTTGGATCCCAGGTAGCCGGAGAAAAAATTTTTCTCAAAATAAACGATCTTATAGCTGAAAACGAACCGCTATCCATGGAAAAAGCGGAAATTTATCTAAGAGCTCTGTCGCTTGGGTTTAGGGGGAAATATCGCGGATCCGACGACGAGCAAGAAGAAATCAATTTATATAGAAACAATCTTTTTAAATTCATCGAAAAAAACGATAAGTCCGTATTTCTGATAGGGCATCGTTTATTTCAGAAGGAGTATACCTACACAATTCCGACAATCCACAGGAAACTTTTACCAGACGCAGCCATTATAAATTACATATGCGCGTTTTTTGTTTTCATGTTTTTCGTCATTAGCTCCATCGTTTGGAAGTTTGAAACGAGAGACATACTACAATTACTAAACGAGATATCCAAGGTAGCTTTGCGGGAATAGAAATGAATATCAGCGAACTATTGTCCAGCAAAATAGCATTGGTGCCGAAAGATTTGGTTCCAGCGATTTCCTTCGGTTTGATAGTGGTCGCGCTCGTGTTGATCCTCATTTTTTTCGTCATATGCATAGCCTACATAAACATGAAACCAAAGCCGATCGTAAAAAGGGACGATAGGAAGGCAGGCAAGAAAGAGGATGCTATTCCAGTAAAAATTCGCCATGAGGATTTACCCATAATTTCCGGAAGAATGGGAGAAATTCTAACTTTGATGGGAATTTTGAACGCAGGACCGGTGACCAAGATTTTCTTTAAAATTTTGGAAGTCATAAAAAATAGCACCTACGACATTCGTTGGAGGTATAAACTTCCCTGCTTCATGATGATAGGACCGGATGGAAGTGGCAAATCCACACTTTTGGAAAGTCTGAATTTTGAACATTTAACCGGCGATAGATCGTCGATGGATTCCATGTGGAAATTGTTTCGTGAGGGAGCCGTTTTTGAACTGCCCAAAATGGATTCATCGGAGGATGTGAATAGATTTTGGTCGTTTATTGGGGAATTGTTTGTTTTCATTCGGCCACGTCGCCCTCTGGACGGAATTATCGTGACACTGCCGGCGGATATGCTGTTGTCGGAGGTGTTTGATGCTGAAAAACATGCTCAGGAAATATTTGAAAAAGTTTTCCAGTTTCAGCGAGACGTGAATTTCCATCTACCGATATACCTAATAGTTACCAAAATGGACGCGGTGCCTGGATTTGTCGAATTCGCGCACCTTTTAAACGATGGCGCAAAACAACAAATATTCGGATGGTCGTGTCCTTACTCGATTAACAGCGCATTTTCAACCGACTGGATCAATGAAGTCTTTTCCACCGTGGACGATGGCATAAGGAAAATGATTCTTAATTTTTCGAATGATAGGAAAATATCATCTGATCTGGAGCAGGCCGTTTTGTTTGAATACAGCATCGAAAAAATCAAACCGGAGCTAACGAAATATCTACACGCCATGTTTCGTTCGCATAATCCGGAGGATGGGTTACTGCTACGCGGAGTGTATTTCACGGGACAGCAGAAAGAAGTAGCCCTAGACTCCGTCGACATTATGAGTCCAGCCGCTCTAAGTCCGAGCATGAATTTTTCATTTGCCAATTCTTACAACGACAATCTGTATTTCATTCATGATCTGTTCAAGGAAAAAATTTTCAAAGAATCGAACATCGCCTATCCGATACGAATAGACTCCATCGATATGAACAAAACAGAGCAGAGAAATAAAATTATTATGGCTGCTGGATCCACGGTCATGGCGCTCGGATGGTTCTGGGGAAATAATCATCTAAAGGAAAAAATTCACGACTACTATCTTGCGATGGCGTCTGTAAAAACGACCATGATGAAGATCAAATATCTGGAAACGAACATAAAAGGAGAAGAAGATCAGGCACTAATAAATAAGCAAACGACGACTCTGTTAAAAAATCTGCCCTCTGTTAAAAGATTCGATCTCCTTTCAGTATTTGTTCCTCAATCTTGGTTTTCAAATTTGCACAAAGAAATGCTTGAAACCATAGGACTGGTTTTTGATTCGGTGATTATCAGAGCCATGTATATAGATATCAATTTAAACACTAAAAATATACTGCAAAATACTCTTGACGGCGTGAAATCCCTCGGAAGAAAAACGGATCTTTTTGACGTTAACGCATTTGCGAGTTTCAAAAAATTACGGGATTTCGTTAAAGAAGTCGGAAAAATCGAAAAAGTTAGCGCAGAATATAACGCAATACGACAACTGGAAGACAGGAAAAGCGTCGCCGATCTAACTTCCGTTCTTTTCAAAGAAAATTTTAATATCGCCGACGAAGTAAAAAATCGTGTTCCGAACAAAAAATTGATTCCTCCAAAGTTTGATATAACTCTATTCAAAGAAAAAATAGAATCCAATTTGAAAGCCATATTTAGGGCGTTTCTGGGAGACGTTTTAGATGTAACGATCGAAAAAATATTGCAAAATTTATCTCAGGATATAGATAAAATTTTGGAGGCGTCCCAAAACGTTTCCTCAACCTATTCGGCCAAGGATTTGGCAAAAGTATATAATAAGACCACGTTGATAATCGATATTCTGAAAAACAAAAATTTTTCATGGATATCTCAAGATCATTTCGTCCCATGCAAGGAATATGCCGATATAATGAATAGTCTCGGGACTTCCGACGTCGTTAGCGCTAATTGCGTCAAAGAGTTGATAAAAACTGGAGAACTAGAATTTCATAAATTTAAATCTCGATTACTGCAATATGCGACGGATTTAACCGGGAAATTGCTTTCTTCCGACATTCGGGCAGTATCAACTGGATTTACCAACTTTCAAAAAGAAATTCAGATAATATTGGATCAATCATTTATTTGCGTAGCTCCCAGCGGCAAACTGAACACAACAATTCTTGACGATAAAATGTTAATCTGGGATTGTAAAAAACTGAAAGAATTGTCCGGTTTAATCGATAAATATTATGAATTTGCAGAAAATATGCCCAAGGACATACGCGCTCAATATTCCGAAATGTATAAGGTTATAATTCGCAAATGTTTCTATCCAATAGTTGACTCCATGCTTGGCAATGCGCAAATTTTCGACGACATGCCTCTGGGACACTCCAGCGATCTGTTGAAAGACGCCTACAGACGTCAAGCGGCAAATATTCGCAACGCAGCTTTCGCTCTTCCGAAAATCGCCAAAATTCTTGACGAAATACAGGAAGAAGATAATGCAAAGGATTTTGGTTTCTCAGAGATGGTGATATCCCACTATTCTCTGCTGCTTGAAAAGGTCGACGCCCTATTTAATCAGGAAACGCCATACTCGGCCGGTCATGCAGTATTCGACGGTTGGAACGGCGACAAAACTCCATACTACCTAAACATAAACAATCAGGAAGATTTGAAACAGTATCTTACGGCGCAGTTTGAAAGAATTCATTTCCTTGCAAAGGATATCGCCTCTCCGGTTGTGGATCTTCTGTCCATGCCACACTTCATAGAAAAAGTGAAAAATCTAAAATTATTAAATAAATGGAAGGAAATAATCGCCAGCGTCGACGATTACGAAAGCAAAAAACCTGGAAATTCCATCGCGGTTCTCGAAAATTTCATATCAGATAATCTATCAAAAATTTCGCTGGAATCGCTTGATGAGCAGGGTGAAATCAAAACCATTTCCGAAACTGGAGGAGATTATTTCCTATCGAAACGCTCGGCCGTCGCCAAGTCGCTGTTGTCGCGAGCCGACGTGATTCAGTATGAAAAGGCGGCAAAAGCTTATAATAAAATAAGCAAGTCATTTAACGATAATCTCGCCCATAAATTCCCGTTCGGAAAATCAGATCAGGATGCTTCTCTTAAGGATATTGAAAATTTCATAAATCTATACGAACAGAATTCGAAAAACGTAGTGGATATTCTGGATCGCAATAGGGATAAAAAGGGAATAAATGAGAAAGCCATAGAATTTCTAGAATTAATGGGCGATAAGCTGATTCCTTTCTTTAAAACCTGGATCGCTCATTCTAAAACATCCGACGTAAACAGCGCACTGATATCCTTTAATGTTCAAATGCGTCCTTCGCCAGAACTTGAGGCGTTAACTTCGTCGGTTATAGATAGAGAAATGTCCATAGACAATAGTCAGGTGGCAGAAAACTCCAATTGCATATTCCACAACGATAATAAAGTGGACGTTACCTTCAATTGGGTTGCTTCCGGAGATGAAAAACCAAATGAAAAAGAAGCCAAGGGTAGTTTACTAATCCAAGAATCGAAAGCAACATTTTCCTACACCGGGAAATGGGCCATGTTCCGCGTAATAGAGGAAAACAAGACCAACAAGGAAGCGGAATCTCCGGGCGGAGTATTGCTACAGTTCAATGTTCCGATCGTGGATTCCTCAAAGGATAATGCTCCCCTAATTTCCAAAATGATCGTAAAGATCACGCCAATGTCGAAAGACGGAGATAAGGTTTCTCCAATGGTGTGGCCAATATTTCCAGAATTCTGTCCCGATCTCCATGATCATGATGATGAGAGTGCCGCAAAATCAGAAGATCACCTGAAGGTCGACGTTTCCTTTGACGAGCACGCTGAAGCCGGAGAACCTGCCAAATGACGACTGATATAGTAGAACTATTGTCTCCCATTTCTGAAAACAACAGGTGCGGCGAGGATTTGAAGTACGACTTTATCTACGACAAAATAAAAGAGCTCCGGCGCGAAGACGACATAAGATTATCTCAGGGAATTTGGCAGACTGAACCTAAAAAAGCCAATTGGTCCGAGGTCAGTCGTGTTTGCTCAAATTTATTAAAAGCGAAAACGAAAGATTTGCAAATTGCCATGTGGCTATTGGAATCCTGGACTGTCACGGAACAATTTCATGGATTCAATCGTGGAGTTTCGCTGCTCCTGGCTTTGTGCGAAAATTTTTGGGACGACATCTATCCGTCGATTGACCGGGAAAATCATAGCTTCACTTCCAGATTATCTCCTTTTTATTTTTTTGCGGAGAAAATACAGGGAAAAATTGTACTAATTCCCATTGTGGAATCAAGGGACGGTCTTTCTGAGAATTATACCCTATCCGATTGGATGACGGCGCGCCATAATTTGCAGATAAAAAACACCAAAGGACTATCCCTAAAACAATTAAAAAAGAGTGTTTTTGCGACTCCAATAGAATTTTTTCAGACTTTAAAAAGAGAAGTGGAACTATCAATAGAAGGTTTGAAAAAACTAGACGCTTTTATTGCGGAAAAGTGTGAAAACGATGCCCCAAGTTTCAGGGCGCTTTTCGATTGTTTAGAGGATATAAAGAGAACGACAGATAAAAATCTTGCTGATAAACAATCTCAGATAGCGGAACGTTCTCCAAAACAGCCACAGAATAATCAGAGCGACGTCTCAAAGGATTCAGATTCAGGTCTGTCTGAAAAACCCGCCCCCAAAGGAGCCACCATCGAGCAAGCCTATGCGGCCATGTTGGAAATCGCGGCTTTTTTGGAAAAGGAACAACCTCAGAGTCCAGCCTCCACTTTAATACAAATAGCGAGCGCAATCGGCAAGAAAAATTTTCAGGAATTATTAGAGATTAATATGAAAAGTGGAACTCCGGTCATGAATACAATTTCAGAACTTTATCGCATATTAATCACCAAACCAGAGGACAATAAGCTTCACTAAACAGGTATCATACCCAATCCTTTGGGGATAAATTTTTGTGAAACGATTGCTTTCAATTTTCTTTGTGTAGTAGAATACCTCCGGTTGTTTTGGGAGAATTGTATGAACAGCGAAGATATAAAATTGAGAGATGAAGAACGTAGCAAATGCGAAGTTTGGACCCGTGTCATGGGATATCATCGTCCGGTCGACGATTTTAACATTGGCAAAAAGGGAGAGCAGGCCGAGAGGGTTCATTTCAGCGAGAAGCTGACCTGTGGAGATAGCTGTTTCAAGAGTAAATAGTGGAGTCATTATTTGTCGGTGGAATCGTTTCTCTTTCCACGATTGATTATCCGGGGCATCTCGCGACGGTAATATTTTTCCAGGGATGCCCCTGGAGATGCGGTTATTGCCATAATCGTCATCTGCAATCCATATCGCCCGAGGAGGCTCTTCCCTGGGATGACATTTTGAATCTTCTGAAAATACGTCAGGGTTTTGTGGAGGCAGCGGTCTTCAGCGGCGGCGAACCTCTTATGCAGACCTGCCTGGTCGAAGCGATCAGGGACGTGAAGGATATGGGATTTAAGATAGGTTTACATACTTCTGGAGCGTTCCCTGATAGATTTGCGCGCGTCCTTCCGTTTGTGGATTGGGTTGGGTTTGATATAAAACACGCCTTTGAGAGATATCAGGACGTTACATGCGTTACAAACAGCGGAGTATTGGCCCGTGAAAGCTTGGATTTGCTGATAGCGTCCGGTGTTGATTTCGAAGTAAGAATGACCCTCTACGAAAAAGTAGACGTGCCAGCCGTTGTTGGAGTTTTAAAAGGAATTTCAGCTCTTGGCGTAAAAACTGTTGCCCTGCAAAAATGTCGAGATAAAAACGAGAATATAGTTGAACATCCCATATTTTCTGATAAACTCCTATTGGAAGATATATCGAAATACTTTAATAATTTTTCTATCAGGGGATAGTTTTTTCCTTTGAGTGATGGTATTTTTGGTTTTTGTGGTATATAGATTGAAAATATAGGAGTATAATGGCCAACCATAAATCAGCTTTAAAAAGAATAAGGCAAAATGAGAAGAGAGCTTCTTTGAACAGGAGCAGATTAAGTCGCGTCAAAACTTTTATAAAAAAGTTCATTTCGAGTTTGGAGACTAGTGAAGCCGGCTCTGCTTTTTCCAGCGCCCAATCAGAGATAAAAAAAGGCGCTCTACGTGGAGTCCTGCACAGAAATAACGCAAATCGCAAGATTTCGCGTTTGAATAGGTTATTGAAGTCCGCGGAAGTAAAATAGTTTTTCGTTTCCGGTAATTGGGTGTTTCGTGAATAATTCGGATATAGAAAGAGTATGGGACGTTGTTTATCGGGATTTACAGCACGAATTAGGAAATCCTGTCGTGAATAGTTGGATATCTCCATTATCTGTGGATAAGTTTTACTCGGGAGTTTTGTATATAAAGGCCCCCAGTATGTTTCTGCGAGATTGGGTCGTCAATAATTACGCCGATGTTATCCTGAGATTTTGCAAAAAGGAAAGCCGGGAAATTAGATCACTGGAAGTATTCGTTTGTTCCATGCGCTCTTCTGTTGCTGAAAAATCTGATTCAAAAATTGTGGCGGCGGAAGAGAAGCGGAAAAAACAAGAATCTAGCATTCTTGGAGTTCCCCTTGATCCAAAATTTACGTTTAAAAACTTCGTTGTTGGAAAACCAAACGAATTTGCCCATGCAGCGGCGATGCGAGTCGCCGAGTCAGACAAAGTAGCTTTTAATCCGTTGTTTTTATACAGTGCTGTGGGACTGGGAAAAACCCATTTAATGCAGGCGATTGCCTGGCACATAAAAGAGCGAACTCCCAGAAGAAACGTTGCATACATGTCCGCCGAAAAATTTATGTATCACTTCATAAAATCGGTCAGAGATAAGGACATGATGGCGTTCAAAGAACAATTTCGTTCGGTGGACGTGCTAATGATCGACGATGTTCAATTTATTTGCGGAAAGGATTCCACCCAGGAGGAGTTTTTTCATACATTTAATGCTTTGGTGGACAATAATCGACAGGTAATTGTTTCAGCAGATAAATCTCCGTCAGATTTAAATGGCATGGGAGAGAGGCTGAAATCCAGACTCGGATGGGGATTGGTTGCAGATATCCATCAAACCAATTACGAACTTAGGCTGGGCATTTTGCAATCGAAGTTGGAAGATTGCCCCATAAAGATTCCAGAAAAAGTTTTGGAGTTTATTGCTCGTAAAGTAACTTCTAACGTAAGAGAGCTTGAGGGGGCGCTGAATCGAGTAATTGCCAGCGCTGATTTTTCTGGAAACGAAATTACGATAGAGTGTGCAAAGGAATTTCTGTCGGATTTATTGCGTGCCTGCGATAAAAAAATAACCATTGAAGAAATTCAGAAAAAAGTCGCCAGCCATTATTCCATAAAATTAAGCGACATGTCGTCGTCCTGTCGAGCTAGAAAAGTAGCGTTGCCACGACAAATAGCGATGTACCTGGCCAAAAAACTCACAGCAACATCTCTTCCAGAGATTGGTAGAAACTTTGGAGGGCGCGATCATACGACGGTGCTTCATGCCTTTAAAAAGATCGAAGAGCGTACAGGCACAGATCCCGACATACTGAGGGACATAAAACTGCTGAGCAGCCTCATAGCGTAACTCAACTGGAACCACCATAAACCCGAAAGCCACGATTCCCAAGCCCAACGGCTAAAGGCGTCGCAACAAACAACGCACCGCGAGCGTCAGAGGTTGCGGAGTTTAGCAGAAGACTACCGGCCAGTTCGAGCCGGCAGCCACATGCATTTAAGCTAGTCCAAAGTCTGAATAACCAACAACTTTGTAGACCGCTTCTGCTTCGGAACGGTTGATTTCGAGCAGTTTATCTCTGGATAATTTCCCTTCTTTAAGGAGATTAATGTCAGAAATATCGCACAACTGCAGCGATGTCGGGGTGACACTCCATATTTTTTTTACCAGGACTTTGCCCTTGTTTAAAACCACAACTATTGATTCCGGAACCAGGTTATTCGACAATTCCAGATACAGAGTAGAGGAAGAGCTGAAGTGTGGTGAAAAATGTTCCCCCGCACTGAGTGCAATCAAGTCATTTCTAGACGTCAATTCGTACGGTCTTTGGCGCCAGTCGCCCGAAGGAGAAACTTTGATCATCATTTTCCCTGGATTATCAGTATCCTCTAGTATGCAATGCAAAGGAATACTATTTTCGCGGGCCATCAATTCCAGACGTCGGCTTTTGTTGAACTCAATTGGTGACACCAGTTTACTTTCGTGGGAAATTTCCTGCAGAAGTTCTGCTGGTTCACACCTAAAAGCACAGGATAGTCTTCGGATGAGGTCGGTGTTCAGTCTTCTGGAGCCCGACTCCAAGCGAGAAAGATATGAAATAGAGATGCTTGTCACTTCCGACAATGTCTCCAGAGTATATCCGCTTCTTTTGCGAAGGTACTTTAGATGCGTCATAGGCACATCTTTTCTTTTTCTTCCGACTCTGTCTCCTAATCTCAAATCGATGGGATCTATCTCATCGAAATCTATTTCCTTCATAGGACTCAAACTTTGTCTTGCCATATCAAACCTCTCATAAACTAAAACTGTATACATGTATATAAGACGACAAAAAGAAAGTCAATACCCATTGTTGTATAAAAAAATACATAAAAAAATATTGTTTAATATATAGAATGTTTGATGTTTATATTTCGTTGAAAATCAGTTTGTTATTATGATTTTAAAAAAGTTAAAACGCCTATTGAAAAAAACAATTCTTTTTAAGATACTAAACGGGTGCTATGCGCTAAAAATATGTGTTTTTTGTTGTTTTTGTAAGTTTAGAGGCTAGTATACAGAGACGACGGTTGGGATATGAAATCCTTAAAAAACAATGAGTTAGTTTCGCGAGGCAAAAAGAAATTGTGCAAAATACACAATGGCAACAGCCGTTCGCTACAAAAAGTTAAATTGTCCATATACAAGTCGTACAATCATGCAAAAATGCACCATCTGCTCAAAAGAAAAAAAATAAAACTACACAAAATAAAGTTTGTATCGAATATTGTGAATCACGATCTGTTGAAAACGATAAAACTTTTAGAAACGACCGGCGATCCCATTTTATCCAGAAGATATCGCTCAAACGTCGGCAATTCCAACAAAGGGAACAACTGGAGCAGCGAAGGGGAAATAATAAATTGGCTAGCATCCATAGGCATAAAAATAAAACGTGTAAATTCGCTCTGCTTTATCCTAAAAAACAGAGCTTGCTCTTTTAATCACATCGTAATTTTTGCGAATAAAAAACGTGTCGAACTTGGACTAAGCCCATTTTATATAGAGGGCATTACGGAATTTTAGCCGTGAGGGGTTGAATTTCACAGGATTTGCAACTGATAATCTCCTAAACACCATGCCGCTTGCCGCGGCGGTAATTGATTTGGAGGGGCATTTTGTTTTTCGGCGCAGTCTCAATATCTAGAAACAGCTTTCCTGATTATTGCGTTTTGTATATAATTTCCGCAGTCTTGCGGTTGTTTTATTTGGAGAAACCATGGATATTTCGGAGATAGCGCTATATAACTTTTCTGCGGTGGAACGAAAATGGCAGGATTTTTGGCTGAAAAATGAGTCATTTCGCGCCGATTGCAGCCCATCCAAAAAAAAATACTACGTTCTGGAAATGTTCATGTATCCGTCCGGAAAAGTTCACATTGGGCATGTCCGTAACTACACGATCGGCGATATAATCGCCCGCTTCAAGAGACTGCGCGGCTTCTCCGTTCTGCATCCAACTGGGTGGGATGCGTTCGGACTTCCGGCCGAAAACGCGGCCCTGAAACAGGGCGGGCATCCCAGAGATTGGACCTATAAAAACATCGACATCATGAAAAGGCAGATGCTGTCTCTCGGATTTTCATACGATTGGAGAAGGGAGTTCGCCACCTGCGACGAAAAATATTATGGATTTCAACAGAAAATCTTCCTGGCTCTCCACAAGAAAGGTCTGATCTACAGAAAAAAATCCGAAATTAATTGGGATCCGGTCGATAACTGCGTATTGGCGAACGAGCAGGTCATCGGCGGATGCGGTTGGCGGTCCGGGGCGCCGGTGGAAAGAAGAATGCTTTCCCAATGGTTTTTGAAAATCACCGATTTTGTGGATGAGCTGCTGGCAGAGATTGACAATCTGAAAGGATGGCCGGAAAAAGTAAGAATTATGCAGCAGAACTGGATCGGAAAATCGGAGGGCTGCTCGATAAAATTCCGAACAAACGCCGGAAACAATAGCGATATCGTCGTCTTTTCAACCCGGCCGGAAACCATTTTCGGAGCGACGTTTTTGGCCATTTCTCCGGATCATCCGCTGGCGATCGAATTGTCCAAAACGAACGACAAAATAAAAGCGTTCATCGAAGAATTCAAAAGAGGGTCTGTTGCGCAGGAATTCCTGGATAAGCAGGAAAAATCCGGCGTGGATACGGGAATACTGGCCGATCATCCGTTTACGGACAGAAAACTTCCGGTCTACGTGGCTAACTTCGTTCTCATGAATTATGGAACTGGCGCTGTGTTCGCCACTCCGGCCCACGACAAAAGGGACTACGATTTCGCGGTAAAATACGGATTGCAGATAGAACAGGTCGTGGCTTCTCCGGAAGGCTGCGTCGAATTACCATATCTGGACGACGGCATTTTGATCAATTCGGATTTTTTGAACGGACTAAGCATTGCCGAGGGGAAAAAAGCAGTCATTCAAAAGTTGTGCGATATAGGCGCTGGAAAGCGCGAGGTATTTTTCAAGCTCATGGACTGGGGAATTTCAAGACAGAGATACTGGGGATGCCCCATTCCCATGGTTCACTGCGAAAAATGCGGCGTCGTTCCCCTAAAAGAAGAGGATTTGCCGGTTATTCTTCCCCATGATGTGTCTTTTTCGGAGGCGGGAAATCCGCTGGATAGGCACAAAACCTGGAAACATACGCGATGCCCGCATTGCGGAGGTGAGGCAATCCGCGAAACCGATACCCTGGACACATTTTTCGATTCGTCCTGGTATTTTTTGCGTTTTTGTATGAACGATTCGGACGACGAAAATTTGCTGAAAAAGGACGATGTCGCCCATTGGATGCGGGTGGATCAGTATATTGGCGGAGTGGAGCACGCGATTCTTCATCTTCTGTATGCCAGGTTTTTCTCCAAGGCTCTGACCGAGTGTGGATTTATTAACGTTCGCGAACCATTCGAAAATCTGTTCACCCAGGGAATGGTTTGCTGCATGACCTATCGCAAAGAAAACGGAGACTGGCTATTTCCGGAGGAAGTGCAGAAAAATGCGAACGGCGAATATGAGGTTATCGCCACCGGAGAAAGAGCGATCGTTGGTAATTTCGAAAAGATGAGCAAATCTAAAAAGAATACGGTTGATCCAGACGAAATTGTGAAAAACTACGGCGCGGACGCTCTGCGGCTGTTCGTGGTTTCCGATACTCCTCCGGATAGGGATTTCCCGTGGTCGGACGAAGGATTGGAAGGCTGCTGGCGATTTATCAATCGCGTTTGGCGTTTGTTTATATATGCCAAATCACAGGGGATCGGCTCTGAGGAGTGCTCCGGGGACCCGGTGCTGGAAAATCTTGATTCGGACATACAAAAATTATACAAAGATTTTCACAGAACGATAAAAAATGTCACGGATTCCCTTGAAGAAAGAACAATGAACAAGGCTGTGGCATACATTAGAGACTGCGTGAACGCCGTGTATCTGTATCTGGAAAAAATGGTGGACAACAAACCAGTCTTTTCGATAATTATCAGGGATTTAATCAAACTAATGGATCCCATCGCTCCGCATATCTGCGAAGAAGCCTGGAATATGCTCGGATTCAACGGATTGGTTTCCGATAATTCCTGGCCAGATTATAAAGAGGAATACCTGGAAATTAGCACCATTGATTTACCAATCCAGGTCAACGGAAGGCTGCGCGGAACCGTCAGCATAGCCGTCGACGAGTCCGAAGACGTTATTTTCGAGCGGGCGTTGCAAATTCCCGCTGTGAAAAACGCCATTTCCTCCAAGCCGCTGAAAAAGAGAATTTTTATAAAAGGGAAGATAATAAATTTTGTGGTCTAGAATCCTATTTTTTCTACTGTGCACCGGATGTTCGGTAAATCCTCTGTATGATGGAGACAGCCAATCTGGTGAAGCGCAAAACTTCGAACTCGATATAATTGCCGAGCGAGAAGGGCAAAAGCTGCGAGGCTATATCATGGATTCTCTGAGAGACTTGAGTTTTTCAGGAAAAAGATATCGCCTGACCATTCAATTGGCCCGCAGCGAAACGCCGTTTGCCTTCACAACCGACGGCAATGCGAGGCGACTTCGGATATCCTACACTGCCAACGTCACGCTGAAAAATGAGAAAAGAGAGGTGATTTTCTCTCGTCCTATTTCCGTTCACACCAGCAGCAATATTTCCAGCGCCCAGGGCGGGGTGGTTCTCTCCTTATATGGTCACAACAACAGCGCGCTATTGAGAGAACTGAGCAACCGAATCATCGAAAATATAAAGGTGTTTTTAACGCATGAAGATTGATTTCGCAAGCATTGGCCCAAATCGCATTAAACCGGGAAGCGTTTTCTATATATATGGTAATTATAGAAAATCCTTCGGTGTGTTCTGTGAGTTCATTCGAGACGAATTGCTGAAAAAATCCATGGACGTAAATCTTCATTTTTGCTCCGTTGCCGAATGTCTGAAAATCGTAAATGGACAATGTGATTTATTCGGAACAAAAACCGATTGTTTCTGCATAAGGAACGTGGAGGATAATCATCTGGAAAAAATATCCGAATTCTTCGATGAAAAAAGCTCCGTTTTCATACTGGAAAGCGGGAATTATTTGAAATCCAAGAAAATCACCGATTACTTGCTGAAAAGCGAGGCATTTGCCCTGGCTTCTTTTAGCAATGAATCGACGCTGCGTTCCATAATCAGGATGCTTTTCCCAAACCTGCCGCAAATCGTCTGCGACGAGGTTGTAAAGATTGTCTCCAATACCGACGAGGAATTATATTCCCTCTTCCGAAAGCTCTCTCTTTTATTGGATGATTGCGATTCCGTAGACCTGAAAAATTATTCGACCTACAAACAATCATTTTTTAGTGCATTGGAGATAATTCCGCTGATTAGATTCCTATTACAAACCGCTCTTAGAGAACGCATTGCAAAATCAAGCAACTTTTCAAAAATAAACATGTCGAACAAAAATGTAATTCATGATCTCCTGAGAGCCGAATTACTGCAGAAATTTGGGTCAGACATAAGTCGTGGATATATTTATCTAAAATTATTAAGTTAGTTTCATTTCTTGCCTGACAAGCTTGATGACATATTGCATGTGCGATTCGTTATGATAATACACAGCATGTAACATCAGCCAAAGAGTCAAATTTTTGTTTTAGAGAGCGGATTTTTCTTTTTAGCCAGCTCCAAAAATGCTAGATCGGATTGAGATCCGGAGAATACGAAGGCTGATATATAGATGAATCACTTTGAAAATGCGTTTTCATTTTCTGGATTGCTTCGTTGCGCTCGCAATGACGAAATGGTATTTCTCTGAGAAACTCACGATCGTCATTGCGAGTAACGCGGCGATGTGGCAATCCACTGCCCTCGCAATACTGATCGCGCACTTTAACTACTTTTTTATAAAAATTCTGTTTTTATAAAACAAGCATTTGATTGATAAAAAAATGAAAAGTCTCGTTTTTTTGTTATTTTTTCTGTTCTACCAAGGAAGCTCCATGGTAGTTTCCGTTGCAGAAGACGTAGCTATGAACACTTTCAAGAAATTTTTCACTGCCAAAGGAGGGCTAGTTCTCGAAAAAATAATGCTGTCCGTAAAAAAAGATATGAATGATAACGGAGCGGTGAGAGTTCACGTGGTAATTATCTACGAAAAAGAACTAATCAGGGAACTTTCAAGAATGTCGGCGGATCATTATTTTCGCAATATAGATCAGTTGACAAAAGATCATCCTGATAAATTAAAAATCTACGAATGGGAACTGACCGCAAAGGAGAGAATTATCCCATATAAAGAGATAGAGTATCCCGCGGAGCACATGACGCCACTCGCCGGATATATTTTCGCCAGATATTCAGGAACGGGAGAGCACAGGGCACAAATCCCCCCCACCAGCAAAAAAATTAAAATAATCTTCGAAAAGAAAAATTTTCGCATTGAAAAAGTGGAGGAAGACTAGATGTATAGTCCCATATTGTGGAGGGATTGGGAATGATATAATATTATGCCCGGAAGCAAAGGAGGCATTATGGGCCAAATACTACACAGTTGCGCCAGAACGACAGAGGCAATGCGTCGAGCAATACAAAATAGTAAAGAGAGTTTAAAAAAACTGTCTGAAAAATATTCAGTGAACGAAAAAACGATAGCAAAATGGAAGAAGAGAGATTACGTGCACGACGCGCGCCTATGGGTCCGAAAAATCCTCATTCTACAGTGCTTAGCCGGGAAGAAGAGGCCGTCTGTGTTGCTTTTCGTAGGCATACTCTGCTGCCGCTGGACGATTGTCTCTACTCTCTGCAGGAGAGCATTCCGCATTTGACGAGATCTTCTCTTCACCGGCTATTTCAGCGCCACGGCATCAGTCGATTGCCGGAACTCGATAATAAAAAGAAGGATCGGATATTTTCACGT
>JAIRMS010000016.1 GCA_031258475.1 Holosporaceae bacterium
TTCGCCATCCAGCACCGCAAGGCAGTTTGCTGAGTCCGCTTGGACAGTCCTCAGCGGAGAACCTTACTCCATCTTCACCGTGCCTTCTCTTGGCACACCACAAAATATCTTACGGCCTCGTTCGCAATGACGAGGGGATAATATTATTGGATTGCCACGTCGATACGCTCCTCGCAATGACGATCGTGAGTGTCTCTAAAACAACACCATTTCGTCATTGCGAGCGTGCGAAGCAATATTACCCCTCACCGTCATTGCGAGGAGCAGAGCGACGTGGCAATCCAGAAAATGAGAAGTGCATTTTCAAAGTGATTCATCTATACCGGAACACTGATATGGCTCAGATAATTTCGCTAACAGAACCTATATCTTTACTGACAAATATCTTCAAGAACTTATCGCTATTTAATTGTGAGGAATAGTATAACTTAACTTCCAGCATAGGTCCTAAAACCTACCATTGACCACCAAGCTTCACCTGGATTTTTAGGCCGTCATCTTCTTGTATTTCAATGAAATTTTGGTCGACATGCACCAGTCGATAGTCGTCTATTTTGTCGCCTATTTCAAACCAAGAGTCATTCACATAGGCCTTTGCGTTATGAACTGTGGCCAGCAATTTATGCAGTTTTACTTTTCCAAAAAGATTTATCGACGAGATACTATAGTTTCGCCTGCTCGGGTTTATAGAAATTAAATTTGGGTTTTTATCAAACAGGTGGGTTTTAAATTTGATTATTCCAGTAAGATTGTTACGGTCAGCTGGAAAAAGCCTCACGGAATTAATTTGTACCATACCGGAAGATTCAAAAATTAGCCCATCGATAAATGCATAAATCTTTTTTTCCTGATCCGTTAGAATTTTGATTTCTTCGATTTCGTTTGTAGAATTACGCTTTACAGATACTTTTTTCACATTTAGTTTTCTGGCAATTTGCTCTATGAACTTTTTTTGATCGTCGCCTCTGTCGAAGATTTTTTCTTTTGATTTTAGACAGGAAAAACTACTTTTTCCTATTTTTTTTGCGAAATCATCGATTGAGCTTTTGAGTTTGATCAACTCGTTTTTTTGATTTTCCAGATCGCCTAGTTCGACTACTTTTACGAAGCATAAAATGCCAGTTATTATTATCAGACAAACAAAAACATTTCTCAGGGTTGCTTTATGCATATAACAGCTCCGAGTTTTTTGTTTGATTCCAGCTCTTCGTATTCGTCGTTTAAAACCTTTTCCACTTCCATATACGGGATGGATTTAAGTTTATCGAGCGATATTCTATCAAGCGAGGTCTTTATTCTAATCTGATTATTACTATTTTCAAATGATAGTTGTTCGATGCGAATGTCGTGCTCCCGACATAGGTCGGACGTTCTCCGAAGCAGCGCTATTGGATTATGTGAATTTTCCAATACATCGAAAAGCCGTTTTACGATCTGAAAGTTCTCGTGATTTATTTTCAGTTCCATATCTCTGGTTTTGACCAAAACGTTTTTTTTTAGATCTCGAATTTCTTCTTTATTATCTTCGACGCAATTGTATATTTCCAATAAAATCAAAGAGATAGCGAACATAACGGCGCACAGCAATTTGTTGGACAAGAATTTTTCGAAGAAATTCTCATTGGTTATAATCGGGGTTATTCCATTATTGTCGGATAAAAAATCCGCAATAACTCGATCCATATTGGAGCATTTTTTCAGGCGGATTTTTTCGTGCATTATTTTGGGGCTAATTTTGAGATCAGTCATGTTCAGAGGCGAGAAAATTTTTATATTTTTTTCCATTCCAAATCTTTGTAGATACATTATGGTTTTTGCAATTTCATTTTCGTTCGACTCGCCGGAATTGGAAGGTAGGAATCTTGATAGTGCTATGCCCTTTCCTATTCCGGAGATTATTCTCAAATTACCGGAGGAATGACATGCGGCATAGAGCCACCAATCCTGCTCGTCTATCCTATTGATATTATTGCAGAACTCTGCGACGACGTTCTCAATCAAAAATATCTCGTCGTCGATTGGAACTTTCGAAGTTTGCGGCAGAGAAACTTTTTGGAGATAAAAATTATATTTTTTAAAAACGTTCAGTTTATATTTGGGAATTAAAAATACTTTCTCATTGTGCGATGATATTTTTCTTTTGCAATTTAGAACTCTGTATGCGTCCAATAGGGAGCAATTGACCAATTTTTCCAGAGAAAATTCGATCCCATCCCTATCTAAAATATGCATTATAGGCCTGCTATTTCTATATAATTGTAGATCGGATAAAACAAACTACATAAAATGAAAATAAATATTAGACCGGTAAAAATGGTCAGGCCCAGGCTTAAAATTTGCCCCATCGCTTTGATGCTGAATAGTATTTCCTTGTACAGATTTTCACTGATGTGATCGAAACTATCCGTTAGACTATTGCCTTCTTCCCCAATATAGATGGCCATGAGGATTTCTTTCGGTATTAGATTTCCATTGGAAAAAGACAGCGAAATTTTATATCCATCCGCTATATTATCGCGGATATTTTTTAGTTCATTTTTTAGAATAGGAAGTTCAATCGTTTCGATGGCCAAATCCAGCGCACGCACAAAATCCAATTTCGCATACAAAGCGATATGCATAATTTTGCAGAACTGCCAGAGAAAAATTTTTATACTCAATTCTCCAATTTTTGGTATGGCCAATATCATTTGTGATAGAAGACTTTTCCCTTTTTGGGTCCAAAATAAAATCAGCAATCCCATCGATAAAAAAAATAAAATCTGCAGAACTTTTGGAAGCACGTTAATTGTAAATTGCGTGAGCGCAGAAACCTCTCCGTTATCGCAATTTTGAACCAGAGAAATAACCTGTGGTCCCAGCACTCCCACGCTCAGAATTAAGACCATTAGAGCGACCACCGTTATGAAAATAGGATAGGCAATCACCCTTTTTACATTGTTTTTCCAATCCATTTGTAATTTCAAAAAACTCAAAATATTGGAGATAATTTCCATGGTGTTTCCGGTGTTTTCCGCGGATTTCAGAAGGCCGACGATAACGCTATCGAAAATAGAAGGATTCTTTTCAAAAGCTTCTCCGATGCTTTCGCCATTTTTTAGAGAATCGGAAATATTCAGCAAAGTCGCGTTCAAGGTTTTATTTCCATGAAAATCCGTGAAAGACTCGATGGCGTCGTTAATGCTTACTCCGCATTTCAGCTGAAAATTTACATGCATAAAAAACATCGATAGATCGTCCAAGCTGACTTTTTTAGAAACAAAATATACTTTTTTTATTTCCATTGGATGACAGTGTTTTCTGTGAAGAGTCTCATAGGCCCGTCTGTAGTCGTCGGCTAAAATGGCTCCTTCTTTTTTCGTGCCGTCGTTTTTTAAGACTTTATATTTAAATATCTGCACCGCCAAAAATCCTCATAATTTCATTTGAATCTGTAAGGTTATTGTCGAGAGCTTCCTGGATGGAATCCTGAAAAGTTTTGTCGGCTTTGCAGAGGATTAGGCCTCCATCCTTCAGCAGTTTTTCCTTTAATTCCTTGGAAAAATAGATGTACTCAGTCAGCGGAAATCTCCCCTGATATTCGCCTCCTATTAGTCGTCGAACAAGACGTTGGGAAAAAATTCCGATAAGACTGGGGACAAAATCCGACAACTTCAATCCCAAATCCAATAATCTTCTGATTCCTTCGATCGGAGTTGCCGCGTGCAGAGTGGCGAGGACTAACCGCCCCGTTAGGGACGCTCGAATGGCAGTAGATGCCGTGGCCTCGTCTCTGATCTCACCCACCAGCATTACATCCGGATCCTGTCTTAGAATAGACCGCACGCCGTCTGAAAACGATAAAATTCCCTCCTCTCGCAGATCCAATTGTTTTATACCTTCTATTTGATATTCGACGGGATCTTCCAGAGTCATGATATTGACTGCAGAAGAGTTTATTTCTTTTAATAGCGAATATAGCGTCGTCGTTTTACCAGACCCGGTGGGTCCCACAATTAAAAACATTCCACTGGGAAATGAAATTACGCGTCTGAGCCATAGAAAATCATCGTTTGAAAAACCCAGCTCTAACAACGACTTAACGCCGCTCGACAGATCAAAAATCCTAACGACAAAATTTTCGCCGAAAATATTAGGATGGGTAGAAATTCTCAAATCGACTGTTTTCCCGGCTAAATAAATGCGAGTATGTCCGCTCTGCGGTCTGCGATTTTCAGTTATATTAAGATTGGAAATAAGTTTCAGTTTAGATTTCATGCGCATCCATGAATCGAGATCTACTGTTCTCAAAATGTGAAGGACCCCGTCTACTCTCAGACGAATGCGCACCAAATTTTCGAACGGCTCGAAGTGAATATCGCTGGCTTTTGATTCGATGGCGTCAAAAATTATTTTGTTTAAAAGAAGCAGCGGATCTTTTTCTATGTTTTCGCCGTCGCATTTCATTATTTCCAAAAATCTTAGAATTTCTGTTTCTTTGGCGATGAAAAATTCGACTTTTCGCCCCTTGAAACATGCGTTGATATCGTCGATCGTTCGTAAATTTCCCGGATCGGTTATGGCGATTTTGGCACGTTTATCGTCAACAAAAAAAGGAATAGCAAAATACTGCGCAGCCATATCGTAGGCAATTGACGTCAGAGTTTCCCTGTTTATATACAAGAATTCCAGACTGATGATTTCGATATCGTATAGTTCCGACAGAATTTTAATCAGGTCATCTTCTTTTAAAAATCCAAGATTTACGGCCAGCTGTCCGAACAGAGAATCTGATTTCTCCCGAGACTTTGCAACAATGGAAATCTGCTCTTTGGTTAGCAATTCTTTGCTGAATAGCATTTCTCCAATGCTTTTAAGCGCAAAACCGACCATCGCAACAATTCCAAATTAAACATTAAAATATTTTACTTTGCTATTGGTAAGAAAAGGCTTAAAAAAACAGAATGTCGACGAACGAACTCTTCGGGAACGAATCAAATTTTCATTTGATATGGAATCTCCACAATTACGCGAGTTTGTTCGCTCCTTCGCTTTCTATATAACAGGGCCGTTTTAAAAATTGTAGCCGTTTGATTGTGGAGAATATTCTGCCAGAATTTGCCCGGCACAAAACTTGGCATAACCACGATGGTTTTTCCTTTCTCTGGATCGCGTTCGTCCTGCTCATACAAAAAATCTAGAAACGGATTGACCACAGAGCGATACGGAGAACTCAACAATACCAGAGGAATGGGAAAATCCATTGATCTCCAGGTAAGTTTTAGTCGATCTATTTCCTTTTGATCAATATTAACAGCCACAGCTTTAACATCATCGGATAAAGACGCAGCGAATCTCAGCGCCGCCAGCGTTCCTTTATGAATTCTCGAAACAGGAACCACAACTTTCGGCTGAGAGCTCCCCGTAGGATTTAGCAAATCTCCGATATTGCCATTTCTCAAATCCAGTTCCGTATTAGTTGCTGCGTAACGACGGTTAATTTTTTTAAATATGCAGAATAAAACAGGAATCAGAGCTACGACAATCCATGCTCCCTGTAAAAATTTACTATCGACGATGATGAGCAGCGTAATAAAACTCGCCAGCGATCCGAATGCGTTAATAGCAGTTTTGACGAGCCACCCGTTTCCTCGTTTCATTATCCAATGTTTAACCATTCCGGCCTGGGAAAGAGTAAAAGAAGTAAAAACGCCGAGAGAGTACAAAGGAATCAGAGAATGCAAATCTCCCCCGAACATTAGTATAAGGAATGTGGCCATCAGAGCCAAAAATATTATCCCATTACTGAATGCCAGGCGATCTCCAAGTCTTGCGAAACGCGTCGGAATATATTTTTCTCTGGCAAGAATGCCGGCCAATCTAGGAAATCCGGAGAACGATGTATTGGCGGCCAAAAATAATATGCAGGCGGTGGCAAATTGCACTCCATAGTACCAAAAACCGCATCCAAATACGCTTTTGGCTATCTGAGAAATGACGGTTTCATCCTTTGTCGGAACGATGGAATATTTATGCGCTAGAAACGTGATTCCGAAAAACATGGACGCCAAAATTATGGTCATAAACAAAAGGGTAATTTGAGCATTTTTGTACTGCGGCTTTCTAAATGCTGTCACGCCGCTGGCAATGGTGTCGATTCCTGTGAGCACCGAACATCCGGAGGCAAACGCTCTCAAAACCACGACAAAAGCCAACCAGGAAGAAACTTCCGGCATCTTTTTGTGAACTATTTGTGGAGCTGCCGATGAAAATGCTCCGCAAATGATCATTATCAGCATCAATCCTATAAAAAAATAGGTCGGAATGGATAATACATTGGCAGATTCACTGGAACCACGCAGATTCAGCACAACCAACAACAGCAACACCCCGAGGCAAATCGACACCGTATAAGTTGAAAGCGATGGGAAAGCCGATGCAATCGCATTAGATCCGGCGGATAGGCTTACTGCCACGGTAAGTGTGTAATCTATCAGCAATGCAGATCCGGCTATTAATCCGAAAAACTCCCCAAGATTTTCCTTGGCCACAACAAAAGCTCCTCCGCTATTCGGATAGGCCTCTATCGTTTGCCAGTAGGATGCGACTATTACAAACAACAGCCCAACGATGATTCCGGCGATTGGCAACGAAAAAGCGCAGGAAAACAGCACTCCCAGAGCCAATAAAATTTCTTCGGTGGCGTAGGCAACCGACGACAGAATATCCGACGAAAAAATGGCCAACGCCTTGGTTTTAGTCAGTTTTTCAGAAGCTATATTTTCTGTTTTTAAAGGATCTCCAAAAACAAATTTAGCCAGATTCATTTTCGCTTCTTAATATTTTTTTCAATTCCTGTAGCTCTGTCTGCAAATCCAAACGTTTCTGGACTTCCATATTATTTGATTGAATCAACTCCAAAATTCTTTTTCGAAGAATTTTTATTTCTCCCAACATAACGTCCATATAATTTTTTGCAGACACCATAAAATGGGCATCGGCGCTGTTTTGTTCTCTACTGCGATAATCAAGGAGGGCAATCGGATTTCCGCCTATGCTGGGAGTGATCCAAACCGTGTCGACCGCTTCATTTTCTAGAACGCTCCACGGCCCCGGAGAGGCCGCCCTAAATTTCTCCTCCAAAAAATTTATATCTTCGGAAGTTAAAATTTGCTTCATGTTTCAGAAGTTTCGGCGACAGTTTCTGAAATTTGTTGCTGCGCTTCTTCTTCGGATTTTGCGACACTTAGCTTTATTTTCACCGATACTTCCGGATGCAGATCCACGAAAATATCATATATTCCCAGCGATTTAATTGGAACATTCAGGTTAATTTGACCAGCAGAAATAGTGTACCCCGCGCTCTTTATCACGGCGGCCAAATCCCTGCTTGTGACAGATCCATACAATTGACCTTTGTCGCTCGCCTGACGAACTATGGATACGGAAAAATCCTTTAGTTTTTCTGCAATCTTTTCCGCCGCGGCTTTTGTTTCTGCGTTGGCTGCTTCGATGTGTGCTTTTTTATCTTCAAAGTATTGCAGATTCTCTTTTGTAGCTCTCAGGGCTATTTTTTTCGGCAGAAGATAGTTCCTTGCAAAACCCGGCTTTACTTTAACTACATCGCCAATATGACCTAGCTTACCAACTTTTTGTAACAAAATAACTTTCAAATGTTCCATAGATAAATTCCATTCATAATCCGAAGTAATATATTAGAGACGAGCTCCCAATGCAATCCAAATATCGTCATCGGGCGGTAAGTTTCGCATGCTCCGTGCATCGGTGCGATTTTGTGCGTTAAGTGTGGCCATTCTAATGGCGAAGAAATTGATTTTTTTAGCAAATAAGTAATCGACCTCAAGGATTTATCAAAATATCGGTCTCAAACTTGCGGCATCACATCGCTTCCTATATTATATGCTCGTAAAAGCAAACAGGGGAATTAATGGCGGAAGAAAATAATCAAACTTTGGGGATAGTCGCTCAATATGTAAAAGATTTGTCGTTTGAAAATCTGGGTTCTATTTCGGCTGAATCAGCCGATAAGCAGCCGCAAATTGATGTACAGTTAAAAATAAACGTCGAAAACAGTAAGGAAAAGAACATCTTTTATGTGGCGTTGGTAACAAAAATCAATGCAAAGTTAGACAGTCCGCTGTTTATTTTGGAACTGAACTATACGGGAGAATTTGTTATAAACGGATTCTCGAAGGAGATGATGGATCCAATCCTATACGTGGAATGTCCTAGGCTATTGTTCCCATTTGCCCGTAGTATTATTGCAAGCGCAGTGAGCGAAGGCGGATTTCCCCCGCTGTATTTGGCTCCTGTTAATTTTGCGGATTTATATCAACAGCAGCTGGAATCACAAAATCAAACCATACAATAATTATGGATAAGCCTTTAGCCGTCCTGGTAGATGGTTCTGGTTTTATATATAGAGCCTACTATGCTTTGCCGCAGTTAACAGACTACAAAGGACGTCCTGCCGGCGCGGTCTACGGTTTTTGTTCAATGCTGATTTCTCTGTTGAAAAAGCACAAATCAGATCTTTTTTGCGTTGTGCTAGACAGCGGCAGAAATACTTTCCGCTCCGAAATTTATACTGAATACAAGAGCAATCGCAGCGCAATTCCTGAAGATTTAAAATCGCAAATACCGGCGCTTCGAGACGCCTGCGACGCTTTCGGCATTCCAACCATTGCTAAAAAAGGATTTGAAGCCGACGACATTATCGCCACATATTCGACAAAATTATCGGAATGCGGCTATGAGGTCAGGATTATTTCGTCGGATAAGGATTTAATGCAACTAGTGGGGGACAACATTTCGCTGTTCGACCCCATAAAATCGAAGGTTATAAAAACGGAAGAAGTATTGGAAAAATATAAAGTGCTGCCTTCTCAGATGGTATTTTTGCAGGCGCTTATGGGCGATCCATCCGATAATATTCCGGGAATTAGTGGAATTGGTCCCCAGACTGCGGCTAAGCTTGTCAGTAAATTTAAAACTCCGGAAGAGATATATCAAAATATTGACGTCGTTGAGCCGAAAAAAATCAGAGAAAACCTTATTAATCAAAAAGAAATGCTGGACGTTTCTTTGAAATTGGTCACCCTTAAAAAAGATGTGGATATCGATGGAAATCTCGACGATCTAAAAATATCCTACGATCATGATAAAGTAGTTTGTTTTTTAGAGGCGTTTGGTTTTGATTCTCTCATCAAAAGGCTGGCTCCACAAATATCAAAAACCACTTCAACAAAAAATATTGTAATTTTTTGAAGGGTTGACAACCAAAGATATTGGGATTTTCGGAGAGAGTTCCGTGCGCATCATTTTTAGGTTATCTTCCATTATTTCTAGATGTATGGTCCCATATTGTGGAGGGGTTGGAAATGATATAATATTATGCCCGGAAGCAAAGGAGGCATTATGGGCCAAATACTACACAGTTGCGCCACAACGACAGAGGCAATGCGTCGAGCAATACAAAATAGTAAAGAGAGTTTAAAA
>JAIRMS010000020.1 GCA_031258475.1 Holosporaceae bacterium
TGAAAGACTGGAGAGGTATCGCCACAAGATATGCAAAAAATGTCAAATCATTCATTGCTGCTGTTCAAATCAGATGCATCATGCTTTGGTTGAAAATCTCATGACGACAGAGCCTAGGATGATCCGTCTTTTTCTGTGGGCCCTATCCGGTTCTGCCACGGTTGTCCATCGTTGGATACGTGCATTTATACTCAATCAACTATGAAAGAGCTCATTTTGGTGGTATGCACTTTCGGATTGAATTGGCCTTTTCACGAATAGTTAAGGCCTCAAAATCTCCGTCAAGAACTGGTTTCACAACAAATTGACGGAATACATTCCAAAAAAAACAAATAATGTCATCAAACTTATTTCTTTCGTTTCTTTGGCAGAAGCCATCAAAATCTATAATTGATACTTTCCCGGTATTCGGATCCACAAGCATGTTGTTTGGATGCAGATCTCCATGAATAATATCTAGATCAAAGTTTAAAGTACGAATTGCCAGTGCCGCGTTTCCAAAAAAATGTCCGAATTGCTTAGCACAGATGCGTCAGTGGTATTTAGAAGAGTCGCAAATGGAACACCGGGAGCTTGGATCATAAATTCGAATACCCAATCATCTTCTCTAACTTCGTCTTGGCTGAACCCGCTTATGTGCTTAACCCTGTCAAGTTGTCCGTTTTTAAAGGTTGCGTATAACTCGGGGTAAACAAGATTCACTTCGTCGCGAGTTCCTTTTTCGGATAGATGCCTGTGGATTCTTTTGGCAGATTCTAATTCATGTTTGCCTCTGTTTTTCGTCACTTTGACTATGAATTCTCCATCGCACGAAAAAATCTGGGGACATACGATTGACTGACCTCCTATTTTTTCCAATTGCGTTTCATTAACGTGACATTCTCTCAGTCTGTACCCATATTCTTTTTTTTCCGAAAACATAATGTCAAAACATTCATCCACAAAAGGTGCAACATTTTCAACTGATATTATACGCACAGCAGCTGGATTATATGGACCCATCGCTTTCGAAACATTTATTAAACAACCAAAGGCGGCTATGGCCAAAATTTTACCTTTAAATGACATATCTTCTCCTTTTTTAATAGTAATAGTTATATAAGGGAAAATAATCATATTGCCACTTTTTTTTATTGTTATACATGGACTACTTTAAAAGTGCGTAGTTGCGTGCCGACATGGTAATGGATTGCCACGTCGCTACGCTCTTCGCAAAGACGAAGTACGAGCGTTACACCATGGCGACCCGTCGTTGCGAGCGCGGCAAAGCAATCCATTGCCTTCCAACCTCGGCTACGCGCCCAATGCTGACTTTGCACTTCCCAAGTAGTTCTTGTGTAATAAATTTGAAGAGGCTTTTGAAAAAAGTACAATAATTGTATTGACAACAAGGTGCAAATATTATACACTTGCAGAAACATTTGGAAAAATAAAATATGTATAAAATAATAATATTATGTTGCTATTGTATCCTGGCGGATTTCTGCGAGGGGGGACATGAGTTTTCTCGCCCCATGTCAGCTTCCGAAGAAAAATTTAATCACCTGGTCTTGAAAATACCAATGCGTTTTGATGATGAGTTGAGTCTAAGTGACCTGGCTTCTAAGTGTAGGCGTCTTGATTGTTTTCAAAAACTCCTATTCAACGTACGCAAGAAAAATCAGGGGCAATTTCCTCCGGACATCTTTTGGCGTTTCCAGTGTCAGAAAGATGGTGATATAACTTCTGTGGATATGTGTTTCATGCACAGATATACGCTGGAAGATTTGAAAAAAATAGGGGTGAGACTGGCGACAGAAATGGGAGAAGTAGATCGCGGAGAATCTGGTCCATTCTTTTTTGGTATTAAGAATGGGGAAGACCAAATTGTCTATCACAGCTGGAGATAGTATGTAAAGTGATAATGATGTGCTGCCATTGTGTTTTGGCAGAGTCTAGTTTGGCAGGTGTAAGATTTCCTAAGCCATCATCCTATTCAGCGGAATCCACAGAAGAGGTTAGAAATATTGAATTACATGTGCGGACTAGTACTAACATTCAGAATCCGGATGGCGAATCGTTTAATTTTGGTCGTGTACTTGGAGAATTCTATGAGCATAGAGATGATCTCTATGCTAGGGTGCGTCGAGAAGTTCCAGAAACTAGTTCCGCCTTTTTTAACCCAGATCCTCTTAGTATTAAGGCTGAAACAGATGGTTGCGCAACTGTGCATATTGGAATTGTTTTTGATAGATTCTATACGCGTGAAGATCTTGTCGACCTCGGCATGACTATAACGGCAGTGGTAGATAGTATAAATCCTTTTGTTTCAGAACCTACTCCTTCATGTTTTCGCATTGTTAGAGAGGATGGAGTGAGTCTTCCACTTAGAGACAAAGACGGAAATGAAGTGTCTCATTGAGCGAGTTGTTTAAATGAAATATCGAAGAGACGATGATGAGAAGAATTAGTAAAAATATGTGCAAAATAATAGTGCTGTGCTGCTATTGCGTTTTGCTGGATTCTTGTGGTGGAATGATGGCGGAACGTGACCTAGGCAAGGAAGCTGATTTGCCGGATATTGTCGAATGTAGAAAATTGAATTTCTATGTGGTGGCGGGTGGCACAACCGGCTACCTAGACTGGTTCTGGAGTCTATTAGGTCTAAACACACCGGCCACACTGAATGAGGACAAGTGGCTCTGGGGATTCAATATGGTGTCTGCTGCCCTGGTTGAAACTTGGGGTATCGGTGCGGATCAATTAGTCTTATCGGGTGATGATCGAACACTGGGGCGTGGTCCCACGGCCTCTATGAAAAACGTTCTTGATAGGCCAATGGAATATTCTTCCCTCGTGGAAATCGCCATGGATTTGACGCAGAAACTTGACAAGTTGGGCCCCTTCGGTACTTCTGCAAGTACCGTATGCTTTTGTATACCTGAAAAAGAATCCACGGTTAGGAACAAAAATGGACAGACTATAGGAGATCCTGGTGATTTATGGCAGATAACTATTGAGTAAAAATATGTGCAAAATAATAGTGCTGTGCTGCTGTTGTATCCTGGCGGATTACTGCCTTGGCGGGGGTGGGGCTTCCATACCCGTCGCGTCCGCTGCCACTTCCGGGCCAGGATATAATATATTTGTTGTTAAAATATCAACTAATTCAGATCTTTCACTCCGTGAGCGTGTTGAATATTTTAAGAAACTCCTAGCACTCGTACGCAACAAAAATAAAGGACAATTTCCTCCACCAATCGATTGGCGTTTTAATGATGGGCAAGTATATGGTGATACAGCTTTTGTGGATTTGCATTTTATATCCAAATATACATCAACAAATTTTATAGGAATAGGTGCAAGGCTGATGAAAGAGATGAAAGATGTAAGTCGCGAAGGATCTGGTCCATTCTTTTTTGGTATCAAAGATGAAGAGGGCCGCGTTATTTATCACAGCTGGAAATAGCAAAAATTCAGCAGGTTATTCGTGAAAAATAAAGCAAATACTCGCTAGGAATGATTATTTTCCCGTACATGTTCTTGAATTGACGGCATAGCACGTACTGGATTTTCCGCAAAACCCTGTATTTACACGAATTTATCGGATCATTTATGAAAAAATGAATAATAATATGTTGATCACGATGCGTAAATGTTATAGTATATTTGCGAAAATTTTGGAGAGATTTATATGAAGAAAGAGGTTTTATGCGTCTGTTTTTTTGCGAGTCTTGGTGTTGATGGTATGAATCGATTTAGGACAGAAATCGGGGAAGGATCGCACACTCCCCTCGCTCGCACAGCTTCTGGAGTAAGAGACGACACTGGCCGACCAGCGAGCTGCTACGTGCCAGGGGAGGAGCGCAGTGCCACGGGTCTCAAATCTCCGAAACGAAAGCCTGCTGGTTACCCTTCCGTCAAACCTGACCCAGATGCCTGTCCGTCACCTCTGGAGTTCACTGTGAGTGGTTTGAACTATGACACCGGCTCTGAGAGATTGACAGTTGCTTTGATGAATCTTTGCAAGGATCTAACCGGAAATGAACCCTCGTGGCTACAGGTGGACATAGCTCGCAATGCTCGAGGACAATCAAGAGGGACCGCAGTTGCTCGATTCAGGGATCCTCAAGGGATATTATCGGCAGGACTGCACAATCGTATAGTCCAGCTGGACGGACATGAGGTTCGTCTAGAGCTGAAGAAGAACAAAGCTGGGAAAGCCCCCGTCGACAGAAGACCTGCACCAGCCATGACCGAGGGGCGAGCTCGCTGTATGCGCCCCGGAAGGAGAGCCTCGTCGCCACCCTCCGGTGACGACAAAGACAGCCCCTATGTGCCATCCTATAGCAGCCACGACGACTCCTATGATTCATATGGCAGCAGCGACTAGGACTGATTTCAGCGATCCCGCAATATTTTGTCGTGGTACTTTTCTATGGATTGCTTCGCTGCGCTCGCAGTGACGATTCTGCCACACCGCGTCATTGCGAGAAGCGAAGCGACGCGGCAATCCATGAAACGACAAATAAACGCGCTCTTTCAAAGCAATCTATGTGTAACAGGAATTTATCGAATTATTTATAAAACAGGCAATAATGTGTTGTTTACGATGTGTAAATATCATATATTTACGAAAATTTTGGGGAGATTAATATGAATAAAGCGGTTTTATGCGTCTGTTTTTTGGCGAGTCTTGACGTTAATAGTATGGGTCGTGCGCTGGATCATCGGGAAGAAAAACGCCCTGCCGTAGCTCACACAGGAGCACAACTACATGTGACTAATGTGCCGCTAAACATCTCGGAAACTACGCTGCAACGCTGTTTGGCAGAGTGCTGTTCGCGGGTGACCAACTGTGGAGTTGAGTCTGTAATTGGGTCTATAACAGTGGAACTACTACGTACTGCGTCTGGAGAATCCAGAGGGCGCGCTGAAGTTACTGTAAGCGATAATGCCTTCCCAATATTGAAATTTCTGAATTGTTGTAAATTTGAGATTGGCGGAAGAGTGATTCATGTTCTCCCGCGAGAACAGTCAGCACCGGTGGAACCTGAGGAAGATGTGGATGTAAGAGATGATAGATTAAATAGACGCGGAGAAGCTTGTAGTTCTCATGGCGCGCGACCACCAAAAAGCCGTAGGCAAAACTTAGCTAGAACAGGCAAACATGCGACAATTTGGCTGGGATTTCCAAGAGTTAATAGCGTTGATGGAATTGACGACCCCGACGGTCAATCCTAGCGACGCGGCATTGTTTTGTTCGTTGTGCACTGACGTTTGTCCCACACTCGTCATTGCGAGCCCGCAGGGCGCGGCAATCCACGGGATGATGGTGCAAAAGTGTATACACCGGCCGCGATTGACTGGATTGCCTCGTTGCTCCACTTCTCGCAATGACGGAAAGTAGTGGTCTACCCGGTCTTGTCGATTATTTACAAAAAAAGATAATAATATGTTGTTTGTAAGATATATATATTATATATCTATGGAAATGTTCGGGAGAATGAATATGAAAAAAGCGGTTTTATGCGGTTGCTTTTTAGCGAGTCTTGGCGTTGACGGCCTGGTGTCGTTCTCTTCGCCAGATCAGGTCCCTGTCGTGGCGACCCCTCTTCAGACAGACGCGGTCCCTTTGCCTGCTTCTGTGGGTCGTACGGCGCACCGGAGTATATTTTTTGGGGGAATGCGTGAAGTCAATGCAGAAGAGTTGCAGCTAGGAATGGCGACCGTACTTGCTGCGAGATTCGGTCCAGAGAATGTTGAAGTGATTGAATTTGTAGTGCCCAGTGACTCTAATGGAAGACCGAGGCGTTATGCATATCTTAACCTCAGAACGATAGATGCCATAGACGAGCTCGCAATAATTGCAGCTCTTTTGAAAGCTAATCAGAACGGCGAGATTGACTTCGGAAGAGCTTCACTGGCTGTGTCGCAGCCTAGGACACGAGGAGATGTTCGAGAGTCAGGGATGCCACGATCGCGAGACTACGAAGGAGAGTTCGATGTCGGGCCGGATCAGTCGCCTCCTCCCGCAAACGAACGGATACCTCCTTCCAGAAGAGCGCCATCACCTCCTTCCAGAAGAGGGCCACCACCTCCTTACGAAAGAGATACGACACCTGCTCCAGGAAGTGGAGCGTATGATGTCTTCGGTGAGAGAAGATTTGAGCACGTGTTTAGAGAACTGGATTCACTTAGGAGAGACGTCGACCGCCATGGGAGGATATTGGGTCGCCATGGGGACGATTTGGAAGAGTTGCTGAGGCCACGCCACAGAAGACACTAGGCGTTTGCTGAGCAGCGTTTTTCGCTGTACGCAAGGTATAATGTGCTGGGAATCAGGATCAGCGCTCCTATCAAAACGTTCATGCCCGGAACTTCCGCGAAAAAGATGAATGCAAAAATGGCGCTGATCAGAAATTCCATGTATCTAAACGGCGCCAGCGCGGACAGATCGGTTGCGCTGAAAGCTCTGAAAAGAAAGTACTGCAACATATTTCCGCCGGCTCCCAATAGGAATAGCATGGAATATTCGTGGAACGTTGGCGCTTTCCAAACAAGCAGAGCGGGGAAGAACGACAGGGATCCTGCGACAATCGCGAAGTAGAGCAGCATGGTGATCCTGCATTCGTCATCCACGACTTTTTTTATCATCACGTCCTGCACTGCGAACAGAAACGCGGACGCAATCGGAGCGAGATATAAAAGTTTTATGGAAACGGACGAGTCGCCGTTATATAACGTGATAAACGATAGCCCGAAAAATCCAATTAGGGTGGCCGCCCATCTTACGCAGGAAACTTTTTCTCCAAGAAATGAGATCGATAGAATTATAACGAAGAGCGGAATCGTCCACAGAATTGTGACGACTTCCACGAGAGGAAGATATATTACGGAGTAGGTGTAGAGGAAAAATCCAACCGCTCCAAGTATTCCCCTTATTACATTGAATCCGAGTCGTTTGGTTCTGAAAACCTGTTTTCCCTCGGCAACGGCAAAGGGAAGCAGAGTAAGCAATCCAAAAAAGAAACGGAAAAAGATTACTTCCAGGGCATGCAGTCTTTCTCCCATGAATTTTACAACGATATCGTTGGCGCAGCTGACGAGCATTGTCATCATCAGAAAAAACAAACCTTGGTAGTATCCCTTTTGCTCTAGATCCATAAGTGCTCTAAGACTGTGAAAGCTTAAATCTACAATAACCATCAAAAAAAAGAAAGAATATGAAATTAATATTTGACTGGAGTCCTTCATTTTATGAAGAAAAAAATAATTGGCGCGGCGACGAAAAAATAATTTCTTTGGAGATTTTCCAAAAAGAATGCGGATTCGCCGCTGCCAAAGTATCCATCGGC
The DNA here is from genome assembly GCA_031258475.1 of Holosporaceae bacterium. Taxonomy (GTDB): domain Bacteria; phylum Pseudomonadota; class Alphaproteobacteria; order UBA3830; family UBA3830; genus JAIRMQ01. The sequence continues at coordinate 7,338 of JAIRMS010000020.1, forward strand.
ACGAAAGACGCCGATAAACTACTGAACAGAAAATACGCCAAGATAGGTGTGCAAAACGGAGACGACGTGGAGCTGCTCTTTTCGGGGCGGCTCGTTGCTTTTCCCGTTGGTTTTTGCGGTTCGACGACGGAATTGGAATTTATCGCAGAGCCGGACGACTATCAGACCAAATTATCGGAATTTTCCAGCGAGAATTTCAGGTGCTATCGTTCGATCGATAACCACGCGGCAATGGGAGATAACATCCCATTCGACGACCTGTTTTTCTCTTCCCGGGATCTGAAAAATCCGACGATTTTCCTGGAGGGAAGCGACAAAATTTTCCACTGGGACATGCGCGACGGGCAACTATCGCTGTCGGATGTAAATCGCGGGCGAAGAAATTTCGATGTGAACGGCAATGAAATTCTGCAAAATTCAATCAAGGTGAGAATAGCGCGGGAGCCGTACCGGGTCGTCAATCTTAGGGTGTCCGCCGGCTGGATTCAGCACGAATACGGAATCATCGACGTTATTCCAATGATCGCCGCGAAATTTGCCAGTGGCGTGATCAATTCCTTCACGAATATAAAATCGGGAATCGAAAAGATTTTTTCCGCCAGAAACGGATACGGATTGGCCCACTGCGATATCAAAGAAATAAATCCAAACGTGCCCGGATTGGGAAATGGATATCCAATGCTATCTCCGGATTTTTGCGTGCAGAAATCCACGGACAAACAGAAAGTTCAGTTTAAACGATTTTATTTCGGCGGAAAGTTGATTCTCAATTGGGCCTACAGACAGAAGCGAATCGAAGCGGTAAACGTGAGAATTTTAAATCCGTCATCTCCGCATGGTCGAGAGAAAAATCTTTACCTGCGACTGAACGCGATTCAACTGCCGAAAAAACGTCCGAATTGGAATAATTTTACCTACTACGGACGCAGCGAAAAAATTCGGCACGGCGAAGACGTTTTCGAATGCATGACTCCGCACGTTTCCGGAGAAAATTTCGAACCGGACAAATGGCGCTTCGTCGAAAAAATTCCGGACGCTCTGAAAAACGACATGAGTTCGTCGTTCTTCTCGACGGTTCGCGGAAAAAACGCCATCAAATACGCGATGCAAAAGGCGATCGCGCTGATCAACTACTCGTCCCGCAACGTGGAGATTGATTTCTGCGTGGAAGCGAAAAAATTCATTTTTGCAAGCCTGGACGATCAAATTACGATACACGACGGAAGATTCAGTGGTGGACGCGTCTCGGGAAAAATCCTGAGAATGCGATTTACCGGCAGAGTAGATCAAAAAGTAATCAAATTCACCATTGGATGCTGCGCTGCAAAACTGTCGCGGAGTTTCGACAGACTAAATTCCTATGGAATTGACGTGTCCGACGACGCGAGCACCGTAAATCCATCGGATATCGTGCAGAAAATTGAAATTAAAAACACTCCGGAAGAGCAGATCGATGTTCTATCACGAACGGTTGCTCGCACCAGCGGCGAGCTGAAGGACGAGCTGAGGAAACATGCGACGAAAATCAGGCTGTTTCTTCATCCGCTGAACACCGCGCGAGTAATTACCCGAGAAGTGACTCTACCGGATTTTGAAATGGAGCAATCATGACAATCACAAGAGGAATAAGAGCATTATCCACCGGGTATTACCACGATTTTGCAGACGTTCCCGATACGGACGAAAATCTGTCGACTTGCGTCGTCTTTGAATCAAAGGAGGACGACTGCCATGGAGCGGTGGCAAACTCCTGGCCGGATTCAATCGCGCTGAACGCCAGCATCACGCGGGTTGCCGCAGCGAGCGATGCAACCGTAGAGCGCGTCGAAAATTCGAAATTTTTGGATCGAATATCGCTCTACGGCGCTCCGAGAATCGATTTGCAGTCGCAGGTGCAAAATCCCAAATCCTGTTGCTCGAAAATCGTCGTCGATTTCGAAAATACCGGAAAATATTCGTTGGAAAACGAGATCGATACGTTTATCGGAAAGGATTTTGGCGACTACCAAATGAATTTTTCATCGGATCATCTTTTCGAAAAAGAATTTCTCATCTGTTCCCAATCGATATCAGAAATTGCTGATCAAAGTGGCACATTGAAGCATGAGAACACGTTTGCAAAGTGCAAGATCTATCCATACGGCGGAATGTTCGAATACGGAATGCATCCGCAGCTGATGGAATCCTGCGTCTTTCGAGTCGTGCACGACGGAAAACAGCTGTGCCTGCGCATATCTCCGCTGAGTGCAATGCGAAATCTAGGAATCGATCCGACAAAAGATCAACCGTCTGAATCCGGCTATCAATTCGTTGGAGTAAAGAATTTTTCGGAATCTCAGAAAACCAATCTTTACGACGAGCTAAAAAACGGATTCTGCAAAATAGAAGTAATCAACAAAAACACTGAGGAAACGGCGCTGTACAAAAGCAACGCCGTTCTGCATCAGCAGAAAACAAACCTAATCACAATTAATTTTATAAAAGAGGAATCATGAAATTTTCAAAAAATGATCTGGACGTCTTCGCAAGAACAATATACGGGGAGGGTAGGGGAGAGCTATACAAATTCGGACTAGCTCCTCTGATTGCCATAGCCAACGTTATCGTAAACAGGAAAAATAAAAATTTCGCGCAAACGATAGCCGAGGTATGCCTCGCTCCGTATCAATTTTCTTGCTGGAATGCGAACGATACAAACTGTGAAACAATAAAAAAAATTAGCGAGGAAAATTCCGTCTTTAGGATTTGTCTCGAAACGGCGGAAAATGTTCTGCTGGAAAAATGGCCGGATCTGACGGATGGATGCGATCATTATCATGAAAAATCCGCAAAGCCGTTTTGGGCGGCCTATCTCGAGCCGAGGAGAATTTTCGGCTCGCATTATTTTTATGAATTAAGGAGGAAAAAATGACCATAGAAAAAATAACTTTAGATTCGGTGAAATCCGTGAAAAACGAAATTTCGCACGCGGTGGATAATCGCGCCGGCTCCGATGCGCCGGGCACAAATAACAACGGCAAAGTCAATGTGATAAACGCCTGCGGCCGTAACAAAAGATTGAACATCATGGTGGTCGGAGCGGCGCTTGGACTGATTTTCTGCATATTGACGTTGACGTCCTACAAAGGAGATCTTCCCGGTGAAGTTGTGGGCATTATATCCACGGTGGCCGGGATTTTCGGAGCCTGTCTCAAAGACGCCTACAGCTTCGAATTCGGCTCATCCCGCGGCAGCAAAGACAAGGACGACAAAATCTCGTCCACCATACTTGAAAGAATGAAACACTAACCAGAACTCTTTGTTCACCGCACAAGATCAACATCCGGTGCCATGCGGCACGGTCTACTGTCTTTGCAAACGAAACTAGGATCCGAAATGAGGATAAGGAGGTTAATCTTTCGAACCCTCGATCATCTCGCGCAAAACTACGACAGCCTAAACCAAGCCGCATGTAATGAACACTCTTCATTATAGTTAAAGTTTAGAATAATGCAACACATTATTTACAAAAAATAAATGATTGGTGTTTACCCCTTGATAACGTCGAAGATTTAGGGGCGCTCAAAAGATTCTGTTTGCCGGAGTTACCCCCTGATGGTGTATTCTAAAAATAGCCTTTTTCGAGCCAATTCCCCTTCTAGAGGGATTTGTGCGTATCGATTGATCTGATTTCTTTCATAAAAGAGAAAGCATTTGTGATTTTTCCCGTTGCCAGGAATATCAATGTGGCAATGCCGGAAACGCACAACAATGCGACGTTTCTCTCTGCTCCTCCATTCAAATAATATGGATCTGCGAAATTATTCATGAGTAAAATCGACGCCAGCATAATCAGAGAAATCAAAACCTGCTTCCCGCATTCTTTTAGCGTGTATTCGTCCAGATGAATTTTGCAGCGTTTTTTCAATCTTGTGGCGAGATAGATCCAATTGCTCCAGGAGGACAGGGTGGTGGCCCAGGCGATTCCTGTATGTTTCATGCAGGGCGTAAGTAGTATAATGAACAATAGATTCACGCAGATTGCGATAATTCCACCTTTCAGAGGAATCCGAGTATTTTTGTTAGCAAAAAAAGCCGCGGAAAATACCTTGGTCGCCATGTACACTGGCAGCCCAAACGAGAACGCGGTCAATGCCGGATAGGCTGCCGCGACATGCTCGTCGGTGAAATTTCCGCGACCATAAACTGCGCCTATAACTGGTTCGCTGAGCGATACAAGAATTACTGTTATTGGAAAAGTAAATATGAAAGCGAATAGAAGCCCTAAATTCATTTGTTTTTGGGCCATAGCGTTGTTTTTCTCATGAATCGCCCGGGTCAACGGTGGCAATAGGGCGGTGCTGAACGCAATTCCTAGAATTCCTATGGGAAACTGGTGAATATGATCCACGTAATAAAAATATGAGATCGCTCCGGTCGGCAAAAACGACAATACAACGAAATCTGTCAATATATTCAGCTGCAGTACGCCTGATCCAACGGCGCCGGAAATCAATTTTTTAAAAAAGATTTTCACTTCTTCTGTTCTCGAGGAAAAATCGAAGCGTATATTGAATCCACAGCCTTTTACGCTAATCCATAGAACAAGAACCTGCGCCGCACCGCTCAGAAACGTCGCCCAGGCCATTGTGTAGGCAGTGCTGGGGAAAAAAAGAGGACCGCAAAACAACGCGATGACCACAAAAATATTCAGGATCAGCTGTGCGGCAGCCGGCATGGCGAATCGATTCAGCGTATTAAGAATTCCTCCGAACATTGCAGCCAGAAACGAAGCGGCCACATATGGCGAGCAAATTCTTCCGATGGAAACCAGGTGTTCGAATTTTTCGCCGGACGGATCTATGCCAGCGGCGAATCCTCCCATGATCTCTCTGAAGAAGATTAGACAAACAATTGAAAAGAACGAAACCATAAGGGTCAGCCAGGTAAATATTTGGGAAGCGATTTTTTGAGCTTCGGCGTGACCTTTGTCCTTTAGAGAACTAGAAAAAATGGGGAGAAACGAGGCGTTAAAAGCCCCTTCCGCAAACAATTTTCTCAATGAATTTGCGAATTTAAAGGAAAGAGAGAAAACATCAGAAAACAGGCCAGCGCCGAGAATATAGGACTGTGCTATATCTCTGATGAAACTTCCAACACGATAGGCCAGCGTCCATCCACCGATGGTGATAACATTTCTGATTAGGTTCAATTTATTATGTCTGCCCAAATAATACAGTGGGGCCAACATATCACATAAACGTAACCACTGCAAGCAATCACCCGTTTGTGGATTGTTTGATTGATTTGGCAGATAGCAGATAACCAGGGTTCCTTCTTTCGACGTTGGAGTTGATTTTCAACGTTCCACCGTGTAGCTCTGTCGGCGATTTTATAGTGGGGAAATTCTTGGTTGCTTTTATTTGTAAGTATGATATACGCATTATGTTTAAACTTGTGAAAAAAATGATGATTCTAAAAAAGAAAGAACTGTTTAATATGTTTTTAGGAGCGGGCGTTTTGTTAGCTTCGGATTGTGAGGGAATGCGACATTCGAATGCTGAACCGTTGAAGAAAGCGACTGTCACGGTGATAGATTTTCGCCCTATAGATCTTCCTGCAGCTGTTGCTGGTATGCGGGGAGTTTCAGACGCTCTTCCTATAGATGTTGCGGAAAGGCCTGGCGTCAGAGATACTGCTGTGTCGGGTACACCCGTAGTCAAATGTGTTGCTATTCCGCACGTGTTAATATCACGTACGATTAATAGTAAAAATCGTGTCCTTATGCTCAACATACGTAATGCACTATTGATCCTCAACGGGACGTTGGCAACTGTAGCAAATGACGGCGTTGTGCCTACGACAAACGGTGGATCCCTGTTAGATGGCGAACACGCAGCCCTTGATATCGGCCTCTTTCCACTATTTGTAAAGTTTTCCGATACCATCGACGCTCGCTCCGGCTTTCAACTGTTCAAAAGAAGATACAGATTCCCCAAATATCAAACTCTGTTGCGCACGACCAATAAATATAGCCTATTGAAAGTATACTTGCATTTCGCAGCTGACACTGGAAACGGAGATCCCGAATCTAGGAGTAAGCACCTCATGGTTGTTGGACTTTCTACACGAAACCTCATGAACTGCGATTATCGGTACGGAATTGCCACCAGAAACATCTGGTTTCTTGGTTTGCTTACTCTTACGGAGATAGCGGAATTGGGTACTATCGGAGGTGGTTCTTTGGATAATGAACGAAAACCACTTGGATATACATCCGACGTACTTGCTCAACTGAACGACCTTATTGAATCCATGAATAAGGAGGAGTGGAGTTCCCTTTGAAGCACTGTTTCGCCTTCAGGATTGGGAACTGGGGATTTGATGGCAACGAAACTCACAGAGCAATACTTGGACCTAGGAGTTTATGACCTGTTGAAAGTTGATAGTATTGCTCCGTTGAAATGGAACCTTGCTGTCCCTCTGCGAGCTGATAGGTAGCGCGCAGATGACACAGGTTCCTTCTTCAACGTTGGAGTTAATTTTTAGCGTTCCGCCGTGTAGCTCTATCAGCGATTTCACGAATGGCATGCTGATGCCCTCGTCTTCGCTGCTGAAAAAATAGTTTCTTTTTACAGATCGTTTGAAGATTTTCCAGTTCTCGCCGCGTGAGTATTCTATACTTTTCATGACGATTTTCAGTTCTTTGTCGTCGACCGTAACCATAATGTTTATTTTTCCGCTCGGCGGCGTAACGAGCATAATGTTGGTTAGTATGTTATATATCGATTGTTTTATGCGAGTTTTATCCCCGTGGAACGTTGTTTTTTGTTCTGGATAATTCTTTATTACGTTTATACTTTTTTCGTTAATTCTTTTCTCCAAACTACCGAGGACCTCTTCTATCGTGTCTTCCATAGGAAACGACGAAAGATTGAGACTGGTGGAATCAATGTCTATGGAAACCATTTCCTGCAGATCGTTAACGAGTTGACACAGTTGATTCGACGCGCCCAGTATATACTGACAATATTCAAGTTGCTTTTTATTAAGTGTGCCAAAGTATTGATTAAACAGCAGCTCGGCAAAACCGATCAGCGCGCTAAGAGGTTCCTTTAGTTCCGTTGAAATTCCGGAAACAAACTCTAATCTTGAGTCCTGCGCAGTTTTTAGCGCCTGATTTTTTTCTTTTACGGCTTTTTCAACCTCATAGGCATCGGTAATATCGATGAAACTATGCATATGAGCTCCGTCCGGCAGCGGAATATACGAAAACAGCACCGTGGAGCCATTTTTTTTAATCAATTTTCCGGTTTTAGTAATTCTATCGGTCAGGTTACTCACGGCATTTTCACGGAATTCTTTCCAATCAGATCCATAGTCCAGCTCGTCTTTAATATGATCCAATATTTCTGAAATGTGCATTCCTCTCAGATCTGGCTCCGATTTATCGAAACACCATATTCTCAGTATCGCATTGTTTACGATCTTCAGACGATTATCGCTGCCATAAACCATTATGCCTTCGTATAAATTGTTGATGGTTTCCCTTTGCACCGCAAGCAGTGTGTTGTTTTTGCGCTGGAGCGCGAGGGAATCCGTAACGTCCTCATAGGTAAACAGCAGTCCGCCAAGAGGATAGGGCGCCATGGTAAGCCTCAGCGTTTTTCCATCGGGCAAATATGTTAATTCCTGGGTGGAAGTGATAACAGATGTGAACAACGCCAGCTGAGACTTCTTAAACGCTTGATAATCAGCCTGTTCCGCCAGATGCCGATTGTTTCTCAATTCGTCGAGAACTTCCGCATAGGTCGGTTTGGAATGCAGCCATCCTGCCTCTAATTTCATAAGACGTTGGTAGGCGCTGTTGAAAAAAACCACCTTGGTATTTTCTCCGAATATCACAATTGCCGTCGAAAGATTTTCCAGAACTTCATAGTTGGCAGTCATGATCCTATCAAGATCGGTTGTAAGAGTTTCTTCCGCCGTTATATCGGTGGCGTATCCCACAAAATTTTCACCGACGGTTGGACATTCGCGCAGGAATATTTTCTTGCGAATTCCGTTAACTACGATAGATTGAGATATGGACTGCGGTCGATTGCTTTTCTTGGCGTTTTCCGCAAGCGAGTGCCCCTGACCAAACAGAGTTCCCGCCACCAGCGGCATGCCATGTGTCAAGATTTTTTCGACGCTGGTATTCAGGTAATCGGAATAGGTCTTGTTGCAGTAGACGATCTTTAAATTTTTATTGCGCCGCCAGATTGGCATTGGCAGAGCGTCGAGGATTTCATACATGGAATTCAGCGTTTGTTCGGCGGAATCTAATTTTTGCTTCATGGAAGTAATTAAACCGGCAGATTTCGTGATGTCTGAGCACCAAAGCAATATTGTCTCCAGACCGTTTATGATCATGCGCGAGCCGTTGATCTCTATCCTATTTCCATCTGATATGGTTTTTGCTGATAACTTAAAGTTAGTTCCCAGTTTTTTTAATCTGTTAAAATTAAGAGACAAATTTTCTGCATCATCCAGTTCTATCGACGACAGAATATCAACCATGTAAATGTTGGAGCTCTGTTTAATTCCAAACAACTCTCTTAATTTTTTTGAAGAACCCACATATTCGTCGTCAATATTCCATGCAATCCATCCATCTCCCGAAGACGACAGCACTGCTTGATAGTGACATAGAATGTCCGTATACTTTGCGGAATCGTATCTAGCATCATAGATGCCGTGTAGGAGGAGTATCGCAGCGGTTAAACAGAAAGCAGACGTTAACCAGCCGGAATTCGAAAATATAAGGGAAAATATTCCGAAAATCGCAAAAAGCAAACCAACCAAATCAGTCTTAGACCAGGTTTTCATGTACGTTGTCCATCGACCAGAGATATTATTCACACAAAAAAGACACAAAAACAAGGATAATTTATATTAATTTTTAATTAATTCCACGCATAAGGACATGGGCAGATATATTCTGCATTGTAGATAAAATCAAAATTTTGACAAGAACTTACAGTTTTTTAACTGTTATTTTGCTAAAATATACAAACGCAATACGGGATGCTATGCTATATTTTAAAAAGATATTAACCAAAATATCAATCCTATTTGTCGTTATTCTCGTTGGAGATTGCTATTGTGCGATCGCGGTTTTGTCTAATTATCAGCGAGTTGGAGCGAATATGCACCGTCTACTGTATAGAAGTAAAAATTACTCTGGGCGTGAGCAAAGAAAAATGGACGCCCTGTACGGAGAAGGACATCAATCACTCGAAAAAATGGATAGTTTACTCTCAGGAAAATCGCCTTCGGAGCGTGGTGATTCGGTCAAAACGCCTCCAGTCGCCGACGATTCTGCCGATGGAAATGGAGAAGAAGGCTATAACGATCGGAAATACTACGGATATCAAGGCAACGACGATGACGATATCAGAGAAAACTCCGACGACAATGGTCGAAATAGGGAAAAACGTCGAAGAAAATCGTCTTCGGAGCGTGGTGATTCGGTCAAAACGCCTCTCGTCGCCGATGATTCTGCCGATAAAAATGGAGAAGAAGAGAAAGATGAAGAAACAGGCGGAGAGGAAGAAAAGAACTCTGACGAAAATCCCACTAACGCCGACGAAAACGAAGATGAGGAAAGTGAGGTTGGCAAAGAAGTAGACTCGAACAGTCAGGAGGAAGCACAGAATGATTCTCCTATTCCTACGGACGGAGTTGTCTCACAGCTGGATGTAAATGCTCCTCAAACAACAGAAACAATAACTTCCGAAGGTGAGGAAGATCAAAAGTCGAGCGCCACGGACGACGAAAACGATGATGAAGAAGACTCCGAACAAGAAGGAAAAAAATCTCGGAAAAAGTCTAAAAAAAGAACTTCGATTGAAGTGGAAGACGACGATGAGGACGAGGAAAATTCCGACGATCAAGATGAGGAGGATGGAGAAGATTCCGACGATGATGATCGACACGGCAAAAAATCTCGGAAAAAATCAAAAAAAAGAAATTCGGTAGAAATAGATGATGAAGACGACGGAGACGATCAGGAAGATGCTGAAGATCAAGACGGCGACAATGAAGATGACGGAGAAGACTCCGACGATAATGATCGAAATAGGAAAAAACGTCGAAGAAAATCGAATAGAGAAGATTCTTCAAGTTTAGACGATAACAACGAAAACGACGACGATCAGGAAAATGCCGAAAACCAACAAGAAGATGGTAACGAGGACAATGAAACCGGGAATGATTCCGAAGATTCTTCGGACAATAGAAATCGAAAAAGAACCGAACGTTCGAAAAATAAAGAGGAAAATGAAACAGAGGAAGACAAATCCCCTGATGCCGAAAATGATCGGGAAGTGTCCGAAGACAATGACGACGAACCCTCAACAACCGAGGAAGAAAATCAACACGATACCACAGAGGCTGATGAAACTGATTCCTCTGGAAATCCCCCAAAAAGCGTAAAACTAAACGATTCTTCTGACGAATCAAGTGAAAATGCGGAAGAAGACTCTCCTTCAAAAGAAGAATCCGAAGACACCGAAAATTCAAAGAATGACGATGAAGAATCTGGTGAAGAGAGCGCCGAAGAAGAAACCAATCTTTCTAAAACGAACGTTTCACGAAGTAAAAAGAAAAAAATTAAAAAACCTGGAGCAAAAAAAACTAGAGAAGACTCCCCATTAACAGAGGAAAAAACGACGAGCGAAGAAACTCCGGATGAACCGGATGAAAATACCGAATCTGTTTCTGAGCATTGGGATTCTTCTCAGAAAGAACAGGAGACGGAAACAGAAACTGCCTCCGCTGACTCACTACTGGGAAAAAATGCGGCCGAAAAATCAGTCGAAGAAACGCTAACCTCAAGCTTTATAAGGGCTGGAGAGGAAGAATATGAGAGTCCTACAGATACTTCTTCCGACGATTCGCTACAACAAAACAATGGACGATTAACAAGCAAGGATTTTTAAATGCAGCTTTCATTTAGACTAAAAGAAACATCAATCCGCCGGTCTTTGCGCAGATTCACCGTGTTTATATTTTTCCTATCATTAACGGGCATTGACGAATCCATGGCAGAAAAAAACCATGCAGACGTTTCACCAAACTGCAGTAAAATAATCCTGTATCTAGATCAAATTAACTACGATATAGCCAGAAAAATTGACAAATTCATCGGGAAAAACCCGGACAAAAAAAAGGAACTAATTTCTCTCCTCATTAAATTTACTGAAAATGTGGAAGAAATCAAACGGCTGCTTATACATGAATCACTTTGAAAGCGCAGGAGGCCGTAAGATATTTTGTGGTGTGCCAAGAGAAGGCACGGTGAAGATGGAGTAAGGTTCTCCGCTGAGGACTGTCCAAGCGGACTCAGCAAACTGCCTTGCGGTGCTGGATGGCGAA
>JAIRMS010000023.1 GCA_031258475.1 Holosporaceae bacterium
TGTAGGCACCTTTGGCGTATCTTTCTCGAGTATTGTTCATGCCTCAGCTTACAACTACTAGAATGCTAAAGCAATTCACGCTAAAGCGTAAGGTTTATACCCGGCCCCATGGAAATAAATCCATCCCTCCACAATATGAGACCATACAAGCAATCCAGAAAATAAAAATCGCATTTTCAACGTGTGATTCGTGTATAATTTGGCACTTACGCCAAAAACTCCGTACTTCAATCGGCTACATGAGGCAGCTCCATGTTTTTTAGATTTTTGATGGGAGCGAAAGTTTTTCGATGATACGATGTCGCTCCGTGTTCCAGAATCGCCCGCATATGCTGGGCGGATCCGTACCCAACGTTTGTTTCCCATCTGTAGTCTGGATATTCCAACGCTAATTTCCGCATGAAATTGTCTCGATATTCTTTGATTACTATGGAAGCCAACGAAATGGATAGAACTTTATCGTCGCCTTTTACGAAGGCTCGCACGTTTGTATTTGGTATTGCTGGAGCTTTGTTGCCGTCTATCAGCACATATTCCACAGAAATACCAAGGCGGTCGTAGGATCGTTTCATTGCGAGCAGGGTCGCTTTTAATATGTTAAGATCATCGATTTCCTCCGCCGTTGCGGAAGCGGTGGCGAATCGTATTGTTTCCTTCGGTTGAGATTTTATCCAGTCCACAACTTTTTTTCTCTGCGGTGCTGTCATTTTTTTAGAATCACGAACTTCCAAACCGCTTTCCTCTAATTTGGAAACCAATTCGGAGTTTAGCCACACCGACGCGGCCATCACCGGTCCGGCAAGGGATCCGCGTCCGACTTCGTCCACTCCCACGCTTTTTTCCAACGGAATGTTGTTTTCTTCGTACCAATCTAAATTCATGGACAGATTCCAGCCGGCCAAAATCAGCGCCTAGCGGTTGGCGGACAGAAATTTGTCCGCATCGAGGGCCGCCATGCATCCTTGTCCGGCAGAAACCACTGCCTGATGATAATTGGGATTGCAAACATCTCCCGCAGCGAAAACTCCGGGAACCGACGTGTGAGTGCTCGTCTTGTCCACAACGATATAGCCGTTTTCATCAATTTCCAATTGTCCGCTCTTAAAGAGGGAGGTCTCCGGTTTATGACCTATGGCCACAAAAACGCCGTCAATTGGTTTTTTAATCTCAAAGTTGCTTTTTGTATTGACCAACTGCAGGTTTGTAACCTTGTTGCCGTCGCCGAGTATATCGACCACCTTCGTGTTCCACATCACTTCAATTTTTGGATTTTCGAATAATCGGCTTTGCATAATCCTTTCGGCGCGAAGTTTGTCTCTTCGATGAACCAAAGTAACGGTTTTTGCGAAGTTCGTTAAAAAGATCGCCTCTTCAACGGCCACGTTTCCGCCACCTATTACAGCAACGTCTTTATCTCGAAAAAAGAATCCGTCGCAGACGGCACAGGCGGAAACTCCCGATCCGCGGTATTTTTTCTCGCCGGGAAGATCGAGCCATTTTGCATTGGCCCCCGTCGCAACAATTAGGATCTTGCTTTCATATGAAACTCCCGATTCTCCAAGGGAAATAAACCGCCTTTGAGAAAAATCAACTGAAACGATGGAGTCGGTTATTATTTCCACCTGCATTCTTTCTGCCTGTCGTCTCATTTGATCCATTAGCACTGAGCCGGATATCGGATCGACAAAGCCTGGATAATTTTCCACATAGGAGGTAATCGTAAGTTGGCCTCCATATTTTGGTCCGGCAATTATTTTAACAGATCTGCCGGTTCTCGCGGCGTAGATTGCCGCAGTGCACCCGGCCGGCCCGCTGCCGATTATTAGAACGTCTATCATTGTTTATCCTTCCAATATTTTGCACACTACATCAGAATAACTGCAGTTATCGTTATGAACAACAATCCCAGGTAATATTTTTGTTTCAGATCTGCAGGATTTTTTGGCACATACTACGACACGACTCGCTTCACAATTGTTTTTCGGGAAAATCGGAGTAATTTGAACTGCTCCTGCGAGATTTTTCAAAATGCGCAGGATATCCCCCAGGCGAGACGCCCTGTGAATTATCGAAAAAATGCCGCCATTTTTTAATCTTTTGAAACAAAATGCAATCCAGTCGACAAGATCAATGGTTTCAAAATTGGCCAATTCTTTGGATCTAGAAATTCTCGCCGATTTTTTTTCAAAAAAAGGAGGATTTGTCGCGATCTGATCGAATAATCTGTGCTCCAATGCCGAACTTTCTATTCCTAGATTTATGATTTCTATTTTCAGCGAATTCGCCTCCGAATTTCGTTGGCAGATTTCGCACATTTTTTCATCAATGTCCACGGCAGTTACCTCTGACAGTGTCTCTTTCATCTTTAAAATCAAAGAGATAGTTCCCACTCCGCATCCCACATCCAAAATCTTTTGACCCGGCTGTGGATTTATAAAACTCGCTAGAATAATTGGATCTATGGCCACCCTATAGCCATCTTTTGGCTGAAAAAGCTTTATCTTGCCGCCTAAAATTCTGTCCTCAGTAAACTCAACCATGCGCTCTAAATGTGTATTACTCAATTGATTTCTAATGTATTTAGTTAAAACGAAAATGTCAAAACTCGTTTTTGAAATCACTCCAATATGACGTAATCCTTTCTCGCAGTCTTCTTTTATTCCGGTCTCGATGGTGATACACTAGGAATATATTTGTTAAACGCGCTGGATTTTTTATGGTAAATCAAGAAGAAGATTATAATGCCGAGTCCATTAAGGTGCTCAGGGGGTTGGACGCCGTTAAGAAGCGTCCCGGAATGTACATCGGAGATACGGACGACGGCACCGGTCTGCATCATATGGTGTTCGAGGTTGTGGATAATTCGATCGACGAAGCTTTGGCCGGTTATTGTAAATCGATCGAAGTAACAATCCACAGAGACGGTTCCGTATCCGTTCTGGATGACGGACGGGGCATACCAACGGACCTTCATTCGGAGGAAGGAGTGTCCGCCGCCGAGGTAATCATGACGCATCTGCACGCCGGCGGAAAATTCGATCAAAATTCCTATAAAATCTCCGGAGGATTGCATGGCGTTGGAGTTTCGGTTGTCAACGCTCTTTCGGATCGATTGGATCTGACGATCTGGCGCGGCGGCAAGGAATATTTCATGAGGTTCCGCGACGGAGTTGCGAGTGCGCCGCTCAGCGTTGTCGGAGATGGCGGAACCAAAACTGGAACGATGGTAAAATTTTGGCCGTCATCCATCATTTTTAAAACGACGGAATTCGTTTTTTCGACTCTGGAACATCGCATGCGGGAGCTGGCTTTTCTAAATTCCGGCGTTCACATAATATTGAAAGACGAGCGAACCGACGGAGATCCGCGCGTCGTTGATTTTCACTACGAGGGCGGTTTAAAGGAATTCATTAGGCATTTGGATCGCAGCAAAAATCCGCTCATAGATGCTCCGATCTATATCTGTGCCGTAAAAGACGAAATAACCACGGAGGTCGTCCTCGAATGGACAGATAGTTATCACGAGACCATGCTGTGCTATACCAATAACATCCCGCAGGCGGACGGCGGTACTCACTTGGCCGGGTTTAGAAACGCTCTGACAAGAACCGTCAACGCCTATCTTGCGGAAAACATGAAAAAAGAGAAGGTCGCTCCCACGGGAGACGACGCCCGCGAGGGACTGACCTGTATTTTGTCGGTTAAAGTTCCGAATCCAAAATTTTCGTCGCAAACCAAAGATAAGCTGGTGTCTTCTGAAGTGCGAGGAGTCGTGGAAAGTGTGGTAAACGCCGCGCTTGCCACCTGGTTTGAAGAAAAACCCTCTGAAGCCAAAAACGTCATGGGGAAAATTATTGAAGCGGCCACGGCGAGGGAGGCGGCGAGAAAAGCGAGGGAGTTGACCCGTCGTAGAAATTCTCTGGAGATCTCATCTTTGCCCGGAAAACTTGCCGATTGTCAGGAGAAAGACCCAGCTCTTAGCGAAGTCTTCATCGTCGAGGGAGATAGCGCCGGTGGCACGGCAAAACAGGGGCGCGATCGTCGTACCCAGGCGATATTGCCGCTGCGTGGGAAAATTCTAAACGTGGAGAGAGCACGTTTTGATAGAATTCTTTCTTCCGCGGAAATTGGAACTCTAATTTCGGCTCTAGGCACTGGCATCGGAGAGGATTTTAACGTAGAAAAAACCAGGTATCATAAAATTATCATCATGACCGACGCGGACGTGGACGGCAGTCACATACGAACGCTTTTGCTGACGTTTTTTTTCAGGCAGATGAGGCCGCTCATCGAAAAGGGATACCTCTACATTGCTCGACCTCCGTTGTATAAAGTGAAGCGCGGAACTTCCCAGGTTTATATAAGGGATGAACAGGCGCTGGAGGATTATCTCCTGGATTCTATCGTTCCCATATCGTCGCTGAAACTGGCGAACGGAGAAGTTGTCGCTTCCAACGATATTCGTGATTTTATTCTGAAATCAGAAAAGATCAAAAATGCCGTCGCGCATATAAACAATAAGATAAACAACGCTTTTCTGTTGGAAAGTTTGCTACTGCTTGGATTTATGCGGAATCACGATTTGTCCGACAGCACCATATGCAATCATCTGCAAAGAATAGAACATGGAGAGTGGAGCATCGATAGAGACGAGAACTCCTATACGTTTAGTAAAACGCTGAGAAATGTCACTGAAAAATTCGAAGTGTCAAAAACGATTTTCGAGTCGCACGAGGTGCGGAATTTGTCGGCGGAGCTGGAAGTTTTCTCTTCTTTTTTGCAGGGAAACGCCGAACTGAAAGTGAAAGATACAGTAACCATCGTAAAATCTCCGATAGATCTTTTCGATAAATTTATGACGAACGCGAGGAAAGGCATTACCATCAGTCGCTATAAAGGTCTCGGAGAGATGGACGCCGAGCAGCTCTGGGAGACGACGATAGATCCAAACGCTCGAGTATTAATGCAGGTAAAATTCTCGCATCTGGAAGAAATGGACGAAATTTTTTCAACTTTGATGGGAGAGGTCGTCGAACCGCGTCGAGATTTCATACAAGAAAATGCGTTGAACGTCGTTAATTTGGATGCCTAATGTCTCGCAAAAAAAGGAAATTGTTCTCCGCAGGCCGGGGGGAGTTTTATAGTTTTATTATTTCGTCCGCAATATTTTCCTCGGTAATTGGTTTCTTCGTTTTTCTATTTTTTATACACGATATGCCCGATCTTGATAATTTGGAGACCAAGGGACGGCGAGCAAGCATAATTTTCGAATCCTACGACGGAAAAACGATAGCCGTCTACGGAGATTTGTTCCGAAATGTGGTAAAAATCGATGGTTTGCCGAAATATGTCGCAGACTCCATCATAGCGATTGAGGACAGAAGATTCTACAGACACTGTGGCGTCGATCTTCTGGGAATCACCCGCGCCATGTGGACGAACATTCTGAATCGAAGAATTGTTCAAGGGGGATCGACGCTTACGCAGCAATTGGCGAAAAATCTTTTCCTGTCGCAGAGTAGGTCCATAAAACGCAAGGTACAGGAATTTATTCTGGCCCTGTGGCTGGAGAAAAAATTCACGAAAAAACAAATACTCTCCATCTACGTTAATCGGGTATATTTCGGAGGAGGCGCCTATGGAATAGACGCGGCCGCCTACAGATTTTTCGGGAAAAAAGCTTCTCAAATAACGCTATATGAAGCAGCAAAACTGGCCAGTGTTCTGAAATCTCCAGCCACATATTCGCCGTTTTACAATATAGATAAATCCGACCAGAGAACTAATCTGGTACTATCCTGCATGGTGGAAGCCGGATATATTTCCGAAAATGAAATGAAGGAAGCTCTGCTCGAGAAAGAAAGACTCAGCAGGCCCTCCATTCCAATGGATGAAAATCGATATTTTACCGACTGGGCGTTGGAGCAGGTGCAAGAATTGGTCGGCATCGACGATGAGGATCTGGTCGTCAGAACTACCCTGGATTCTAAACTGCAAAAAAATGCGACCTATATAGTGAGAAATGTTCTAAATGAGTATGGTTTTAAAAACGGCGCTAGCCAAATGGCAATGGTGGCCCTTGATAAAACCGGTGCGGTTCGCGTAATGGTGGGTGGGCACACCTACGGTACGAGCCAATACAATCGAGCTCTTGCACTGCGGTCTTTCGGATCCGCATTTAAATATTTCGTATTTTTGACGGCGCTTGAGCGTGGTTTTGATATCCATGATCACCTGAGCGACTCGCCCATTACCATCGGTAACTGGTCTCCCAAAAACTACCATTACAGGAGTGTCGGCAGCATTAGCATGCTGGATGCATTCGTGAAGTCTGTCAACACATGCACCGTAAGACTGGCCCAGAAAGTCGGAATGAACGCCATAGCGGATAAAGCTGAACAACTGGGAATTACGAGCGAAATCGGACAGAATTTCGCTTCGGCGCTGGGGGCAAGCGCAGTCAATCTGTTGGAAATAACCGCCGCCTATGGAACAACCATGATCGACGGCGTTAAAATGACGCCGTTCGGAATTATTAGCGTTGAAACTCAGCGCGGAAAAACTTTATACCGCGCCTATCGAAAACAAAACAAAAGAGTCGTTTCTCAGCAAAGTTGCGAAAAAATGAGAACAATGATGAAAGCCCTAATGGAACGCGGCACTGGAAAACGAGCGCAGCTTCCTATCGCTTGCTATGGAAAAACCGGAACCAGCAACGACAGCAGAGACGCAAGTTTTATAGGTTTTGCCTATCCACTGGTCGCCGGAGTATGGACCGGAAACGACGATAACACTCCAATGAATCAAAAGGTCACCGGAGGAGTTCTTCCGGCCATCGCCTGGCGAAATTTTATGCTCACCGCATTTGGCTATGGAAAACCAGTGGCCGAAGTGAAAGTGCAGGAAAAAACTCCATCCGCTTCTCTCACTCGATCGCCCGACAGAGCGCCCGCCAAACGACGCGACATAAAATCCCTTGTTGATAATCTCTAATGAGCTTTTGCCTGGTACCCGTGGAGGGACTTGAACCCCCAAGTCTTTGCAAACAACAGATTTTGAGTCTGCCGCGTCTACCATTCCGCCACACGGGCATGTCTAGGTTGGTCTACTATTTCCAGTCCGAACTCTATCCAAATCATCCGAAAAAATCAAGAAGCCGAGCAGAGCTGAATTATCCAATATATAGCCAACTCGCTTGGCATTTGCCGCATAAGAACGCTGAATATTCAGGCTTTGAATGCCTAAAAAAGCCGCAAAATATAAAGCGAGTTGACTATACATGAATAACTTTGAAAGTGCGCAGTCAGCATTTAGCTTGATCGCAGACGCGTAGCCGATGGGGGGAATGGATTGCTTCGCACGCTCGCAATGACGAGGGGGAAATATTACTGGATTGCTTCGTTGCTTCGCTTCTCGCAATGACGCGTGGGAGACGGCTGTTCTCCCCCTTGTCATTGCGAACCCGCAGGACGCGGCAATCCAGCCAAATACCGCATCGTTTCCCAGATTGCGACGGCCGCGTTTTTCGCACCGTCCGATGATCTAATGCATTTCCTCAGCAGCATTGCAGACTCCCTGTACCGCGCGTCTGACAGAATCCTGAGAACCGATCTTTGGATGTTTTTCGCATTCCACCAGGCGCGCGGGATACGTATGCCTGCGCCGCGCGATTCCATATTCGACAGGTTGATGAATTGCTCCTGCTGGGCGGCGACGCCGACGATGGGAACGCCCGAATAGAGGGACGTTTGCAAAGTGCCCTGTCCTCCGTGGCTTATCGTAACGTCGGCCATCGCGTTTATCTTCAGCGCAGGAACAAACTTGTCAGTGATATGGACGCCCCGGCGTTCCCCCAAAAGTTTCCTTGCTTTTTCGACCGGAAAGTGGGGCGAAAGTATCACGGCATTCCAATCCTGCCCCGGACCGAATGCAAAAACCTCTATGACTTCCTTGAGCATTTCCTCCGAACCGGAGCTACTAAAGGAACAAAAAATCTTCGGTTTTTTGATTTTTGGATCAAAAACTTCCATGATCTCCGGACCTATCGAAGCATTGTCATCGGGAATAGAAAACAGGGATCCGGTAAATTTCACATTTGCGGGAAACTTATTCCTGTCATAATAATCGGACAGATCGTTCACGATCATCAGGTCGGCCTCCAGCAGATCAAACACATTGACCAATTTTTTGCCTTTCCATCCAAGATCGTAGGCGGCTCTCCTGATATTGTTTTGCCTCAATATCGGCACCCTGTTTTTTATGAAATCCGGAATACGTCGGAACAGCCATATGCGCAGCGGCTTTGGAAATATCGAGAACATCCTCAATTGTTCCGGTACATCCGAAATGGTTTTGAAAAAATTTGGAACCAAAGGCAGCGGAGCGAAGCAAATTCCCGGAATTTCTTTTTTCATCATCCTTCTGGCCAGGCTAGCTATCGGCCAGAAACCGTGCATGACCATGTCCGGTTTTATCTCGCCATAGGCCGCGATTTCGCCGCGAATCATTTCACTGGCCAACTCTTCGGAGCTAACAAGATTAGTCGCGGTCATGCCCAGGTCATGGTATAGACCGATGCCCTGCAATTTTGGTTCGGCGCGATATATTTCGAATCCAAGGTCCATGACCGTCTGCTCAAACCTGCTCCCATGCGATATGAATATTATTCTGAGCGTCATATCGTTCGGTCTGTATTTTTTCAGCGCTTTTGCTATTTCAATAGCCCTGGTGGCGTCGCCTCCATCCTGAAAAGCCGTGCTGATCGCTAGAGTTATTTCTTTCATATAAAATCCCGGGATTATCCAATTAATATGGAGGGATTATAATCTACGCTGGCATACTTTGTGTAGAGATTGGCAGAAGCATAAATTGCAAGAGATGCCGTTCGGACCACGATGCCCGGTAGCGGTTTTGTATGCATAAACTGCCTTGAAGAAGCGTTGATTGAATAGTGTTTAATTGGATTGCTTCGGCGCTCCACTCCTCGCAATGACGAGGTGGCGACGGCTATTCCATCCCTTGACCATTGCGAGCCTGATGGGCACGGTAATCCATCCATTTTTTATTTCTGGGATAGTGAATATCGTCATCGAGCCAGGCGCCATTTCGTTCCCCTCTAGGACGGTCTCCCATAGAATTTTCCCAACGCCAGAGTTTTAACTCTTCCCCGGTCTTAAATCGCAGCTGACGTCGGAGTTTGTACAAGCACAGCGTTAAGTTGTGTCCCAGATAACCTTCTTCAGTTGCCAGGTCAGGATTCAAATGCACCCGGGCAATAATAGCATCCAAAATCGTACCGTGATCAGCGATATAACACGTAATTTTACCGCGCTCTGACTGCGTGTCAATAACTGTATATCCCATATCAGCTATCCTAGGGTCTTCTGTCACAGACTTGGTCGCTAAATCAAATATTCCACAATATCTATTGTAATCTTCCGACATAAGATAAGCGATATCTTGTAGTTGGTCTAATGTGATAACTACTCCAGGTCGGATAGCACGGAGTAAGTCATAATGATTCTTTTTAGCAATTGCCGCATCGACTATGAACCGTGTCGCGTCCATCCCAGAGCAGCCAAACGCCGCAGTTAGCATAGCACTAAACACCACTGCTCTCATAGTTTCTATAGTCTTTTTCATATTAACTCCCATATTTTGATAATAAAAAACTGGCGTTAATGTACACAAAAAAAAGAAAAGACGTCAAGAAAAAATGGAAATATCGCTGCGCTGAGACTATCATGCAGCCTTTTACACATAAATCACTTTGTAAATGTGTTGCAAGAATAGCGTTTAGGTGGATTGCCGCGTCGCTGCGCTCCTCGCAATGACGAGGTGGCAACGGCTATTCCATCCCTTGGCCATTGCGAGCCCACGGGGCGCAAAGTACAGTATTTCACTTCTCCTCTATTTTTTTGACATTGTTTCCTTGATATGGACGCCCCAACGTTAGCCCAAAAGCTCTCTTGCTTTTTCGACGGGCACCTGGGGCGGAAGTATCACGGCATTCCAATCCAGCGCCGGACCGCATGTAAAACCTCTATGACTTCCTTTTCCCGGAATTTCTTTTTCATCATTTTTCTGGCCAGGCTAGCTATCGGTCAGAAACCGTGAAAGCTGTTTACGTGTACGCTCCATACTCAACTCCTGTGAAATACAGTCCGAATGCGGGAGCCGTTGGGCCGGTTTTTGTTCTGTTTCCAGCCTTAAAAAGCCTGTAGAAATCCTCTTCGCTCCATTTTCCACATCCAACCAGTGACAGAGAGCCCACCATATTTCTCACCTGATGATATAAAAATGATCTGGCCGAGGTTTTTACGATGATGAGATCGTTTTCGCGTTCAACGGATATTTTGTTCAGCGTTTTTATGGGGGAACTGGACTGGCATCCGGCCGCACGAAAGGAGGAAAAATCATGTTTCCCGACCAGACATTGGGCAGCCGAATGCATTTTTTTCTCGTCCATACGCGGAACGAGGTGCCAAACCCTATGGGCGTCTATGCAGGATTTTGCTCTACGATTAAGAATTTTATAGATATAAAACCTTTCCAGAGCGCTGAATCTCGCGTCAAAATTGGGGGGAACTTTTTCAATCGACAGCACGCAGATCGGAACCGATCTCAGATGGGCGTTCATGCATTCCTGTATGCGGAAACAATCCAGATCGCGCTCCGTGTCGAAATGGGCGACCTGGGCGATGGCGTGAACTCCAGTATCTGTGCGCCCGGCTCCATATAAAGGAACGGCAACTCTTGTCAGTGGAAAAAGAGATTCTTCCAGGTGCTGCTGAACCGTGCTCAAGTCTTTCTGCCGCTGCCATCCGAAAAACGGCGTGCCGTCGTACTCCACGGTAATTTTATATCGATTCATCAAAACTTTTACACTACATCTAGACTCTGTATTATGTAGTTTATTTTCTGAACCTTTTCATTAATTGAGTCCACTCTTTTTTGATGTTCTTCTATGATTTTATCGTCTGCCTTGTTTAGGAAATCGTTGTTCGCCAGGCGTGAAAGAGCATCTTCCCTATTTTTTGTGAGTTTTGTAATCTCATTGGTCAGTCTCTTTTTTTCATCCGCTATATTTATAGTATTCCCCAATTCCATATGAATGATGGCGTTGTCGATCACGATCGGAACGGTCTGTCCCGTAACTTCCCCAAGACGAATCCCGGCCATCCTATGTAGAACCTCTTCGTACCTGGAAATAAGTTCTTCAACATCACTGCTGGCACTTTCCACGCGAATATTGATCTTTCCCCCGAGAGGAAAGCGAAGACACTGCTTCATCGATCTCACGGATGAAATTAAAGTCTTTAAAAACTCTATTTCTTTGATGGCGTCACTGAAATCTATATCGATACCTGCAACATTTGGCCATGACATATCCAGAACCCCTATTTCCCCACTGAGCTTTTTGGCGATAAATGGGGAAATTGGATATAAAACCTTTATGTATTGCAAAATAGCCCACACGGTTGTATCTCGAATATCTTTTTTGAGAAGAGTATGCTGTAGATCGTAGTTTTGTTTTTCGTCGTCGACCAGAGAAGATTGTTGCAAAATCGGTTTTATGAATTCAACATACCAATCGCAAAACGAATCCCAGAGACAATGGTAGAGGTGACCGGTCACCTCGTCGAAACGATAATTGTCCATGGATTCCTCTACTTTGAGCACCATCTGCTTTATCTGATAAATGATCCATTTTGCGACCGGATGGGAAATATCTTCTATTTCGAAATCTTTGTTATATATGCATCCGTTAATTTGAGCGAAGCGAACGACATTCCAAAGTTTGGTAAGGAAGTTTCTTCCGGTTTCCACCAGCTGCTCGTTCATTTTGATATCTCTGCCAGGAGACGAAAGCGAGGCTAGGGTCCATCTTACGGAATCCGCCCCATATCTTTTGCACAAATCCATCGGATTAATGACGTTCCCTTTGGATTTTGACATTTTTCGCCCTTTTTCATCCCGAACCAGGCCGTGGATATAGACCTCTGGAAATGGAACTTTATCCAGGCAATAAATTCCCATCATAATCATCCGAGCTATCCAGAAGAAAATAATGTCGAATCCAGTAACAACAATCATTTTGGAGTAAAATTTATCCAATTCATCTGTGCTTTCTGGCCATCCGAGCGTAACAAACGGCCACATTCCGGACGAGAACCAGGTGTCCAGAACATCCTTATCCTGGGTTAGTTCAACCCTATTTTTTCCATAAAATTTTACCGCCTTCGCCGTGGCTTCTTCGAGAGTTTCTGCAACAAAAATCTGTCCATCAGGGCCGTACCAGGCTGGAATACGATGTCCCCACCAAATTTGGCGGGAAATGCACCATGGTCGAATGTTTTTCAGCCATTCAAAATACAAATTTTCCCAATGTTTTGGAATGAATTTAATCGAGCCATCCCTGACCGCACTTACGGCTGGAACCGCTAATTTATCAGCGTTGACAAACCACTGATAGGTTATCATGGGCTCGAGCGGCACGTCCGATCGATCTCCAAACGGAATTTTCTGTTTGATTTTTTCAACTTTTTCGAGGAGTTCCTTCTTCTCCAGCAGCTCCACAATTTTGTTGCGGGCTTCAAAACGATCCATCTTTTGGAAAAGCTCTGGAACATTCCCGTCTAGTTCTCCTCTAAGATTCATGATCTCAATGATCGGAAGTTTATGGCGAACTCCCACATCATAGTCGTTAAAATCATGAGCTGGGGTGATCTTCACGGCACCGGTTCCCTTTTCCGGATCGGCGTATTTATCAGAGATTATACGAACTCTGCGATCCGTGAGCGGCACTATTACTTCCTTACCAATGAGGTGCTTATACCTTTGGTCGTTCGGATTAACAGCGACAGCAACGTCGCCAAACAGGGTTTCCGGCCTTGTGGTCGCAACGGTTATATGACCAGCGGAATCTGCAAACATGTATTTGATATACCATAAACTGCCTTCCACTTCTTTTTCTACGATTTCAAGATCCGATATGGCAGATTCAATAAAAGGATCCCAATTGACCATCCTTTTTCCTCTGTACAGGAGACCGTCATCAAACAGTTTAACGAACATTTTGGCTACGGCTCTCTTACTATCCTCGTCCATTGTGAATCTCAGACGGGAAAAATCGCAGGATATTCCCAAAACTTTCATTTGATCTAGAATCGTATTTCCAGAATTTTCTTTGAAAAACCATATTTCTTTCAGGAGAACTTCACGCGTTAAAGTTCCCTTCTCTGCCCCATTCTCATAGAGATGCTTTTCAACCAACAGCTGAGTAACGATTCCAGCATGGTCTAATCCAGGCTGAAATAATACGTTGTATCCCTTCAGCCTCTTGTAGCGAGCAATGATGTCCTGCATGATGTAGCAGAGAGAATGGCCCAGGTGCAATGAGCCGGTAACATTCGGAGGCGGAAGCAAAACCATAAATGGCTCGGCGTTCGGGTTGCGCAGAGACGCCTCTGTTTCAAACGAAAAATTCTTTTCAAAGGATTCAGGATCGAAATTTTTTTCCAACATTTTTCCACCAAAATATATTCGACTTGTTCACTATATCCTTATAGCATGAATAAATTAACAATTTTCTTCATCAACGACTACCGTCTAAAGCCGGTAGTTTGGAATTCGCTTGCAAAGCAGATTAGAAGAGTGAACTCAGAATTCCGATATTCTAAAATCGTCTAATTTGTGATGAGTTTCCTGATTT
>JAIRMS010000046.1 GCA_031258475.1 Holosporaceae bacterium
CTACTCCGTTCACATGCGCCCTCCCGTTAGCAAAAACATCGCCACTGTGCTTCACTCGATAATGCCTTCTGTATCCTTCGTTCACTAGACCATCATATGCTTTCCATTCGTCGCTGTAAATCGTTGAGTCGTTCGGCGCTAACCTCTTGATTATCGGTACCAATTCCTCCGCTGAACAATTCCCAACTATCCGCGGATATACTTTGTCCT
The DNA here is from genome assembly GCA_031258475.1 of Holosporaceae bacterium. Lineage (GTDB taxonomy): Bacteria > Pseudomonadota > Alphaproteobacteria > UBA3830 > UBA3830 > JAIRMQ01. Next base: position 211 of record JAIRMS010000046.1, read on the forward strand.
TTCGCTTTTTCATGCCAAATACTTTCGTTTCCCCTGATGCTACCCGACCCCTCTTGCCTCGAACTCTTCTCGCTCCAAAGTAACTTTCATCAACTTCTCTCCATATATTCTCTCCAATACCACCCTCGAAAAGTCTCACCCGTGGTGAACTAATACATGCATGGCTTAGCTATTGATATTTTTGCTCGCAGTGGTTAGATTTGTTCTGTATTTTTCGAGTATTAACATATGAGAAATGGTTTATTGATTTGCGGGTTGTGTTTTTTGGTGGCGTGTCAGTCGAGGTTAAACTCCAGGGGAAACGTGATCGTGGAGGAAAGTTTCAACAGCTTCGTCGTTGGAAAAACCACGATCAACGATGTTTTGGAAAAATGTGGCACTCCGTCGTTGCACAGGGATAATTACTCCTGGATCTACGTTGGTTCGAAGGTCGAGGAAGATGTTTTCAACGAGGTGAAACCTACCTACAAATTCATCGTAAAAATGACTTTTGATCACAATAACGTATTGAAATCTATCAATAAAATCGATTGCAGAGACCATACCGATCTTTCCATAGATGAAGAAATTACATCTTTGATAACCGATCATGAGGCGAATTTGAAAGTAAACGGCGCGCTTAGCAGGGCACACGATTAACGAAATGGAATTTTCCTTTTCGAGCAGAACAAATCGGCTAATTTTCGCGTACATATTTGCGTTTTCAGTCATCCCCATGGTTACGCGCAACATTATTCCAAATGATATGATCGAGAACTTGTACTGGGGAAAAGAACTTCAGCTGGGATATGCAAAACATCCACCGCTATTCGCCTGGATTTCCTATTTTTTTTATAGAATTTTCTTCTCATGGCCGGAATCTCTGTATATTTTAACCCAATTAAATCTGTTGCTTGGGGTATATTTTATTTTCAAAATTTCACGGCTGGTTTTTGTTGATGAAACAAAGTCCTACGCGGCCGTATTGATTTTTTTGGCTTCTGGTTGTTCAGTATTTGGAAATGAAAAATTCAACGCAAACACAATTCTGATTTCACTGCTGCCAGCCGTGTTCTATTTTTTTATTCGTCTGCTGAAATTTAATAAAAACGCGGATGCCATATTGCTTGGAATATTTTCCGCTCTGGCTTTCCTAGGAAAATATTTTGCGCTTTTATATATGGGATGCATGGCATTATTTTTGATCCTCTGCAAAGAGTGTTGGAGTCTGTTTCGCAAACCCCAGATTTATATCGCCGCCGCCGTTTTCCTGCTGTGCATTTCATGGCATTTGGCTTGGATATGCGAAAATGACTTTATCACTCTGAAATATGCCCTTGATAAATCGGCCAACTGCGCGAAAAACCATTTTTCTGCTTTTAATTTTTTGATAATGCAATTTATATTCTTTTTCACTTCGTTTTGGGCTTTTGCCTATGCCCATCCGGAAAAGATGCGGTTTACACCGCGCCATGGATACTCGACGGAGGAGAATTTTATCATATTCATCACAATTGCGCCCAATGTCCTTTTGTTTTTGGTTTCGGTGATTACAGGAATGAGAATCGGAAGCTTTTGGGGAACAAACATGCTTACGATGATCGGCGTTTATCTGCTTATCATTAATGAAAAAATCGATCCGAATAGGTTGTTTGTTTTTGCGAGAAATATATCGGTCTTTTTCGCCGTAGTCCTGTTCATAAAATTGGGAATTGCTCGTCGTTTGCTTGGCGAATACGATCCGACTAACATGCTTAATATTCGGGAAATTGCCCAGAGGATAGACGCGGATTGGACCCAAAAATTCGGCGATCAGAAAATGAAAATTCTGAAGACGGATAAGGCCACGGCGGCGCTGCACACTCATCTCAAAGATTCTCCGTCAAGCTACGACGTGGCGCGCTGCGATTTATTCAGAATCTGCGACTTGCATCCGCACAACAAAAATGTGGTCGTCACGTTTCTATGCGACAAGAACGACGGTGAAATCCACAATTTTCAAAATCTCCATGGCGAAAATATTTTATTTGAGAATACGATTCATGTGATCAAAAACTTTTTTGTGTATTATGCTTTTGTAAATATAAGAAATAGTCATGAAAAAAATTAGCGTTGTCGTTCCGTTTTATAATGAATCAGAATCCGTTGGAATATTTTTCAAAACAATTTTTCCTATTCTGAAGCGCACAAAATTAAAATTTGAGATATTGTGCGTAAACGACGGCAGCACAGATAATACTCTGGAATTGCTAATAGATTTGAAAAAAACCCACCCTGAAATAAAAATTTTGGATTTTTCAAGAAATTTTGGAAAAGACGCAGCCATCACAGCCGGACTGGATTTCTCCGAAGGAGATTGCGTTGTTCCCATTGACTGCGATCTGCAGGATCCTCTGGAACTGATAATCGATATGCTAAAGAAATGGAAAGAAGGATTCGACGTCGTCCTTGCAAAACGACTGGATCGTTCAGACGACACTCTGGTAAAACGCGTAACCGCGGAACTTTTTTACAAGGCGCACAATCTGGTTTCGGATTTAAAACTTCCAGAAAATGTCGGAGATTTCAGATTGATGGACAGAAAAGTTATAGATTCCGTCAGGGCATTTCCCGAGCGCAAACGTTTCATGAAAGGGCTTTTCGCCTTTGCAGGGTTCAAGACTACGGTCATAGAATATAAGCGCCCGGAAAGAAACAGGGGCACGTCCAAATGGTCATATTTAAAATTATGGAACTATGCCATCGATGGCATAACATCTTTTTCCACTTTTCCTCTAAAGATTTCCACATATCTGGGCTTGCTTGCGACGCTGCTATCTTTTACCCGCGGTGTTTGGATACTTTGCAAAACCATATTTCTCGGAGCAGACGTTCCAGGATACGCTTCACTGACCGTGGCAATACTATTTCTGGGTGGGATTCAACTGATGAGCCTTGGCATCATAGGGGAATACGTGGGACGTATCTACATAGAATCGAAACAACGTCCGCTCTACATAATAAGGGAAATAATATAATTCAAAAAATCGTAATTTACTGTATGATCAGGGGGCATTTTAGAAAGGCGTTACATGGAAGAAGATAAGCGCAATACAATGATGTTTTTTGCGATTTCTATGTTGATCATGGTTGGGTATCCATATTTTTTCAATAGTAATAGAATCGTGGAGCCGACAGCCATAGAAAGTGTCAAAGAAAAATCGGAAGTTTCGTCGATCTCCCCTCCACTATCGAAAGTCGAAGTTCCGGTTCAACAAATCAAAGCGGAGAATATTTTTATAGAATCCAAAAATCTTTCTGGAATCATTTCCAGCCGCGGAGTGAAAATCGATAATGTCCGTCTGAAGAAATACAAAAAAGATAAAAGCAATGAAGAAACAGTCCAGGTTTTGGGAGACAGTCGCATTTATTTTGCACAGACGAGCTGGGTGTCGGATGATTCGAATATCGTTCTTCCGGATGAAAATTCCTGCTGGAAAACAAATTCCACCTCTCTCTCGGAAAATTCTCCAGTAACTTTGACCTGGGATAACGGCAACGGATTGCTTTTAGAAAAACAAATTTCCGTTGACGAAGGCTTTGTTATTACCATCGTTGATAAAATAAAAAACTATGGAGCCGGCAACGTTTCTTTGAGAGCCATGACGATTATCAGTCGTGAATTTGAATCCACCGACGATTCCATGAATTTTTATGAAGGTCCACTTGGATACATAAACGGAAAACTGGAAGAGATAAAATACGAAGATATACTTAAACAAAAGAAGGTTAATTATCAAACCCAGGGCGGATGGTTTGGCATAACAGATAAGTATTGGCTAACCGCATTTATTCCGAATCAAAAATTGCGCCATAATGTTTCGTATAAATGTGCGTCCACCGGCGGCAAAAATATTTACAGCGTCGAAAGCATAACCGACGTTATTTCAATTGCTCCATCCGTTGATATTTCTAAAACACATAATTTATTCATTGGAGCTAAGGAAATAAATACTCTGGACATGTACGAGGAAAAACTAGGAGTAAAACACTTCGATTTGGCCATTGATTTTGGATGTTTATATTTTCTAACCAAGCCCCTTTTGTACGCTCTGGCCTACACAAATGATTTGGTTGGTAACATGGGACTGGGGATTTTATTGATTACGTTATTGATCAAATTACTGTTATTTCCGCTGGCGAATAAATCCTATCGATCCATGAATCGTATGAGCGCTCTTCAGCCAAAAATTCAGGAATTAAGAAAAAAGTACGAAGGAGATAACGTAAAACTTGGTCAAGCGGTTTCAGAAATATATAAGAAGGAGAAAATCAATCCTGTCGGAGGGTGCCTGCCGATTTTGATTCAATCTCCAGTGTTGTTCGCCTTGTACAAGGTGCTGTACGTATCCATAGAAATGAGGCAGGCTCCTTTCATCTGGTGGATCAGTGACCTGTCCCAGGCCGATCCATTGTCGGTGTTTAATTTATTTGGCCTAATACCAATAAATCTTCCGGCGTTTTTGCAAATTGGAATTTGGCCACTACTGATGGGAATTACCATGCTGCTGCAGCAAAAAATGAGTCCTGCTCCGGCTGATCCGGCTCAGGAAAAAATGATGCTGGTTATGCCGATAATGTTTACTTTTATGTTTGCTCAGCTGCCGTCTGGATTGGTCATATATTGGACGTTCAGTAATATTTTGGGAATTATCCAGCAATACATAATCAAAAAACTCGATGAGAAACACAGGAAGAAAGTACAGGCGAAGAAATCGTGACGACTCTGAGGGAACTATTTAGTTCGGAATGCAAATTTGTGGCCGGGGCAGCGTCTCCGGATCAAATTCCTCGCTATTTCCTCCAGGAAGTAGCTTTTATCGGAAGGTCGAACGTCGGAAAATCTTCCCTGATAAATGCTCTGACAAGACAAAAAGATTGCGCTCGCATTTCTAAAACCCCTGGCTGCACTCGGCAGATTAATTTTTTTACTCTGGCCAATAAAATTTCTCTGGTGGATCTTCCTGGATACGGATACGCTACCACTTCCCGTGAAATGAGGCGATCCTGGGATCATTTGATCCTAAATTATCTGCTTGAAAGACCTAATCTGCGACGAGTTTTTCTGCTCATAGATTCTCGCCACGGAATCAAAAAAAACGACGAAGAAATTATGGAAATTTTAGATAATTCAGCTGTAATGTATCAAGTGATCCTCACAAAAATAGATAAAATCAAGAACGAAGCTTCTATCGAAGATCTGATGAAATCGCAAATCGCAAATCATGCGGCGGCTCATCCGGTAATTATTTCAACAAGTTCAAAAAAAACGCTAGGAATACAAGAAATAAGAGAAGAAATCTGGAGATTCATCTAAAAAGACAGTTGCGCTACTCCGGTAAAAGATGTATAAGGTGATGGTCGAGAAAAGCAAGGTGCTTTTCTATGAGTGGGGTGTTTGGAAAAACATGAGTTTTTATGAGAATATTTTTATAGGTCGCCAGGACCTATCCCAGCAGCAAATGGAAGCTTTGGGAGCGAATTTGTGCCTTTTTATTACTCAAAACGGCGGAGATGTGGTTCGTAGCGAGTATTGTGGTTTCAGAAATCTAGCCTATCCAATCAAAAAAAGCCGTAAAGGGCATTATTATATAATACAGCTAAAGGCAGACGGCCCGTTGATTAAAGAGCTGGAGCGCGTGATGAGGATCAACGAAGATATTATTCGTCAGCTTACCGTGAGAGTGGACGAGTTTGTTGATAGCGAAAATATAATTTCCCAGGCGAAAACGCTTGCGGATATCATGGCCAAAGACGCTGGATATCGTCATGCCAGTGATAAAACAGTGGTTACGGAAGAAGTTGCAGAAGAAGTAGAATCTGCGTCGACAGAAGTTCAGGAGTAGGTTTCCCATGAGAAATGAAAAGAAAGATGCAAGAGGTAGAGATAGATCTTCTCGAAAAAAGACCAGTTTTAAAAAGAAGGTTTGTCCATTCAAAAGTGGAGCTCTGAGAATTGATTATAAGGATCCTCGCACTTTGCAGAAGTTCACTACGGAGAGAGGGAAGATAATGCCTTGGAGAATATCCATGGTTTCTGCTAAAAAACAAAGAGCCCTTGCTCAGGCAATTAAGAGAGCTAGATATTTGGCATTATTGCCTTATGTTGCAGATTAGTTTAGATGAGGATTTTCGACGCGCCGCGTTTCTTGGAGTAAGCGGCGCTTTTTTTATTTTCTGTGGCATGTTTTCGTCGTTTCACTCAATATCATTTCTTTCCGGAGTTCCGATATCCGTCGCCTATTTGGCCTACGGCGACAGAAGTGGTTTCATTTCCCTGTTTATTGCAACAATTTTACTGTTTTTGGTATCTTCGCCTGAAAGTTCGTGCGATCTGTTTTTAAATATAATGGCTCCCGCGGCGTTGCTGGGACATTTTTCCATAAAAAACATTGTGAAAAATCGGAAAACTTGGTGGTATCCGGAAACATTTTTGCTGCGGAATCTGGTTCTGTTGTTTGCGGCTTCCACGTTATTTTTATCCCTGACGATCTATTCCGAAGATGTTTTGTTGAAAGCAGCTCAGAATGTGAAAGATTCTCTACTTCAATCCAGCGGAGCAAACGCGGTTTTATTGCAGCAATATTTTATTTCATCCATGAGATATTCCGTTGGAATAGGCGCTTTGATCAAAATATTTATTGCCTTGTCGAATTTCAGTTTGGCTCACTGTATTACCAAAAAAATTAAAAAAAATATTCGTCCTGGATTCGATTTTAAAAAACTGACCTTCCACTACTTTTTCACAATTTTTCCATTGGTATCACTGACGCTGGCCAATATATTTACGAGCTTATCATTCGTTGGATCCGGATTGTTCGTGGTGGGATTATTCGCGCCTATGGCAGGTGGACTTTCGGTTGTACACAGATTTTTTGAAAAAAACAGGAGCAGGCTGATTACTTTCTATCTCGCTCTGCTGCTGATAACATTACCCCTAATTGTTGGGGTAATTATTTTGGGAATCGTTGATAGTTTTTTCCCACTTCATGGGAAAACAGAAGGATTATAGTAATGGAATTTGTTAGTCCTCTGTGGTCGGTCCCTTTTTTGGGAATCATTCTCTCGATGTCGTTTTTGCCACTTCTGGGCCCAAAATTTTGGGAAAAATACTCATGCTATGTTCCTTTGTTTTGGTCGGCGGTATATTTACTTCCGGTTTCCTATTGTTTTGGCTTTTCGAAAATCGCTCCAGCCATTTTTGAGCCGATACTTGCCGACTATATTCCTTTTATAATTCTAATTGCCACTCTGTACGTTGTTTCCGGAGGAATTTTTGTGGATTTTCCCAGGGGAAACGGACCTCTTTTCAACTCCCTGTTTTTATTTTTTGGAAGTATCGTGGCGGGATGGATAGGAACCACCGGAGCGGCAGCTCTGCTAATTCGTCCTTTTTTGCGTGCGAATTTGGGACGAAGACACACGACCCATCTGATGGTTTTTTTTATATTTCTAGTTGCCAATGTTGGAGGAGCGGCTACTCCGCTGGGTGATCCTCCGTTGTTTATAGGATTCCTTAAGGGAATAGATTTTTTTTGGTTTATAAAGCATTTGTATCCGTTCCTGTTCGGTACGACCACTGTTCTTTGTCTGCTATTTTTCATAATAGATTTCATATTGTTTAGAATTGATCTAGGAATCTCCTATGACAAAGGCAATGAACCAGTTTTCAGGATCCAGGGTTCGTCGAATATTATTCTAATAATATTGATTTTGCTAAGCGTTATTTTTTGCAATTTCAAAGGCGGATTTATGCTATGCGGAGAGAATTTTTCATACTCTTCCATCCTAAGAAACTTTTTACTTTTGCTTATCTCATTGATTTCTCTAAAAATTACTCCGGACGAAATCCGCATAAAAAATAGTTTCTCGCTTGCTCCGATAAAAGAAATCGCCGAGCTATTCGCCGGAATTTTTATAACGGTCACTCCAATTATAAATATACTGCATCAAGGAATTAATGGGGAATTTAGAAATTTATTTCAGTGGATTGCTCCACAGGGGGAATTCATTGCCGACAGATGTTTCTGGGTCAGTGGAGCGCTATCTTCGATTCTAGATAACGCTCCCACATTCCTTATTTTCTTCCATCTAACGGCCGGCGATCCGCATGTTCTAATGACGTTAAAGTCGAATATTCTAACGGCCTTTTCCCTGTCGACGGTATTTATGGGAGCGCTGACGTACATTGGGAATGCTCCGAATTTAATAGTAAAGTCCGTATCAATCACCCATGGATTGAAAGTTCCATCATTCCTTGGATATATGATATGGTCGTTCGCAATATTACTGCCGATTTTCGCGGCAATCTCATGTTTTCTATAGAAAACGAAATGTCGCAGCACATTCCTGTTTTATTAAGGGAAGTGATGACCATGCTCGCTCCCAGAGATGGCGGAATCTACTTCGACGGAACTTTCGGCGGCGGCGGATATACAAAGGCAATTCTGGAAGCCGCAGATTGCAAAGTAATCGCGGTCGATCGCGACATCCATGCCGCAACCATCGCCGACGAATTTAAAAATAGATATCCCTCCAGATTTGATTTCTTCCACGCAAAATTTGGCGATATAAAAACAATTATAAAAACCAAATTGGACGGAATTGTTCTGGATCTGGGCGTTTCTAATTTTCAATTAACGGATCCCTCAAGAGGATTTTCCTTTAATCTTTCAGGTCCTTTGGATATGCGAATGGGGCTATGCGACGACAGCGCGCTGGACATTATTCGAAAATACTCGGAACAAAATTTGGCGAACATCATCTACGAATTAGGAGAAGAGCACTTTTCTCGGAGAATCGCAAAAAGTATTAAACTGAATCTTTCCAAAATACACAGTACGGAAGATTTGGCCAACGTAATTCGTTCCTGTGTAAAAAGGAGAGGAAAAACCGATCCTGCAACCAAAACGTTCCAAGCTTTGAGAATTTTCGTAAACAAAGAACTGGAAGAATTAAAAAATGTCCTGCGTGATTCCGTCGATCTCTTAAATTCCAATGGAAAAATTATGGTCGTCAGTTTCCATTCGCTGGAAGATCGCATGGTGAAATTCTTTTTTAAAGAGCTTGCATCGAGCGGAAAATTCAGCTTATTGACCAAAAAACCAATCGCCCCATCCGCAGAGGAAATTTCACGCAATCGCAAATCAAGATCGGCAAAACTTCGCGGAGTTTGTATGCAGGAAACGGCATGACACAAAACGAAGAAGCCCAATTTACGAACTACATGGCCAAAATAATGCCATTCTCCGACTGCCAGTGCAAAAAAACCTCGTCTTCCCATTGAATCGGACGTTCTGCCGCGCGGACTAGATTGGCTACCGTGGCGAAAATCACCGTTCCGGATCGAAGTTTTACGTGGTAAATGGAGACGTCGCCGAGATATACGATGTCTTTCACAACGCCGCTGGTCCAGTTGTATTCGTCCTTTGGTTGAATATCGGTCAACATAACTTTTTCCGGACGAATAGCCACGCTGATTTGCGCTCCCACCGGAACGGAGGCCGAGTGACTAACATAGAGATTTTTCTCCATTGCGGTGGACTTGACGATCACGTGATCCGATCTCTCCTCGACGATAATTCCATCGAACAGATTTACCAATCCGATAAAATTGGCAACGTACTTGGAGTTTGGGTATTCGTAGATCTCCGTTGGACCTCCGACCTGTAGAATTCGTCCCTCATTCATCAATCCAATGCGAGAAGACATGGTCATGGCCTCCTCCTGATCGTGCGAAACCATTATGAAGGTAACTCCGACCTTTTCCTGAATGTTTACCAGCTCCAATTGGGTGCGTTCGCGCAATTTTTTATCGAGAGCCGCAAGAGGCTCGTCCAATAAGACTAGTTTTGGATGCTTAACCAGACTCCTGGCAAGCGCGACTCTCTGCATTTCTCCTCCGGAAAGCTGATTTGGCCTTCGTTGTTCATAGCCGCTCATTTGAACTAATTCGAGATATGCGTTCACTCTGTCTCTGATTTCATTCCTGGGTATTCCTTCCTGAATCAATCCAAAAGCAACGTTTTGCTCGACCGTCATATGAGGAAACAAAGCATAGGACTGAAACACCATGCTAACGGGACGTTTATAGGCTGGGGTGTCGGTCATATCCATTCCATCGATGAATATCTTTCCAGAGGTTGGAGTTTCAAATCCAGCCAACATCCTAAGCAAAGTTGTTTTTCCGCAGCCTGATCTTCCCAGCAGAGAAAATAACTCGCCTCTATATATGGAAAGAGACACGTCGTTCACGGCGATTCTCCCCCCAAACGTTTTGGTGATATTTTTTATCGAAACGTACGGCTGAGCCTTGGGATCTTGCCAGGGCTCAAGATTACTTAGATACTTAGACTGAGACATGCCAAAAAACCCGCTGCTACACTTTCGAGAGAATTTATAGCACGGCGCAACTACTCTTAAAAGTAACGGAACACTAAAATCACTCTCTAGTCTCGAACCTCAAAGGAGATATTTTCGACACCCCCTATTTTAAAAAATATTTTTAGGAATCTGCATTTTTCGGCAAACTTTTTAATTCTTGAAATATAAACGCTCGTTACGATGAGAGAACGGTTTTGCGTGCCACTTCTTTCTATAACATCTACGCCGTTTATGCCCTGCCCTCTTAATTCATAGTCTGCGAACAGAAACACCCTGTCTTTTTCTTCGAGAGAATTAATGAAATCAACCGTCTCCTGTCCCTGAGTGAAACATGCTGCTTTAATATTTCCACCGAGGCTTGCGAATCGATCTTTCCAAATTTCATGAATCGACGCATCGTCGTCCAATACAACTACGGTGTCGCCTTTATATAAAACCACTCTATCGCTGAACCAACTCGGAGCATCACATTTGGGAAACGTGAGCGTAATTTCGGTGCCGACGTTTTCAGTGGACTTGACAGACATCTTACCATTCGTCGCCTGCAAAGTGTCCGTAATTTGCTGCATGCCAATGCCATGTCCGGCCTTTTTGCCCGTAACTGAAATACCGGATGTAATTTTATTGATAATATTTTGCGGCATACCTTTGCCATTGTCTTTTATGCATATCTCAATAAGCTGGTCTTTTATGATAAAATCTACGTCGATGAACCCTTTCCGATCACCAATAGCCTCCACTGCATTATCCAATAGATTAGAAATCATACGACAAAAACTGGAATAATTACCTTTAATGAAAGTAAAATCCTGTGGCGGATTGCATTTGTAATTAAACGTTATATCCTTGCTCATATTCAGGCTCTTTTTGTTATTGACCATTTCCTGCAAGCCTAACCGAACACAAATATAATCCTCTTCTTTTACGGAGAAGTCCTCATTTTTATGATACTTTTCGAGTAGACTATTAAGACTATAATCTATGTTTGCTATTACGTTTCTAAACGCAATATGATCCTTTTCCGGGAGAATGCTGCAATTACGATTTAACAACATGGACAACGTGAGCAACGGCGAGCGAATATCATGCGCTATTTGTCCAGCCAGCCTTTGCATCTCTTTCTGCTTTGCTAACTGCTGGAGCTGTTTCACAGCCGTCAGATCAACGGCAAGCCCTATAACCCCCTCCACATTGTCATTAATTATCAGTGGAGCCTTTATGCTATAATAGGTCTTGCCATTATAATGCTCTTCCTTGGAGATCTGCTTTTTCGTCCGTATAACTTCCGAAGTTGTGCTCCAAGACTGCTGGCTTAATTTTTTCGCGTTGACATCGCCAATTATACTGTCTAGAGCGTAGTTTTTGTATATATGATTGCCGAATTTATCGATCACGAAGAAGTTAACTTTTTCGACTTTTTCCTTCATGAATGTGACCACTTCCCTGTCGATCATGTTACTGTGCAGCTCGCAATGCTTGGAATTTCGCTGCGCCCATCTGGACGTTTTATATGCAAGATGAAAAACCGGGCTATTGTAGCGCTTCATGGCGTTTTCCATACAACGAGCAAGGCTCATGGGATATACCAAATTTGCACCGCGAAGAAACGCACATACATACGCACACTCCTCCAACATAAAATCAACACAATCCTCCAATCCTCGATTGCCCTTATAGGCTGCCACGGCCGAATCGGCATACACAAGATCTCTAAATTCTCTTATGATTCCGTTACCATCTTGATCTCCGCCGTAGTCCGCTAATATTTTCTTATGCCAATATTTGAATTCGTCAGTTTTAATACCATCAGCCCAGGATTTTACGGTCGTATCGACAGTCAAGTTATCGATATAGTCTTTATTATTTAAAAACCACATTGTGGGAACGTCAGATTCAGAATATTGAGCAAATTCCGGAATACAATGCCTATACAGATATGAAGTATCCGTAATAATTATTTTCTTTATCTTATTCTTGATTGATGTGCCATTTATTGTATTTACGAGATCCTCAAATCCCTCCCCAGTTTGCGAAGCGCAGGCATACGATATAACAATATCCAAAACCACGCTATTATCAGCCGCGGATTCAAAAAAACTTTTTGCCTCGGCGGCCCATTTTACGTTTCTTTCCACAGTCACCAGAATCCTCCCTACCCAAAAATTTCCAACGATGCAACTGCAGAGCGACAGAAAGCTCCGGCATCATTGCGAACAGAACAATCCACAAAAGCAGTGCATAACTGAACCACACACCCCTGAGGTGATTTTATACACAAACGCTCCCACTTATACAACTTACAACTGTACACAGCTTACATGATACAATCTTTAACTTGGCATGCGCAAGAATAATTTTTTTTTGTGAGATATCACAACTTGCGAGAAGCATTTTATTCTAGGCGACGAGAGGAAAAAATACTCTCTCCAAATAAGGGAAACAGCGATTACATTGTAGCCTGAGGATTGTTGGTAGCGAAGATATTGAGGAAGATTTACGCTATAAGAATTCACGGACAGCGAGTAATTTGCGTCTTGGTTTGAAACTTGAAGGTGCAGTTTCTGGATATTTGGTCACGTATAGATTGAAAAATGGATCGGAAGGATTTAGCATCACTCGGGGACTGAAGGTGAATTTTATGTTTATAAAAAAATTAGTGTGGCAGGTAAAATCATGACGTGGATGGGAACGACCATTCTTTCGGTAAGAAAAGGCAATCAGGTGGTGGTCGCGGGAGATGGCCAGGTCACGATGGGCAACGCCGTCGTGAAAGCCAATGCGCGCAAGGTCAGATTTCTTTCGTCCGGAAATGTTCTTGTTGGATTTGCAGGTGCGACCGCCGACGCGTTTTCCCTATTCGAGAGATTGGAATCGAAACTGGATCAATATCCCGGACAGCTGCAGAGGGCGTGCGTGGAGTTGGCAAAGGATTGGAGAACAGATAAATTTCTGAGAAAGTTAGAAGCCATGATGGCCGTCGTAGATAAGGGCGTTTCGCTAATTCTCACAGGAACCGGCGACGTTCTGGAGCCTCAAGATGGAATTATCGGCATAGGATCCGGGGGAAATTTCGCGTTGGCCGCCGCCAGAGCGCTTATGGATCAAGATCTGTCCGCGGAAGAAATTGCAAAAAAATCGATGAAAATTGCCGGGGACCTGTGTATATACACGAATCATTCGCTTGTTTTGGAAAAAATTGATATCAAGGAGCAATTATGACGTCGTTAACGCCTGGTCAGATAGTGTCGGAGCTGGATAGGTTCATCGTGGGCCACATGGAGGCGAAAAAAGCCGTCGCAATTGCGCTGCGTAATCGCTGGAGAAGGCAACAGGTGCCTAGCCCGCTGAAGGAGGAGATTCTTCCCAAAAATATTCTCATGATGGGTCCTACCGGAGTCGGAAAAACTGAAATCGCAAGAAGACTGGCGAAACTTGCCGACGCTCCTTTTATAAAAGTGGAGGCGACAAAATTCACCGAAGTGGGATACGTGGGCCGCGATGTCGAGCAAATTATTCGCGATTTGATGGAAATGGCGGTTTCGGAAACCAGGGAAAGACATCGCAATCTTTTCAGAGAAGAGGCCAAACGAAACGCCGAAGAAAAAATTATTAACGCCCTGGTCGGAGAAAATGCCGGCCAGGAAACCCGCGATAAATTTCAAAAAATGCTGGACGCCAAACAGCTGGAAGATAGAGAAGTAGAAATAAACGTGGCAGATTCTCCGGTTCAATCCTTTGAAATTCCCGGTGCTCCTGGCGCCCAAATCGGCATGCTCAATCTATCGGACATGGTTAATAACGCTCTGGGAATCAATAGAAGCAAGATGCGCAAAGTTACCGTCAAAGAGGCGCGCGAACTAATCTCCGCCGAAGAAAGCGAGAAGCTTATAGATCGCGACAAAGCTGTCCGTGAAGCCATATTTTCCGTGGAACAAAACGGTATCGTTTTTATCGACGAGATAGATAAAATTTGCGCTAGAAACGCCTCCGGAGCAGACGTAAGCCGGGAAGGAGTCCAGAGAGATCTTTTGCCGTTGATAGAGGGCTGTTCCGTTTCGACAAAATATGGAGCGATAAAAACGGACTATATTCTTTTTATAGCTTCCGGAGCTTTTTATGCGTCGAAGCCGTCGGATCTATTGCCGGAGCTCCAGGGACGTCTGCCCATTCGCGTGGAACTGGCCAATCTAACGGAGGAAGATTTTTTCAAAATTCTGAACGAAACAGACAGCAGTCTAATCAAGCAGTACTGCGCTCTTCTAAAAATCGAAGGAGTCGCCATTGATTTTAGGGATGACGGAGTGAAAAAAATTGCTGAACTGGCGGCAATTGTAAATAAAAATGTGGAAAACATAGGCGCCCGCCGACTCCATACCATAATCGAAAAACTTTTGGAAGAAATCAGCTTTTTGGCGGATCAAAAGTCCGGAGAAACCGTGCTGATCGATTCAAAATACGTGGAGGAAAAAGTTGGTCATCTCGCAACCCACCGAGATCTTTCAAGATTCATTTTATGATCCGTCACTGGAGAGCGAACAATTTTGAGTAAACACAAAATCACTCAATAACGATGATTTCCTTGACATTCGCATTCCTCTATAACAATTGCACACTTATTATATCTTTATCGACAAATATCTTCAAGAACTTATCGCTATTTAATTGTGAGGAATGGTATAACAGCTTCGCAATTGCCTCGATTATCGAATGGTAATGGCGTTAAAAGCACGGAGAAACATCTTCCAATTGGAAATTTACGTATTCTTGATTGTTCCAAGACGAAATTGCCAGGGTTCCAAGCACGTTTATGAAACTCGTTTCATTAAACAGAATATCGCCCAGCGGCGTGTTTAAACTTCGGAATGAAATTCCCCGCAGAAATTTCTCTTCATCATTGGATATGGTAAAGGCGATATGATTTTCCCCAACTACTTTTGCAGAAACTATTTTTATGTTGGAAATAATGAATTTTGGGTACCGATTGCCCATGCCGAAGGGCTCCAAAACCGATATCGATTTGACGAAATCGGCGGATACCAGACTTAAAGGAACTGCGCAATCGGCATACAACTCCGGAGGACCAGGTTTGTATTTTATTGCAGAAGGTAAAAAGTCCAGAAGATCGTTTATCCTCGACACGTCAATTGAAAATCCCCCGGCCATCGAATGACCGCCACCGGAAGTAATGATCCCCTGATCGACGCACATTTTTATCACGGCGGAAATATCGATACCATCCACCGATCTGCAGGACGCCTTTCCTTTTTTTTGAGAATCGCAGGAAATTACAATCGACGGTCTGTTATATTTTTCTCTGAGACGACCGGCGATAATTCCGGTAATGCCGACATGCCAATCGGGATTATAAACGCAGATGAAATTTTGATCCTCCAGCACGGAAGAAATTGCTTCCGTCATCATTTCCTGCTCCATCGCCTGGCGCTTTTTGTTGAGTTCGTCCAGCTGCAGGGCAGCTTTTCTCGCTTTTATGGGATTTTGAGTGGTCAAAAGCTGAACGCTTAGATCGGCGGAAGCCATTCTTCCGGCGGCGTTTAATTTCGGCCCCAGGACAAACGATATCACCTCGGCGTTGACGTCAACGTTGCCTTTGGCGAGCGACAGCAGCGCGTCTATTCCAAAATTTTTACGTTGCCGAATGATTTTGATTCCGGCCGCCACGAAAGCTCGGTTTAACTCGATTAATTCGACCACGTCGCACACGGTGGCCAACGCGACTAAATCCAGATAGTCGGCAATATCCGGCTCTTCTTTCTCTGAGTAAAATCCATCTTTTTTAAGCTGATCGTTGATTCCCATGACGCAGAGAAAAACCAATCCCGCGGCGCATAGGTACCTATATCCGCATTTTTCGTCTGGTCTGTGGGGATTCACTATTATCGCGTCATCAGGAATGGATGACATCCTGTGATGATCAAGAACCACCACCTCGATATTGTTGTCTTTTGCGTATTTCAATTCTTCCGAGGAACTTGATCCGCAGTCCACGGCGATTATCAAACATTCCCTGTGCTTTTCTATGTTTGGGATATTCAGTCCATAGCCGTCGTCCATTCTGCTGGGAATGTAATAGGCATAGTCGGCTCCGATGTGTTCGAGAAATTTAATAAAAATCGATACGGAGGCTACGCCGTCCACGTCGTAATCGCCCAAAATCGCTATCTTTTGCCCATTTTTTATGGATTTAACTATGCGGTTCACGGCTCTCGTCATATCAATAAAGATAAGAGGATCCGGCATGGAGTTCTTTATCGAAACGTTCTTAAATGACTCCAGATCAGTGATTCCCCTGTTACTGGCGAGGATTTCTACGATATCTTTCGATTCTGAAATTATCCCACCTTGGATATTCCATACTTTATTCGTCAGAGAAGTTATTTTGTGACTCAAGATAAACTCATATTTCAATGGCCAAGTTTTTTAAAAAATCAATTATTGGCGCTTCCCATACTATTTTTACCGGTACAATGGAAATTATACAACGATATTTTTCGGAAATACGCATAAAATCCTTTTCTGTGGTGACGAGCTGAGCTTTCCAGCGTTCTGCTTTGAAAATTAATTTTTCAATATCCGCATCTGAAAATGGATAATGATCGGGAAAGGCAATTTTTTCAACGATCGCAAAATCTGCCAGAGAATTAAAAAATTTGTTTGGATATCCAATGCCGCAGAAAGCAACGACTCTCCCTTTTATTTGGGAAAAGTCCGGCTGAAGTTTTCCGTAGAGCAACGGTATTCCTTCGTTTTCTAGACATTTTATTTGAGGATGTTTGTTCAGAACGATTATTCCGTCGATATCCGACTTTATTTCTTTAAAATTCAAATAATTCGGGCCGAGAGGGAACATCTCACCGTTTCCAAAACGTTGTTCACCGTCTATCACAACCAATTTTATATTTGGTTTTAGAAATTTTTGGGTAATGCCATTGTCCAGAACCAGGAAATCGAAATCTTCGGTTTCCGCAAGTTTCGCGCTTTTCGATCTATCTTTTCCAACATAAACGGGCGCAACATTGGAGAGTAGCAGCGGCTCATCGCCAACGTCTTTGCAGGAATGGATTCCACTATCTACGAGCAATGTTTTTTTGGACAATCTTCCGAATCCTCGACTTAGAACCGCCACTTTTTTGTTTTTCGACTTCAGCGCTTCGCAGATTGAATGCACAACGATGGTTTTTCCAGATCCGCCCATGGTTATTCCACCGATCGCAATAACCTTTGCTTTTCGGGCCTCATAAGCGTAGCTTTTCCAATAATTTCTGGTTGCGACGCGAGAATAAATATACGAAATCGGTCTGAGGACTATTTTTTGAAAAACGCTGGGTTTTCTGTACCAGAATTCCGGAGTTTTAAAAAAAATCATCGTTTAATAGGATGCTCAAGTCTGGCAGGAAGCAATACTCGGAAAAAACACAGCGCCACAAAAGAAAAAAACATGCTGTAGGTGAAAGCGTAGCTACTGCCGAAGGCGTCCCAAATTTTTCCACCGATAAATGACGCCGACATGTATGCTATCCCCAGCATGAAAAAGTAAATGCCCATGGCGGTTGCCCTGAGATGAAAGTCCACCCTTTCACTAATTAGCGATAGAAACAATCCCTGTACCGCCGTCGTCTGCGCTCCCCATAAAAATGCTCCGGCGCAAACGTTTATTATGGGATAAACAGTAACAAATTTTGCGGAAATAAAGAAAAGATTCGCCAATATCATAAGCATCATACACACGGAAATCAGTTTTCTCTTCCCGTATTTATCTGCCAGAATTCCGATGGGGAAGCACATAAGTACCTGCCCACAGCTAACAAGAGAACTGGTAATTCCAGATATGGACGTTGCTATAAACTCACTGGCATATAAAGGAAATGTATGCTCGCTGAAATGCCCCATTTCAGAAATTAATGCCAAAAGAATTATCTTCCAGAAAGTGGCATCGAAGGATTTCAGATATTTCTTCTTAAAAGGATTTTCCCTCTTTTCATTTTTCTGAGTATTCCCTTTTATCTCCTGGGAATTTTTCACCCTGAAAAGGCAGAATATTGCTATAATTACCGGGATCACCGAACACGCAAACACTATTCTGTAATTGTTAGCTGTGAGCAACATAATCTGTACAGCGACTAAAGTACCAAGGAGACTTCCAATTGTTTTCATGGATCTGCTGAAACCAAAAGATCTGGCACGGTAATCGCTAGGACTTAAATCTGCAATCAATGCATCACGCGGTGTAGCCTGAATTCCATTGCCGATGCGCTCTGACGATTGTACAAAAAACACCGCCCACCAGGAACTAACCATTGCAATAAATGATCTTGCAAAAAGGGTTATGAAACATCCCACATATAAAATTAGCTTTCGTTCTCTCAGAAAATCGCTGATTGGTCCGGAAAAAATGCGCACAACAAAGGAGATGCACTCCACAACGCCATCAAGAAGCGTGATATCGGCCATGGATGCTCCCAGCTCATA
This sequence comes from Holosporaceae bacterium, assembly GCA_031258475.1. GTDB lineage: Bacteria > Pseudomonadota > Alphaproteobacteria > UBA3830 > UBA3830 > JAIRMQ01. Next base: position 19,099 of record JAIRMS010000046.1, read on the forward strand.
TTTTAGGAACAAACTCAGCTGACTGTAAATCATCGTCGTAGATATGCCGAGAAAAAGACCAAAAAAAGAAACCGCAAAAACTCCATCCGGAAGATTTTTAAGCGCAAAAAAAAAGCCATCTTTACAATGGCTGCAGTTGGAACTCTTTGTTTGTCTTTTTATATCGTCGACGGCTTCGTCGCGGGGTGATTTTTTCATTGCCACTTCCTATCTTGTTTGGGCTTATACAGGAAATGGATGGAAAAGTCTAGCGAAAAGTAATCGATAAAAGAGCAAAATTACACATGGAATGATCAACTTGGCGATATTTCGTCAAGTTTTCCCCTGAAATCGACAACTTTCCGCAGAAGCAATTTCATGTTTTCGTCCTGTTTTAATGCGGAAATCACAAACGGTCTCTGTGCGTATTTGGTAAAGAATCTTTTTTTCAGGTCTGCCGCCACCTTTTGATCGACGGAGTCCGATTTGTTCAGCGCGATTATTTCTGGTTTTTCATATAAAACAGAATTATACGCCTTTAGTTCCCCTCGCACCGTTTCGTAGGCTTCAAAGGGATTCTCCTGGGTAATGTCGACGAGATGAATCAATATCGCGCAGCGTTCCACATGTGCGAGAAATTTATCCCCAAGACCTCTTCCTTCGTGCGCTCCCTCTATCAGTCCCGGAATATCTGCCAGAACGAACTCACTACTGTCTACGTGAACGACTCCAAGCTGGGGGGTGAGAGTAGTGAACGGATAGTCGGCGATTTTTGGCCTGGCCCTTGTTGTTGCCGACAGAAAAGTGGATTTTCCGGCGTTTGGCAGACCGATCAATCCAGCATCCGCTATCAGTTTTAGCTGCAACCATACCCAGAATTCCGTACCAGATTCTCCCTTATCAGCGCGGCGGGGAGCCTGATTCACCGAGGATTTGAATCTGTTGTTTCCTCTACCGCCGCCTCCACCCTTGGCAATTAGAACACGTTGCCCCTCTTTGATGATGTCCGCGATGACGTATTCTCCGGATTCATCTAAAATTTCAGTTCCAACCGGAACTTTTAGCGTTAGATCGTCCCCGTTGGCGCCATGGCGATTACTGCTTCCACCGTTTTCTCCGCGTTTCGCTTTGAAATGTTGTTGATATCTGTAGTCTATGAGCGTGTTCAGACGGTTAGTTCCTTCGAAATATACGTCTCCCCCCCTGCCGCCGTCTCCACCGTCTGGTCCGCCAAATTCAATGAATTTCTCCCGGCGAAAGCTCAGACAACCGTCTCCACCATTTCCGGCTTTCAGGAAAATTTTTGCTCTATCAAGAAATTTCATAGCGACCTATAACTCAAATGCCACTGAACCATCATAGTTGGAATTGTGCGGTTAATATAGGATAAATGGGTTTGTCCTATAAAGATACCAGCTAATTTTTGCTGATAAGCAATAGAATGGATAATTTCAACATATCCATTGATTTTGAGTAGCATTTAGTTTTTCGATGCAATCTGGCGAGGTGATATACATGAATCACGTTGGAAATGCGATTTTCATTTTTTGGATTGCTTCGTCGCCCTGCTCCTCGCAATGACGATCGTGAGTGCCTCTAAAACAACACCATTTCGTCTAATCATTTCCTCCACTATTCATATCAATTTCTGGTGGAATCATTACGTCGGTCGACCCAGAACCCACGAGCGACATGATTTCCGTGCGCGCCACGAGTAGGCGGTATTCCGCTCGAGCTTCTAGTTTCTCGCATCTTTTCAAAAATTCCTCGTATTCACCGGCCGCGAACGTTATGTCTCTCGGATAGTCTATGTCATCCAAAAACGCGACTAAGTCGTCGACTTTTTCTTTAATCCTTCCGCCGGCTTCACTGTTCGGATCTAACTCCAAACTTAACATTCGGCAATTCTTTACATGTTTTGATCAGCAATCCCAATGGCGATTGAACTTCAGCAAAAGTAGGCATATAATAACACTATCAGTCAATTATGGGTATTGTTATGAAAAAAAAAGCGTGTTTGTTGTTGTTCGCCGTTATTGCCGGCGGGATAGAAGCGAAAAATAACGATTTCACGGAGCTGTCAGATTCTCTAAGGGAAGTCATTGGCAGGGTGGAAGAGTTGGAAAGAACCGTCGCAGAGATGCAGAAAAAAATCTCCTCTTTCGAAGATTCTGCGAATAAAAATCTCCAGGAAGCAGCCACTCAGAAGGACGCGGAAGCATTGGCTCGAAAAACTCCGGAGGAAATTCTAAAAACAGCCATCGATATGATCGAAGAAAATAACATGGAAGAGGCCCGCAGAATTCTAAATCTCTTTGTTGCAAAAAATCCGACAAGTATATACTGCGGTATGATGCAGTTTTATGTGGGAAATAGTTATTTCCTTGAGAAAGATTACAAAAACGCAGCCATAGAATATATGAAAGGATTCAAAGCAAATCCGTCCGGGTCAAAATCGGCGGAGACGTTGTACAAATTGGCGCTGTGTTTTAAGCAGTTGAATGAAAAAGAAAAGCTAAAATCGACCCTCGAAAAAATAGTGGACGATTATCCGGGAGAATTTTCGAAAAAAGCTTCTGCGGAACTTAAAAAAATAAGATAATAGACTTCTTTCGAAACGGAGATATTTCGAGGAATTTTTAGGAGCATACGAAGCGCAGGACCGCAGTGTACGTGCGGTACATGAGGATCCGAGCATCGGAGCGACGTAGAAATTACCGAAAGAGCGAACGTTTCGAAAGAAGTCTAATATTGAAAGTCCATCCATCTTCTATGATAATGAGGTGTTTTTTGCGGGGACGTCATGAATATTTATAGGACTCACAATTGCGGAGAGCTGAGGCGTTCGGATGTTGGTAAAACAGTGAAATTATCCGGGTGGGTTAATAAAAAACGAGATCATGGAAGTCTTCTGTTTGTTGATTTGCGAGACCATTATGGAATTACGCAGTGCGTCGTGGATTCGTCTGGAGCGGCATTTCAGGAAGTTGAAAAGATTCGTCACGAATGTATAGTAACGATCGATGGAGATGTTGTAGAACGCGCTCCGGACACCGTTAATCGCGATAATTCGACCGGAGAGATCGAAGTACAGATTAAGAAATTCACCGTGCTGTCCCATGTTGAGAATTTACCAATGGCGATTGGAAGTGTTTCTGATTTATCAGAAGAAACGCGACTCAAATATCGCTTTCTGGATCTGCGGAGAGAACAGATCCACAAAAACATTGTTTTGCGATCACAGATTATTTCTGCTATTCGCGAAAAAATGAAGAGATCTGGTTTTTTAGAAATAAATACGCCGATTTTGACTTCAAGCTCTCCGGAGGGGGCGCGCGACTTCCTTGTGCCGAGTCGATTACATCCTGGACAATTTTACGCGCTGCCCCAGGCTCCTCAGCAGTTCAAGCAGCTTTTGATGGTGGCAGGATTCGATAAATATTTTCAAATCGCCCCATGTTTTCGGGACGAAGACAGCCGAGCTGATCGATCTCCAGGGGAATTTTATCAACTGGATTTCGAGATGTCTTTTGTTACTCAGGAAGACGTGTTCAACACAATAGAGCCGGTGATCTACGAAATTTTCAAAGAATTTTCAAATAAGACGGTTTCTCCATATCCTTTCAAAAGAATCCCCTACGACATCGCAATGCTGCGCTACGGTTGCGATAAGCCAGATCTTAGAAATCCTTTAATAATAAATGAGGCAAAGGATATTTTTGAAGAATCCACGTTTGTGGCTTTCGCCGAGGCAGTAAAAAACGGCGCTGTAGTCCGCGCCATTGGCGTGGTCGGAGCGGAAAAACAACCACGCAGCTTTTTTGATAAACTCAATGATTGGGCGAAGGAAAACGAATTGCCAGGGCTTGGATACATAATATTCAATGGCGACGAAGTAAAGGGGCCAATCTCGAAATTTTTGGACGAGCATCGCTTATATGCGATAAGGGAGCGAATTTTGGCTTCGCGTCACGTCACTCTCGAGGAGATAGACCAATGGGGAGGTCGAGTTGGCATGGCTTATAGTGGAGCCGTATTTTTCATCTGCGAACAGAAGAAAAAAGCGGAAAAGGTATCCGGACTGCTGCGGCAAAAGCTAGGAACTGACCTTGGATTATGCTCCGATGGGTTCGAATTCTGCTGGGTTACCGATTTCCCAATGTATGCGCTGGATGAACGTACGGAAAATGTGAAGATCGAGTTCTATCACAATCCTTTTTCAATGCCGCAGGGAGGTATGGAAGCGCTGGAAAATATGGATCCGCTCGAGATAAAGGCGTATCAGTACGACATCGTTTGCAATGGAATAGAGTTATCCAGCGGTGCGATACGGAATCATCTGCCGGAGTTGATGATTAAAGCTTTTTCCATAGCGGGATATGACGAACAAACCGTAAAAGAACGATTTAAAGGCATGTTCGCCGCATTTCAGTACGGCGCGCCTCCCCATGGTGGATGTGCTCCGGGCATAGATCGCATGGTGATGCTAATCGCCGAAGAACCGAACATTCGAGAAGTTATTGCGTTTCCTTTAAATCAGCAGGGACAAGATCTGATGATGAACGCGCCATCGGACGTTAGTGATCGTCAATTAAAAGAACTGCATATAAAGCTTGATTTACCGAAAAAAATAACATTAGAATGACGCCGGAGTCCAAAATGAGGAAAGTTGTATTATTCGTAGCTGCGGTATTCTGTTTCGCCGGTTCGGATTGCGTTACCCTGAAGATTACCTGTCGATCCAAGGGAATGGAATTGGTCTTACTTAAAGAAGCGATCGACGAATGGATAAAAGAGACCGGCAACGAGCATAAGGTGGAAGTCGTTACCCTTCCACACGCCAGCAATGAATGCTTTGCACTCTATCAACAATGGTTTAGCGCAAAATCTTTTGATGTTGACGCTTTGCAGATGGATGTCGCTTGGATCGGTGGATTTTCGGAACATTTGACTGATCTAAGCGAATATTACGAACCAAACAAAATAGACGAAGAGGATTTTTTTGACGCAATCAAAAACGTTATATACGTTGAAAAAAAAATGGTCGCGTTTCCGCTATACGCAGATTGCGGCATCATATATTATCGCACTGATTTACTGAGCAAATACGGGAAGCCTGTTCCGGCAACCTGGCAGGAGCTTTATGCAACGGCTGAATACATTCAAAACGAGGAACGCAAAAATCCAGAAAAGAAGAACAGATTCTATGGATTCGTCTTTCAAGCTAAAGCCTTTGAAGTTTTAACGTGTAATTTTATCGAGGCCATAGATTCGTTTGGCGGAGCGATTGTTACCAACGGAATAGCTACCATTAGCTCAAAAGAGGGAATCGACGCCACTCTATTTTTGATAGACTGCCTGAGAAATATTTCCCCAAGAAGCGTCCTAAACTATTCGGAAGAAGACGCCCGTGGAGTATTCCAATCTGGAAACGCTGTATTTATGAGAAATTGGCCGTATGCATGGTCATTGCTGAATGATCCATCGACGGCTGTTGCCGGAAAAGTCGGAGTAATACCAATTCCACCAAGCGAAAATGGAGGAAAAGCGTCCGGAGTTCTTGGCGGGTGGTATATGACCGTTTCTAAGTATTCCAGGCATAAAAAATACGCAGTAGATTTGATAAAATATTTAACAAGTAAAGCTCAGCAGCGTCGACGATCACAGCATTCCTATCTGCCAACATTCAAAAGTTTATACAAAGACGCCGAGGTCGTGAAGCGTAGCCCATTTTTCGCCTATCTGTATGATTCATTGCAAAAGGCAGTTGTAAGACCATCCACAGACTTCAGAAAAAATTATACCAGGGCTAGTAGCGAAATCTTCAATACGATAAACGACGTGCTCACAGATGGCACTGAGTCCAACATGACTGGAGCAGACGTGAAAAGACAACTGGATCGCTTAAATAGGAAGCTTAATTCCATCCTGAACAAAGCGAATAACGAAAACAAAGAAGGAGTTTGGCAGCAGATCAAATCCAAGGTAAGAAAATTTTTAGGTTTCGCGGATGATGAAGTTAAAGCCGACAAAACAAAAAATTAGGAAAGCAGGTTACTCCAATTGGTTGTTTCTTGCACCCTGCTTGATAGTATTGGCGGTGTGTGCTGGGTGGCCGTTGCTGCGTACAATATTTTTCAGTTTTACCGATGCCGCGCTTGATAATCTGCAGGAAATAAATTTTGTTGGGATTGATAATTTCATTTCTCTGGCAAGAGATCAGGAATGGTGGAAGGCGGTTCTAAATACATTCATAATCGTTGTCGTTTCCGTGCCTCTCGAAACGTTTTTCGGAATGATAATTGCTCTCATTCTTCATAAAAATTTCAAAGGGCGCGGATGGATGCGGGCAATTGTTCTTGTTCCATGGACAATTCCCACAATTGTCTCGGCTCGTATGTGGGCGTGGATGCTAAACGATGCATATGGAATAGTTAACGAACTCCTGCTGAGATTTTCCATTATAGACGCTCCAATTCCGTGGATAGCGTCCAATACTTTGAGCATGATTTCCATAATTTTGGTCGATGTTTGGAAGACAACTCCGTACATGGCTCTCCTGCTGCTGGCGGGATTGCAATCGCTGCCGCAGGATTGTTTCGAAGCGGCCGAAGTGGACAGCGTTCCGTTCATGAAAGTGCTGGAAAAAATCATACTTCCTCTCATGAGACCGACTATAATTGTGGCAATGATCTTCAGAACGCTGGACGCTGTAAGAATTTTCGATCTGGTTTATGTGCTCAGTAGCGGAAGCAGCGCGAACGCTACGATGTCGGTTTACGCAAGAAAGCATCTGGTGGATTACGCCGACGTTGGATATGGATCTGCGGCCGCCACAGTCTTACTTTTCTTTATCGTTTTTCTGGGACTTGTATATGCCCCACTTTATAAAAGAAAACTGCAGAGTTTAGATGAACATGGAAAACTTTATAAATAAATGGAAGAAATTTCTAAAGGGCGCAATCTTCTACGGAGCTTGCCTGGTAATAGCTGCCTGTTGTTTGTTTCCTTTTTATTGGGCCATAGTTTCGTCGCTAAGAGGAAGCGCAGATTTATTTTCCACGGAAATTTTCCCTTCCCGCATCACTTTTGAAAACTACAGGTACATATTTAACGATATTACTTTCGGGCGCTCTTTCTGGAATTCTGTCGTGATAGCTACTTTGACGGCATTGCTAACGCTGGCAATTTGTCTTCTGGCGGCGTATCCGCTGGCGCGAAGCAGGTTCAAAGGACGGAAACGCGTTCTAATGACGGCGCTGAGCGCCACTACTTTTCCGCATGTGGCTGTTTTGTCCGGAATGTTCGAGATGATTAGAGTTCTGGATATATACAATGAAAAATCTGCTCTTATTCTTGCGTATATGATTATTACTGTACCGTTTACTCTCTGGACCATGACGAATTTCATGAACAACATCCCAAAAGATATAGAAGAGGCGGCTGTGATGGACGGAGCCAATCGATACGTTATCCTAACGAAAATATTTCTTCCCATCCTCAGTCCGGCGATAGTTACGACCGGATTGTTGGCTTTTATCGCAGCCTGGAACGAATTTCTGTTCGCTTTGACTTTTACTCTAACCAATCAGGCCAGAACAGTTCCCGTTTCGTTGGCTTTATTTAGCGGAGCTAGTCAACATGAACTACCCTATGGTTTAATTATGGCCGCCAGCGTAGTTGTCACATTTCCTTTGGTTCTATTGGTGGTCGTCTTTCAGCGCAGAATAATATCGGGATTAACAGCCGGATCTGTAAAGGGATAATACGAAGTAGACCTAATAGACCTCTTTCGAAACCGAGTAATTTCGAGGAATTTTCAGGCGTTACCTGAGCGCAGAACCGCAGCGTACTTGAAGTACGTGAGGATTCGAGCACTGGAACAACGCAAAAATTACCGAAAGGACGATGGTTACGAAAGAGGTCTAATGAAAGACCTTGTGATAGGCCAGATAGTTGAGTTTTTTGACCTCTATATGAGTTCGACCAATGCCGTCCAGGATAACTCCGCATGTAAAACTCAAAAACGAGAACAACATTATCCCCATTGATAGAACAGCGGTCGGCAGTCTTGGCACCAGTCCGCTCTCTATGAATGTAATTATTATGGGATAGGATATTCCAACGGACATCAAAAATAATATCAGAGAAATTAGGCTGAAAAAGAACAATGGTTTTATCTCTTTTAGTAATCTAATGATACTGACGAGGATTTTGAATCCGTCTCCCAGTGTATTCAATTTACTGTGAGAATTTGTCGGTCTTTCGAGATATGTGGAATTAATTTCTGCATAGGGAATATCCAACGTTAGTGCATGAATTGATAGCTCAGCTTCTATATCGAATCCGTTGGTCATAACCGGAAATGTTTTCACAAATCTTCTGGAAAAAACCCGGTATCCCGAAAAAATATCCTGAAATGCGCTATCGAATAATATTTTTAGGATGAAATTAAACATTTTGTTGCCAAATTTGTGTCCACTTCTGTAAGCCGTTTCAGATTTTTCCTGGCGAATGGCCACAACCATATCCACTTTTTCTCGAATTAGAGCATTAATCATTTTTGGGGCATCCGCCGCCGTGTAGGTGGAATCGCCGTCCACCATTGCGTATACATCGGCCTCAATATCGTAAAACATTCTGCGGACAACGTTGCCTTTTCCCCTGATTTTCGCCGTCCTAACCGAGGCTCCGGCTTCTTTGGCAAGCTCGGCGGTGTTATCCTCAGAACGGTTGTCATAGACGTAGATATCAGCGGTTGGCAGATATTTTTTGAATGATGTTACAACTTCAGCAATGGTGTTCGCCTCGTTGTAGCAGGGAATAAGCACGGCAATGTTTATAGATTCCAGCGTTTTCATAGATATATAGAAGCACGCAGCTGGTTAATAAACTGATAAAATCGATTTGTCACCGATTTGAAGCCATGGATCTATTTGTTCGCCACCGCAACCCGACGAACAGGTGCAGTTTTTCTTCGTCTCGTCATACCCTGCAGAATTACCAGACTCGGAATGAATACAAAAGGAATAAACAAGAAGAAATTGGTCCACCCCAGTGCGTCGGCCATTGCTCCGGAAATCGTTCGGGATATGGTTCCTCCTAGCTCATAGAATGCCCATAGCAGTGCATACTGAGTTGAGGCGTAGTTTTTTTTATTGCAGAGACTATACAGAAAAGCAATAAACGCGGTTGCGATGGCGCCGCCGGTGATACTTTCAACAAATACCGTTAGATATAATATCGTAACATCATGGCCCACGTAGGAAAGAATCGCGTAGGAAAAACATCCGATCGCGTGGATTATTCCAGCAAAATACATCGCTCTTTTTGTGCCGAGTCGTTTCACCAGATATCCTCCAACAACCCCTCCGATGAGAGCGGCGATGGTGCCGAATACCTGGACGACGTTCGCTATCTCAAGTTTGGAAAATCCCATATCTACGTAAAATGGTTTTGCCATTTTTTGTACCATTCTGTCTCCGGCTCTGTATAACATAATTAGGGCAATGGTCTGAGCACAGCCCTTATATTTTATGAACATTTTAAATGGACAAACGAGGCATTCGAAGATCGTAATCTTCATGGTACGAGTAAACTCAAACGATGATTTTTCTTTTCCTTCGTAGGATTTTATCATTTCTTCCGTATGTTTATCATTTCTTGCCCCTTGAATTTTCGGTTCGTCTGTGCAGAAAATGAAAATCATGCACAGAAAAATCGAAAACGCCATGACGGCATATGCGAAATTCCATCCAAAATAATAGGCAAGATAGAGTGTGATGCTCTTCGAGAAAAACATGCCGACTTTGTATCCAAATACAAAAATTCCGGCGATGGGACCGAACATTTTTGTGCTTGCTTTATCCAGCTGATATGCGTAAAGAGATATGTCCTGGCAGCCGTCGGCAAAAGCCACTAGGGAAACATATAGCGCCAGACTAACCATGTTGGTCTGCGGATTGGAGGCGGCTATTCCGCTCAGTCCCGCAAACAGCAGCACCTGACTGGCTATGGCCCAGCCGCGTCGTCGACCGAAAATTTTTGATAGAATCGGAAAATCCATCTTTTCGATAAAGGGAGCCCAGAGAAATTTTAGCGCGAATGGCCATTGTAGAAGAGTAAAAAACCCGATTGCAGTGTTGGATACTCCGCACTCTTTCAGCCACAAATCCAAAACCGTCAATCGCAGTAAAAACGGGACTCCGCAGGTAAAACCAGCACAAAATCTGACGCTAATTCCAGCACTAAGACAGGTTTTTATAAAATCATCGACGACGGACGTCAATTTCATCAGGTTAATCTACTCATTCTTTTACGAGTGATTGGATCCAAATATCTTTTCCTGAGTCTGATGGCCTTTGGAGTAACTTCAACCAGCTCGTCATCCTGAATATATGATAACGCCTGCTCCAATGAAATAGCTCGCGGCGGAGATAATTTAATATTATCGTCTTTTCCCGAGGCGCGCATGTTCGTCAGCTGCTTTGTTTTTGTGGGATTGACGTCCAATTCATTGTTTTTGTTATGTTCACCGATAATCATGCCTTCATAGACAGGATCTCCTGGATGAACAAACAAAGTGCCCCGTTCTTCGAGGAAAAAAAGCGCATAGGGAACGGCATTTCCCGGAGAATTCGAGACCAAAACGCCTTTCGTTCTTCCTTCTATGGGGCCTTTATGGGGCTCGTATCCACTGAACGACCTGTTCATAATGCCAGTGCCGCGGGTATCTGTCAAAAATTCGCTGTGGTAGCCAATTAGTCCTCTGGTTGGAATTAAAAACTTCAGTCTCGTTTTTCCCACTCCCGAAGGACGCATATCAACCATTGATCCCTTTCGCAGAGTGATTTTCTCAACAATAACTCCGGTGAATTCATCGTCCAAATCAATGTAAAGTTCCTCTATTGGCTCCAGCCTTTGCCCGGTCGCCTCATCGGTTTTATATAAAACATGGGGACGACTGATGGAAAGTTCGAATCCTTCCCTTCTCATGGTCTCTATTAGAACGCCCAGCTGAAGTTCTCCACGTCCTGCCACTTCAAAAGAATCCTGCTCGTCCGACCTTTTTACGGAAATTGAAATATTTCCCTCGGCTTCTTTCTGCAATCTATCCCAGATCATGCGCGAAGTAAGCTTTTTCCCATCCTGCCCGTTCAGTGGAGAATCATTTATGGAAAATACCATGGAAAGCGTCGGCGGATCGATGGGAATCGCTTTTATGGGCGTGAGAACCTCGGTGGAGGCAATGGTGTCGGCGACTGTGGCGATCTGAAGTCCGGCGATGGCTATTATGTCTCCGCATTCGGCATGCTCTATGGGAATGCGCTTCAATCCCTCGAATGATAACAACTTTGTGAGCCGCGCCCTCTCGACGATACCGCCATTTTCGCGAATGGCATGCACAGAATTATTGATGGATGCAGCACCCTTTAGGATTTTCCCCGTCAGAACTCGACCAAGGTATTGATCATAATCTAGCATAGTGACCAACATCTGGAACGGAGCGCTTTCATCGATTTCCGGTGAATTTATATGGTTTATGATCATTTCAAACAGTGGAGCTAGATCTTTGCGTTCGTCATCCTGATTTTTTACCGCCCATCCGTTTCGTCCGGAGGCATAGATAATGGGAAAATCCAGCTGCTCTTCGGAGGCTCCAAGAGCGACAAAAAGGTCGAATATCTCGTCCACGACTTCATTTACGCGAGCATCTGGCTTATCTATCTTGTTTATCACAACGATCGGCCTCAATCCCAGCGCCAGAGCCTTGTTCAGCACGAATTTTGTCTGTGGCATTGGCCCCTCTGACGCGTCGACCAGAAGGAGAACCCCGTCCACCATGCTTAAAATGCGCTCAACTTCCCCGCCGAAATCGGCGTGCCCAGGGGTGTCTATTATGTTTAATTTCGTGTTATTCCAGACGAAACTCGTGCATTTGGCCAGAATCGTGATGCCGCGCTCTCTTTCCAGATCATTGTAATCCATGGCGCAGGTTTCTATTTGCTGATTATCCCTGAATAATCCGCTCTGCCTAAACATTGCATCCACAAGCGTGGTTTTGCCATGATCGACGTGGGCGATAATGGCCAGATTTCTGAGTTCCCGAGACAACTGTTTTACTCCGAGATTTGGTGATAGAGGTTACCTTATACCACAAAAATATTTATTTGTCAAGCCTTTTGTGTATGCCGGGGTCGACAACCAAAGATATAGATGTAAAATCTGTAATCGAGTACAAATAGGAAAAGACAATAGAAAGAAGTACGGCGAAGAAGAAGAAAGAAAAATGGCTCTAAAATTGTATTTGGAAGGCTATGGATTCAGAATGATTGCGCGACCTTGGCCGCGCAATATCGGTATGCCGCAAGTTTTTCAAACTATTTTAATTGGGGCTGTTTTGTGATACTCTTCGCTCCGCGTTTATAAAAAAAGGAAACGATATGAGTGAAAATGTAACTGATAAAGTTAAAGCAATTATTGCGGATAAGTTGGGTGTGGACGCCTCCAAGGTCGTTGATAGCGCCAGGTTTATTGATGATTTGGGTGCCGATAGCCTCGACACAGTCGAGCTTGTCATGGCACTGGAAGAAGAATTTGGCATTGAAATTTCAAATTCTGAAGGTCAGGATATTCAATCGGTGAAAGACGCTATATCATTTATACAAGATAAGTGCAAATAGGCATTGCAGCATGAAAAGGGTGGCGGTTACAGGGCTCGGCATGGTGTCTCCGCTGGCAATCGATGTGGAAGAATCCTGGCAATGTCTGCTGAATCGTGAGTCCGGTATCAAAAAAATAATTTCTTTCGACGTTGGCGATATCGCTTCTCAAATAGCAGGGCAGGTTCCGTCTGAAACCGTTGAGCAAAGAGCGTCCGTTCTCTTCAATCCCCTAAACTATGTAAATTCCAAGGAATTGAATAGAATAGATACTTTCATTTTATACGCCATTGCCGCAGCCACTGAAGCGGTCTACGACGCTGGAATCGTTGATCTGGGCGACGAAGACAAGGAAAGAGCAGGCGTTATTATAGGTTCTGGCATTGGCGGTTTACCGGTTATCCACGACACAGTCATTAGTTTAGATAAAATGGGCCCCAGGAGAGTTTCCCCATTTTTCATTCCGTCATGTCTGATAAATCTGGCGTCTGGTCATGTATCAATAAAATTTGGGCTAAAAGGACCGAATCACTCCGTTGTCACCGCCTGCGCCAGCGGCACCCATGCCATCGGCGATGCGGCTCGCATCATTCAGATGGGAGTTGCGGATATTATGGTATGCGGTGGAGCGGAAGCCGCTGTTTGTAGATTGGGAATGGCTGGATTTGCCGCTGCGCGAGCGCTATCCACCCGGAGAAACGATTCTCCGGAAGAAGCCTCGAGGCCGTGGGACAAATCCCGCGACGGTTTTATCATGGCGGAAGGTTCTGGCATTCTGGTTCTTGAAGAACTGGAACACGCAAAAAAACGTGGAGCCAAAATCTACGGTGAAGTTATTGGATACGGAATGTCCAGCGACGCCTATCATGTGACGGCTCCATGCGCAGATGGAGACGGGGCCTATAGGGCCATGAAAAACGCCCTGGATTCCGCCAAGATTTCACCAGATCAGTTGGACTACATAAATGCTCACGGCACGTCCACGCCACTGGGAGATGTGGTTGAGATCAAAGCTGTCGAGCGAATTTTGAATGGTATCGCAGGATTATCCATGTCCTCCACAAAATCTTCCATTGGGCATTTGCTGGGAGCCGCCGGAGCCGTGGAAGCGATATTTTCGCTGCTATCCATAAGAGACCAGGTTGTTCCTCCGACGCTGAACCTGCACGATCCGGAGGAGACTTTTATTGATCTGGTTCCTCTGCGTCCAAAAGAAAGGAAAGTAAATTTCGTAATGTCTAATTCGTTTGGATTTGGTGGAACAAACGCAAGTTTAGTGTTTAAAAAATTTGAATGTTAGATATTAAGACGTGAATAATAATCGCAAGAATAAAACCACATCTTTTTTAATTGGTCTCTTTTTATTATTTTTTGCAATAATTTTGTTTTTTATTTTCTGTTTATGCAGGAAATCCTCCTATATTCCAGAGCGTAATTTTATCGTTGAACAGACAGACGACGATAGTTTTTCCAGATTGTTGGTTGATAAAAAAATATCCAATAATTTTGCAATTGCCAAACTTACCATAAAAATCATGAGGTTATTCCGATATAGAACGAGATTTGGCGAATATTCCCTTCCGGAACATGTTTCTCTATTAGAAGCCATAAAAATTATAGATTCCGGTAGTGTGGTAATACATAAAATCACAATTCCGGAGGGATTTTCTGTTCTGCAGGTCATGAGAAGATTAGAAAAAGATGAAAATTTACTCGGGGAAATAGAAAGCTTTCCTCCGGAAGGTTCTCTTATGCCGGATACGTACTGTTTTAAATATCCCACCCAGAAGAAGGACATAATTCACATGGCCAAAAAGGCCATGAAAGACTTCATAAAATGTGAGTGGCCGAAAAGATCCCCGAAATGCTTTCTAAAGAATTCTGGCGAAGCTTTAATTCTGGCGTCGATTGTCGAAAAAGAAACCAACGTGGAAAAAGAGAAAATTGCCGGAGTTTATCTGCGAAGATTAAAAATAGATATGAAACTACAATCTTGCCCTACGGCCATATACGCCCACAAAAAAGGAGATAAACTTGGGCATCAGCTGAAATACAGCGAATTAACGATTGCCGATCCACACAATACCTATGTTTATAAAGGTCTTCCACCAACGCCCATATCTAATCCGGGAAAAGACAGCATAATTGCGGTGCTTCATCCGGAAGAAACTGACGATCTATTTTTTGTGTGTGATAGAGACGGGAAACACGTATTTGCTAAAACCTACGACGAACACAAACGCAATATTGCAAAAGTTCGTCATCTGGATGTGTCGGAAGTTCGCTGATTTTTTTCATTTCTCTAAGGCGAGACTGGGCGCTTCTATAACAAAAGTCAACGTCGAACGTAATGTATAGATGAATCACTTTAAAAATGCGATTTTCATTTTCTGGATTGCTTTGTCGCTCTGCTCCTCGCAATGACGGAATTGTATTGTCTT
>JAIRMS010000051.1 GCA_031258475.1 Holosporaceae bacterium
CATACTACAATAACTACGCTATCATATCAGATCCCTCTCCTGACGACAAGCCCTAAAAATAAAAAGATTTTCAAAAAAATTGAAATAGACCGACTAACTTAATGCAGAGTCAGGGGTTAGTATTTTGGCAGAAAACAGTCTAGGCGGTTCCCTGAAAATCTGAGAACATGTTTGTCTGAGAGCCGATTTTCAGTAGAGCTTTGCTCCATTTATCTGCTTTGGGATTACCAAATATAAGAGCCTCGTCTGGATCTATGGGAATCCAATAGCTGGATGCCACTTCGTTTTCCAATTGTTCCATATCCCATAGACAGCATCCCATGCAAAGTAGTTTTTTTGTTGGTCCTCCCGTGGAAGTAATCACCTTCAGAATGTCTCCATTGACCGTCAAGGCTATGTGATTACTTATTATGGTGCTGTTGGAAGACATGTAATCATCTGAATGAAGAATAAAGCATTTATCTATTTCTTCTGATCCGCCAAAGAGAATATCAAGATTTTCTACGCTCTCTTCCATATCCATACTTAATCTTTTAAGAATATTGCATACGTTCATTTCGGGAATTAATTTGTTAATTACTATTCCAATCGCCCCATTTTTGTCGTGAGAACACAAATAAATCATCGATTTATTTGGATACTCGTTCGAAATGGCTTGAGTTGAAAGTAAAATTTTTCCTGTCAAATTTCTTATATCGTTATTGCTCATGTACATCCCTGCACCTATAATTACGACAATACAGGATATATGTTAATTTTTGGATAAAATGGAAAATATTGCGCAAAAAATTATAGCAACTTTTGTCAGTTTATTGTTTTTTCTGGGTTTATCGTCGGAACAGTTTGTCAATTTAAAAATTACAACCAGTAGCAAACTGGTAGGCGCCAACGTTTTTCGCTGCGAATTGGACATATCGCCCCCCAAAGGGTGGAAATTGTTGAAAGTTCCGGATATTTCAATTCTAGCATCGAAAGATTTAAAAGACTTTAAATATGATAAGAATTTTGAGCAACTGGATGAAACGACCTATAGAGTGAGTTTTACGGTTGCGGCGGAAAAAACCTCGGGAAATCAATTGGAATTGACAGTGGATTGCTTCATATGCAAAGATATTTGCACAATTGTTTCAAAAAACATTAAAATAACGCTGAACAACGAGCAAAAATCCCCAAGAATATGGATATTGCTACTGGGATTCCTTGGGGGATTGATATTGAATTTCATGCCCTGCATTCTGCCGGTAATTATCATGAAATTGAAGGCTATAACCTCAAAAAAAGCAATCTGCGGAACCATTGCGGGAAATTATGTCACTTTTACGGCTTTCGCCGCTTTTATAGCATTTTTCAAAATCATCGGAGAAGAAATCGGCTGGGGAATGCATTTCCAAAACCCGTATTTTTTAGAGGCCATGACCTTCATTTTGTTTTTCCTAGCGTTGTATTCGTTGGGAATAATTGCCTGGTTCCCCTCGGTAATAATTAGGGAAAACCGGGCGTTTTATGGCAATTTTTTGTCTAGTATCGTGGCTTCCATCATTGCGATACCATGCACGGCGCCGTTCCTTGGAACGGCGGCAACTTTCGCAATTCACGGATCGGTCGCCGATTTGTTTTCCGTATTTTTTGCGATTGCAACCGGATTTTCCTCTCCCTATTTTTTTGCGACTCTAATTCCTGCACAGATTTTTGTGAAATTTCAGCGATTTGAAAACTTCTTTAAAAGATTTGTTGATTGCGGAGTGCTGATAACATTTCTCTGGGTTTTCGGATTGTTATCCAATTATTTCAGTTCAGAAACCATAATACTCTACGCATTATCATTTATTGGAGCGGCCTATCTGATAAAGAAGCAAAAACTGCTGCTTGCAGGCGTCATTCTTGGAACATGTTGCTGCCTGGGACACTATGAAGACTTCGCGACGAAAACCGCGGATTCCATTCAATTCAATGAAGATGTTATAGCACTACTTTCTCCTGAATCGGTAAAAAAACAGGTGACAATTTTTAATATCACCGCCAATTGGTGTTTGGCGTGCAAATACAACCACAGAGTGTTTTCCAATAAAAAAATAATAGAATTAATGAAAAATAACAATGTAAAATTTATCGAGGCCGACATGACCAAAAAAAACAATTCATTGATGAAATTTATTAATGGCCACGGACGTGTTGGAATTCCATTCACGATCGTCTATGGACCGCATGCCCAAGATGGAATTTTGCTCGATGAAATTTTGCTGGAAAGCGCACTAATTGAGGCCATAGAAAGAGCTAAATAAGACCATAATGTCCTTCTCTCACGTCCTAGAAATTGAGTCGCAGATTTTGCTGGCAGAATTATCTGGGCTACATCAGCGGATTACAGAATCTCGAAAAAACTCTTTAGAGAGGCGAAGTCGGCGTTTGGCTCGGTCGCCGTAGGCGCGTAGCTGAGAGTGGAGAGGATTGCTTCGTTACACTCGCAGTGACGAGAAGGGGTGATATTGCTGGATTGCCACGGTTTTCGGCCTCGCAATGACGATCGTGAGTTTCTCAGAGATAATACAATTTCGTCGTTGAGAGGAGGGCAGTGGTGTGGTAATCCATTACCCTCTCAGTTACGCACCTTGTATACCCCTCCTCGTCATTGCGAGCAGAGCGAAGCAATCCACTATACACGATTCGTTATGATAATACACAACATATAGCATCAGCCAAGGAGTCAAATTTTACCTTTAGGAAACAGATTTTTCTTTTTATCCAGCTCCAAAAATGCTCGATCGGATTGAGATCAGGAGAATACGGAGGCTGAATCGCAGATCACGAAGTGAAACACCAGATGACAGCCGGCTTTCTCTATGGCCTCTCGAATCTCTTTTCTTTTGTGAATCGAGGCGTTGTCCATAACGACGATTTGCATCTTCTTTAATTTTGGGATGAACATCGTTTTCAGCCACCATAAAAACAACTCGGAGTTGCAGGTTCCATCATATCCAAACGGTGCAATTATCTCTTTCCCTCATTTCGTAGCAACTATACTCTGTCTTGCAAACTTTTTTCCCGGAATTTCCGCTATAATTTCCTCTCCTCGTTTGGCTCTGGCATGTTCACGATGCAAATACTCGTCAATCCCTGATTCATCAACATAAACCAGCCTACTCTTGCAACATGTCTTTACAAAA
>JAIRMS010000081.1 GCA_031258475.1 Holosporaceae bacterium
ACGACTGAAAACTCCGAGGGGATTAACTCCATACGAATCCATTGTTAACTCTTGGAAAAATAATCCTCATAGCTTTAAAATAAATCCATCCCTCCCTCCACAATACGGGACCATACATGTGTCGATACCTAAAAGTCGCCGCGCTTTCCGGAAATCTCCGGCATTCGCCGGCGACTTTTTCACTTAATCTAGCTAAACGAGACGTAGAATAAGAACGTTTGTATTTGTGTTAAAAATCCTGATATCCTGTGGTGACTGGTGCGCGGACTGCCGCAGTTCTATGGAGTTGGTGGATGAAAAGTAGTATTTCTGGGTTTCCAGAGTTTTTACCGAATGAACAGATTGCGTTTAACAGGGTAATCGATACGATTCGAGCACATTTTGAGTCCTTTGGATTTGTTCCAATGGATACTTCGGCGGTTGAACGCGTCAGCACACTATTAGCCAAGGGAAACGACAACGAAATCTACGGTATCTACCGCCTGGCCGACGAAGGTAGCAAAAAAGATCTTGGATTGAGATTCGATCTGACCGTTCCTTTTGCAAGATACGTGACGGAAAACTTTGGACAGTTGGTATTTCCGCACAGAAGATATCAGATCTCTCCGGTGTGGAGGGGCGAACGGCCACAGTATGGAAGATATCGCCAATTTTATCAATGCGACATCGATATTGTCGGCGATGGAGATCTGTCCATAGAGCATGATGCGGAAGTTGTTTCTTTGATTTCCGAGGTATTGCATTCGCTCAACGTTCCAAGTTTTCACACCAAGCTTAATAACAGAAAGATATTGTTCGGTTTCATAAAGACCCTCGCGCCTGCGGATAAGGTCGTGGAAATAATCAAATTGGTGGATAAAATTGAAAAAGTTTCCGTGGGTGAATTCGACGAAGCAATAAAAAAATTTATAGCCGCTAAGGATGATATCACAAAATTTAGAACCTTTCTTGACGCTGAAAAAAGAGGCGATAATTTCAAAGTGCTGCATTGGTTGAAGAGTCTTAACTTCAATGAAGAATATAATAGCGGCGTGGACGAGCTAACCAACGTCCTTCAGGTTTTGAAAAAATTGGGAATTGAGGACCAATCGGTGAAAGTTTCCACCAAACTGGCGCGGGGACTGACCTATTATACCGGCATCGTTTTTGAAACGGTCTGCGACGATGATCTGAGTAATATTGGAAGCATTTCCGGCGGCGGTAGATACGACAATCTTGCGGCAATGTTGTCGGACAAGGCATTTCCCGGCGTGGGAGGCACAATTGGGATTTCGCGGCTGATTCCCAGGCTTATGGAAAAAGGATTGCTGAAAACTGATAGACAATCTCCGGCGTCTGTTCTTGTGACAGTTCAAAATCGTGAATTTATTGGAAGTTATATGGAAATTTCCAATAAACTAAGAAAAATTGGCGTAAAAACGGAGACCTATCTGCAGGATAAGAATCTCGGAGCCCAGCTGAGCTACGCCAGCAGAAAGGGATACAACTTCGCAATTATCGCCAACGAAGCGGAATTGCTGGAGAGCAAAGCAATCATCAGGAATCTAAAAACCAAAGATCAAAAAACGATTCGCACCGAGTACATTGGAAAAGAAATTTTTGAATTGCTGAAATAGACTACCCTTAACAAATGCGACTTCGCCGAGTCGATATACATGACTCACGTTGAAAATGCGATTTTCATTTTCTGGATTGCTTCGTTTCGCCCGCAATGACGAAATGGTATTGTCTTTGGGACACCCACGATCGTCATTGCGAGGAGCGTAGCGACGCGGCAATCCATTGCCATCTCAGCTACGCACCTGCAGCAATCAAGCTAAATGCTGACTTCGCACTTTCAAAGTGATTCATGTATACTCTTTGAAATATCAGAATTTTGGTTTTTTTAAAATGAACGTCCCATTTTTTTTATTTCAGAATCCGTTGGGGCTATTGAGAATGTTTTCTTTTTGGCGACGTATCCGCGAATAACTCCTCTGTCTATGCCGCCCTGCTGTAAAATTATGTCATCCAGGGGATAGGAGCAATCATCGGTAAGTTTCAGGAGCTTTTTTGCGCTCTCGGCTCCTATTATGTAGGCATAGGTTCCAAAGAGTAGATTAGTTGGCTGGATTTTGGCCACAAAATCGTTTCCTTTTACGTGATCAAAATCTCTAAAAATATCGTCTATGCTTGGATACAGAACAGCTTTGCCTTTCATTCTGCCGATGCCAATAAATGTTATGTCGGCGTCTCTGGGGATATTACGGATTAGTTTGATCAGATTCTTTTTGAAGTCCTTCGATAGAACCAAATCATCTTCAAAAACTATGGCGTTTCTATAATTATTTTTTACGATATCGCGCCAAACGGCGCGGTGGCTGTATATGCATCCGATTTCTCCGGCACTGAATTGTCTGAATTTTACTAGCAGATCGAACTCTGCGTCCCGGTGTCTGTCGTCCTGTGTTACGCGATACCGCGCAGGCCGTTTTTTCCAGGTATATTTTCCCACACCAAGCATGGATTCTTTTCCGGAGATAATTTCCCCAGTCGTTTTATCGATAAGAGTTATTCTGTAACCGTCAACTGCGCTAAATCTTTTTCCCCTGATATTTTCTCTGAGAAATTGTTGATCCATTGCCTTAAAACGCTCCGGATTTCTGTCCAAATTAATCAGGTAAGCCATATCGTAATCGTAGACACGATCTTTCCCTGGAATATCAACTGGAGAACACGCTACCGCCAGTAAAAGGAGTATTTTTCTCATTTTTGCTTTCCGCCAGCTATAACAGAGTTTTTGAGGGAGGTAAAACCTCTTCCCATTTTGTGAATTTCTGATACTTCATCATTTATATAGAGCATTTTTTTTCTGGCGACATATTTGGACAAACGTTTATCCATGATTATGTGATTATCGATTGGCCATGCCAGTGATCTGGAATTTTGAAGTATTTTTCTGGCTCCATTCAAAGTTAGAACGTAGGCGTGGGCGCCAAAAACCGACGGTTTACCGTTTAATTTTACGACGTATCTGTTGTCCCGGGGAAGCAATTCAAAGCACTCTAATAGAGTGCCTGGATCGGCGCGATATGGATCAGAATTAGCACAGCAAAGTCCCACGTCGAGAAACAAAACGTCAACGTCGTGCGGAGCGTGATCCAGAGTTTTCTCCAGAACATTTTTAAAATTACCTTCGAACAGGATATCGTCTTCAAAAACTACGGCGCACCTGTAATTGTTTCTGACGATATCCTGCATTATAGACAGGTGACTTAGCGCGCAGCCCAGCTCTCCGCAGCATAACATCCTTGGGCAATGTTTAGGAATATATTTGAAGCTAATCCGCTCGCAACTTACCCAATATTCGCTATTTCTATCGCAGGTTTTGTGAAACGATCTATTATCTTCCACTCGCCCGGTTTTTGCATTTACGATTTTGATGTCATAGCCGTTGACGGCTCGAAATCTTCGAAATTTTATTCCTAATCTGTTTAGTTGCTTTTCCATTTTTTTCAGACGTTCCGAACAACTGTCCAAATTGACAACGTAAACGACATCGCAGTTCAGCGCGCGGACCGCCAGGCATAAATTTATACATAAAATAAGTATAATTTTTCGCGCTATCGTGTTCATAAAAAACTCTCTATTTCAGTTGCACTAATTGCCCCGATCCTAATAATTTTATTTTCCACGAGATCGACGATAGTAGATTCTATCCCGATGGAGCAAGGGCCTCCGTCCAAAATAATTAAATTTTTATTATCTTTCAAACTATCGGAAACCTGCTGCGCCGTGATAGAGCTGGGACATGCGGATTTATTCGCACTTGGCGCGGCCAAAGGAAAAGGCAGCTGCGCCAATAATTTGGCGGCGACAGGATCGGATGGGATTCTCACGCCCATTGTTTCCAATCCCCCTGTGCATAGCTGCGATAATTTCGAAGAAGAACGTCGTTTCAATACGATCGTAAGTGGTCCCGGTAGAAATTTTTTCGCCAAAACCAAGGCTCTATCGTTGATTTCAACGTCATCAAAAACTTTTTCAAAGCTTGAATAGCAGATATTCAGAGGTTTGGATTCCGGGCGACCTTTGCGGAGAAATATTTCAGAGATGGACTTGTCGCAGTGGGCATTTCCTCCAAGACCGTAGACCGTTTCTGTCGGGAAAGCGGCAACTCCGCCGCGAACGAGAACATCTGCCACATATTTTATGCTCTCGTCCGTCGGAGCGAGGATTTCATGCATGCTGTTGCAGCTTAGCGAGCCACCAGTCTGGAGCGTCCTCTTGGATCAACAATCAGCAGTGCCGCCTGCCCCGGAGCCAAAGCCACATCGGTTCCCTGGACGACGGTGCGCATTCCACCGGATTGCAATTCCACGACGTATTCAAAAGCTTCCTGAGATTTTAGATGCTTTTCCGCATAGGCTCCGGCAGCGGCTCCGGCCAGCGCTCCGGTGGCCGTCGTGATTGCGCGTCCGCGTCCACCTCCCACGGCATTTCCGAGCACTCCGCCGGTGATTGCCCCAATGATTCCACCGGTTTTATTGTCCTCCAGGCGCTCGCCTTCCTCGACCATTACCCTGCGCACGTTTACAATGGTGCACGAATAGGTGGAAGATGCGGAGCCCAGCGTTCGAGCGTCGTACGTCGAGGAAGAAATATTCCTTGCGCATCCGCTGATTATCAGAAGACCACCGCACAATATCGCTATGGAAAATACATTTTTTTTCATATCTAGACCCCAATAAAATTATGGGCCATTCTAGCCTAAACAATGAGACGATACAACTTGGTTTGTTGATCGGGGATTGGGCCATTGAGATAGATATCGTACATGGACTACTTTGAAAATGCGATTTTTATTTTCTGGATTGCTTCGGTCGCTCCGCTCCTCGCAATGACATGGTGGAGATGGCTATTCCATCTCCACGTCACTGCGAGCCCGCCAGGTCGCGGCAATCCATGAAATGACGAAGTGCACCCCCAAAGCGATTTGGCTATACGGATGACCTAATCGTAGTAATACCATTTTTTTTGCAAATTTCTATTTTTTTTCTTGACATTATTCTTTTTTCTAGTACCCTGTCGGCGGTTTTTTATTATTATTTAAATTTAAATACGGAGGTTAATATGAAAAAAACTACAATTGGAGTCCTTGGTGTAGTCCTGGGATTGTCAGGAATCTTTCTTCCAGTCGATGGAATGCGAAGAGCAAACATACCATCAGCCGGTGAACTGAACGGCCAGAGCCTAAACATTGCAACTTGGACTAATCCTAGAAATGTGGATGTGTTGATGCATGACACTACTGCACGCGTTCCGGACAACGCCTATCATTTATTCCTTAGGGCGATTGATTACGGACAGTGGTTGATTATGGCTACTGACCTTGAAACTTTTGCTAGTTTGGCTCGCCGCGGAGCTAATCCTTCATATTATCAAGCTCCTGTGGACTTTGATGCCCACGGAACAACCCCAATATTTTTGGTTACACCTGCTGGGTATATATCCAATATGCTGAGAGCTGCTGAAGAGAGACAGAATGAACCGGCAATAGAGGTACCGGGTTTTGGCATGCGCCGCCGGTCGGTCCGCACCATGGAATTTAACGAAGCGGAAATTGCACGCCTCAACGAATTTCACACCTTTTTGGATAGATTTTGGAAACAATAATAACCTACAATATCAGTTCTTGTCCTGGAGCTCGCGATTGAATGCGGGCTCCTTTGAATTTCAGTTTTCAGCGTGTGTCGCTTTTTCTTGCCGGAATAATATTTTTTCTGATCGTGCTTCGGACGTTCAATTCGATTCTCCGTGGCGTCTATAATCAGATCCTTGATCTCCTCAGGACTCAACTTGTCCCGCTGCAGCAGAGACATTATCTTCAGCAAAATCGGCTCAAGACGCTGAATTATCCGACAAACGTTGGATTTATGCAACCCAAAAAGCATGCCGACGAACTCCTGCGTAACGTAATGACGGTAATACAGCAACAAAAGCAGAATCATCTCCGCAAGATCGTACCTGAAAAACCCTCCACAACGTAGGTATTTGCCTATGATTTCTTTCTCCCACAACGGAGAAACTTCCTCTAAAATCACCTCAAACTCACCGGTTTTCACTCCAAAAAGTCTCAAAAATATCTCAGGCTCCTTCCTTAATATGCTGTATTTCATCAAAATCACCTCTTAATATCACAAATATAACCCCTTTATAACTAGGCTCTGTCGTCATGAGATTTTCAACCAAAGCATGATGCATCTGATTTGAACAGCAGCAATGAATGATTTGACATTTTTTGCATATCTTGTGGCGATACCTCTCCAGTCTTTCAG
>JAIRMS010000075.1 GCA_031258475.1 Holosporaceae bacterium
GTAAGAATATATTCCAATTTGTACTCCCTGCCGTTCGATGTCCGCGAATCCCTTACTTTTCGAAACATCTCAACTATCGATAATTCCATACAATACTCCATCATATCATGTGACTATACCCCTCTTAATACTTTATCCTCTATTCTTCCTAATAACTATCCTTAGAAAATCGCCCTGTATACAATGTAAACTTGGTAAAAATTCACTTCTACTGATTGCAACTTTTATGATAATATGGAGGTCTATTGCGGAAAGTTCTGTATGCTTCCAAATTTGCTGACATTATCCAGAATCTTTGCGATTCCTTTTATCGTCGGTTGTTTTTATATAAGTGGGTTCTGGGCACACCTGGCTGCGACGGTTTTGTTCATAGTCGCGTGCATTACTGACTTTTTCGACGGATATTTTGCGCGCCAATGGAAACAGGTTTCGGCCTTTGGACGGTTTCTGGATCCGGTTGCGGATAAGCTTTTGGTTTCGACAATTTTGTTAATGCTCTCGGGAGTTGGAATTATTTCTGGAATTCACCTGCTGGCAGCTGCCATAATATTGGCGCGGGAAATTATCGTATCCGGGTTGCGGGAATTTTTATCGCAGATGCAGCTGATAATTCCGGTCACCAAATATGCAAAATGGAAAACTGGCATGCAAATGTTTTCCATATCCTGTTTACTATGTTCCCCCATGTTTCCAGACATCATTGCGCTGAAAAATATCGGGATAATCTCTCTGTGGCTAGCGGTAATAATGACGGTGTTCACCGGTGCCAGATACCTAAGATTTGGAGCCGTGCGTATCTCCAACGACTCTGAACATCATTAGAGGCAATTAGTTCATGTTCCAAAGATAGTATTTTCGTTCTCATCAAACAAATAACAATTATCCATACTAAATCCCAATCTAACGGCATGGCCGCTTTGCTCTGCAATGTTTTTTTTCGTTTTTACCGTTAGCGTAACGCCATTTTTCAAATTAACGTGCACGAATCCTTCTCCGCCCAGATTTTCAGATAGCACGACTGTCCCATCGAGTCTATTTCCAAAAAAAACCGCGTCTATTGGTAATATTTCGATATCCTCCGGACGAATTCCAACATAGTATTTTTTACCTGTGTCGTATTCGAAATTTTCCCTCAGACGAAACGATACCTGTTCGTCCGTTTGCGTTTGAAACACCGATAATTTCCACATATTATGAACAAACGAGATTGGCAAAATATTCATTTCGCTGGAACCTATAAACTTCGCGACAAAGATATTCGTTGGAGAATTATACAGTTCCAATGGAGCTCCTATTTGCTCGATGGAACCGTCCCTCATGACCACAATTTTATCTGCCAGAGTCATGGCCTCCGCCTGATCGTGGGTGACATAGATCATCGTGGTCTTCAGTTGGGCCTTTAACTTCGCCAGCTCATATCTCATTTGACAGCGCAGTGTGT
This sequence comes from Holosporaceae bacterium, assembly GCA_031258475.1. Lineage (GTDB taxonomy): Bacteria > Pseudomonadota > Alphaproteobacteria > UBA3830 > UBA3830 > JAIRMQ01. Next base: position 1,442 of record JAIRMS010000075.1, read on the forward strand.
AATCTAAATTTGATAAAGGTTCGTCGAACAGAAAAGCATACGGATTTCTAACTATCGCTCGCCCGATTGCGACTCGCTGTCTTTGTCCACCGGAAAGCTCTTTGGGTTTTCTGCGCAGAAGATGATCGATTTTCAGAATTTTTGCCGCGTCTACCACCCGCTTTTCTATTTCATCTTTTTTGAATTTTCGCACCTGCAGAGCGAAAGCCATGTTTTCAAAAACCGTCATATGCGGATACAAAGCATATGACTGGAATACCATGGCGATTCCCCTATTGGCAGGGGGTAAATCGTCCACGTGCCTGTCGCCGATGAATATTTCGCCGGAATCTGCTTCTTCTAAACCGCATATCAATCTCAATATCGTGGATTTTCCGCAGCCGGACGGCCCAACCAACACGGTGCATTCTCCGTCTTCCATGGTTAAACTTACATCTTTGATAATCCGACTTTCCCGAAAAAACTTGCTGACATTTTTTAAAACAATTGACGCCATTTCTCTCTCATCCTAATCATTATCTACTAATCTGACTGCGGAAGTAACTTTTTCATCCGTATCTACTCTGAACAGGATAACGCCCTGGGTTGCCCTTCCAGTGATCCTTACGCTATCGACTGGGCAGCGGATTAATTTTCCGCTGTCTGTGACTAGCATCACATCGTCGGATTCCTCAACCGGGAAAACAGCCACCACCGCCCCATTTTTCGAGTTCATTTCTATATTTTTCACACCCTGCGTTCCGCGGCTACAGGTTCTGTATTCAAAGGACGAAGTTCTTTTGGCGAAACCTTTTTCCGTAATAGTAATGAGAATCTGTTCGACTTCCTTCATTTCCTCATATTTTGGTGGAGCTTCCATTTCCTGATCCTGGATTACTTCTTCGCTGCTTCTTCTGAGCCAGTTAGAATATCTAACATATTCTTCGCGTTCGTTGGCATCCGAAGTACCGTTATTTAGAACGGCCATCGATATGACTTCATCGTCGCCCAGAAGTTTTATGGCCCGAACGCCAGTCGAAGCTCTGCTATTGAATACGCGCAAATCGCCCACAGGAAATCTAACGCACTTACCCAGCTTAGAGGAAATCAGAATATCCATATTTTCTTTGCACAGAGCGACGGAAATTAACTTTTCGTGGGGCTCCAATTTCATTGCGATCTTACCGCCAAAACGAATGCCAATGAAATCCGTTAGTTTGTTCCTTCTTATTGTGCCGTGGGAAGTTGCGAACACAATATCGTAGGAATCCCAGGTGGATTCATCATCCGGCAGAGCAAGAACGGTGGACAGAGCTTCATCGGCTTTTATCGGAAATAAATTTACAAGAGCCTTTCCCTTCGATTGTGGAGTCGAAAGAGGCAATTTGTAGACTTTCATTTGATACACGATTCCGGTGGTTGAGAAAAACAAAACCGGCGTATGCGTGCTGGCGACAAAAAGATCGTGGACAAAATCCTCGTCCTTCGTCGTCATGCCGGTTTTTCCTTTTCCGCCGCGTCGCTGAGCACGATAGGTGTTCAAAGGAACCCTTTTGATATATCCGCTGTGGCTTATCGTAACGACCATTTCTTCTTTCTGGATGAAATCTTCATCGTCCAGATCTATATCACCGTCTTCGATTGAAGTTTTCCGAGGAGTTGCGAACTCTGTCTTAACTTTTATGAGTTCGTCGCGAATAATCTGAAGAACCCTTTCCTTGGAACCTAGAATACCCAGCAAATCTGTTATTTTTTCGGCCAGTAGAATCAATTCATCGGAGATTTTTGTTCTTTCGAGACCGGTTAATCTGTGCAATTTTAAATCCAGAATCGCCTGGGCCTGGATGTCCGTTAGTTTGCACCTACCGTTCGCGTAGAGGCTGTTTGGATCGTTAACCAGTCGAATTAGCGGTTCGATATCCGCCGCCAGCCAGTCTATATCCATGAGAACTTTTTTCGCAGAGGCCGGATCATCGCTGGATTTTATAATTCGAATGACCTCGTCGATATTTGCGACAGCTATGGCCAATCCAATCAACAAATGCGCGCGATCCCGCGTTTTATTCAATTCGAATCTGGTGCGACGAACCACCACCTCGTTTCTAAATTCAACGAAGGCGTTCAAAATCTCCATGAGATTCATGAGCTTTGGACGGCCGTTGTGCAAAGCCAGCATGTTGACTCCAAAAGACGTTTGAAGCGGCGTATTTCTATAGAGTTGATTCAAAATTACGTCGGCGTTCACGTCTTTTTTAAGCTCGATGACGACACGAATTCCTTCCCTGTCTGATTCGTCGCGCAGATCGGAAATTCCTTCTATGACCTTTTCATTAACCAGACTCGCGATTTTTTCGACCAATTTCGCTTTGTTAACCTGGTAAGGAATCTCCGTGACGATGATAGCCTGGCGTTCTTTGCGTATTTCCTCGATTTTTGTGCACGCTCGAATTATTATCGAACCGCGTCCAGTTTTGAAAGCTGAGTATATGCCGCCGCGTCCAATAATCGATGCGCCGGTTGGAAAATCAGGACCTTTAAAAACCGTGATTATGTCTTCCAAAACCGCGGTTGGATTATCTATCAGCATGACGCAGGCGTCGATGATTTCGCCCAGATTATGCGTTGGAATGTTGGTCGCCATACCCACGGCTATGCCGCTGGCGCCGTTGACCAGTAAATTTGGGAAACGGGCGGGAAGCAACACAGGCTCTTCCAGAGATTCATCATAGTTTGGTTGGAAATCAACCGTGTCGCAGTACAAATCTTCGGTTAATGTGTGAGCAATCTTGGAGAGTCTGGCTTCCGTATAACGCATGGCTGCGGCTGGATCGCCATCCATGGAGCCAAAGTTTCCCTGTCCATTGATTAAAACATCTCGCATGGAAAACGGCTGAGCCATTCTGACCATCGATTCGTATATGGCAGTATCCCCATGGGGATGATACTTACCTATGACGTCACCGACGATGCGAGCGGATTTGCGAAACGGCTTATTATAATCGTATCCGCACTCTATCATGCTATATATGATACGTCTGTGAACTGGCTTTAGACCGTCGCGCACATCCGGAAGAGCTCGAGACACGATGACGCTCATCGCATAGTCCAGATATGATCGCTTCATCTCCTCTTCGAGCTGTACTGGAACTATGCCTTCACTCTCAGTTGTCACCAAAAATCTCCGCTATATTTTTAAAAACTTTTATAGAAATCACGAATTCTAAAATGGAATATCATCGTCCACCGGACCGGATTCAGGTTTGTCGCCCGGAGCAGCATCCGAAACCGCCGCACTGTCAGAGCGCGAATCCAGCAGGGCTAGCTCTCCACGGAATCTGGATAATATAACTTCCGTGGTGTATCTTTCAGCTCCGGTTTGGTCCTGCCATTTTCTTGTCTGCAGCTGTCCCTCTATGTATACTTTGGAGCCTTTGTGCAGGTATTTCTCGCATATCTCTGCCAAATTCGGATTAAACACAGCAACCCGATGCCACTCCGTTTTATCTTTTCTTTCCCCGGAAACCTTATCTTTCCAGGATTCTGACGTTGCCATGGAAAACGATACTATCTTCGATCCGTCCTGGGTAGATCTCACCTCCGGATCCTTTCCAAGATTCCCGACCAAAATAACTTTATTAACACTGCCAGCCATATAAAACTCACCCATCTGATACTGTACAATTCTATATGTCTGCGAGAAAAAATTCAATATAATTCTCTTTTGTCCGGCGATTCCTCCTAATCGGAGCAGATACAGACGGTTCTCATTTGAGATTCATCGAAGAGTTTTTTCGCGACGCCAGCAAAAATTGCTTCGGTTACCTCTGAAAATGGCAGAGAATTGAATTTTATCTTTTCATCGATATCTGTTATATCGGCAAATCCGTCTTTAGTTTGTGCAACTAAATGATTTTGCGTACGTTTCAGATCGTTAATGTTTAATTTGTTTTGGTAAGCAGAAATTTTATCTTTCAAATATTTTTTGTAGTTGATTAAATCGCCTTTATCGATATAGACGAAAAAGTAAAAAACGCTGGAGTAACTTCTTCGTAGAATGGCGCAGTTAACTTCGTAGGCCATATTGTGCGACCGCAATCCAAGACAGAAGTCTCCGGTTTTTTCGTTGAACAAGGTCTCTACTATGATGTACAGAGCTGCTTTTTCTCTGTCGTTCAATTTATCTAGGCGAATTCCACTCATTACTCCGGCTATGTTTTCCATATTTTTTTTATGGATCAGGGCTGATTTTTCCTCGGATAAACCGGATGATGCAATCGTCGCATTCGATGAGGCTTCCTGATTTTTTCCTGCTAATTTTGAAAACAATATCTCAATGTAAGTTTCGGTCTCAGATGATGACAAATCGCCCGTGAAAAAAACTTCCAATTTATCTTTTGAAAAATTTGATTTTATAAAATCGCGGACATCGTGCTCTGTAATGCTTGATATTGCGCGAGCCGTTCCGGTATTATTTAGCCCATAGTTGTGGTTTTGATACAAAATACCCATGAGTTTATCAAAAAGCAGTTCCTGGGGATGGGATGCATCTGTGTCCAGAATTATCGGATATTTTTCTTTTATAAATTCCAGATCGTTTTTCGAAAATTCAGGCCGAGAAAATATGGGAGACAAAAATTTCAATGCGTCCGAGACTTTGTCTTTTAAAACATAAAAAGATAATACGAAATGATCTTCGAAGGCGCGAATGAAAAGATTTATCACGCCCAATTCCAATAGTTTCTCCCTTGTTTCCTGGGGAGATAGTCCGTTGATTTTCCTGCATAGAAGCTCGGCTATTACAGCAGAAATTCCGTGTTTTTCCGGTGAGTTATGCAGTACTCCGGCGTTTTTAAACTTACATTTGACATAAATTACATTATCGCTTTTTACTCGCAGCATATGCGTTTTTATGCCGCAGTTATTGGAGACCTCGGAGACTTTTATAAACGGTTTTTCCTTTTTAAAAAACATTGATGTGGAGACCAGAACAACAAATATAAAAGAAATTATTATTTTGGGAGACATGGCTATTTATCCACCCTGTATCTAGTGGTGATTTTTAGTACAGGATTGTTTTTTAAAAGTTTTTCACTAAGCTGATTGAATTGCCTGGAATTATTGATTTCCACTTCCGCCTCCACCTGATTTAGATAATCGTTTTTAATCTTGGAATAGATCGCATATAAATCTGCAGATAAAAACTGTTTGGAATAACTCCTTAGAAATTGAATTTTAGATAGGGTTTCCTCAGAAATTTCCTGCCTGCAGATTCTATCCACAAAAATCTCATACATTTTTTGGAGATCTGTCAGAGAAACGTCGGATTTAGGATATAAAACGATTTCTCGTATGCAGTCTCCGCTGGAAACGGTATAGAAACATTCATGATTACGAATTATAGGGTATGCTTTTTCCAAAAACCCGAACAATTGACGATTGAAAATGTAAAAATACGAATCGGCCAAAATTAAATCTTCTCTGGGAACCTTGTAAAAATATCGCAGAGATCTCTCCACATATTTGCTCTCGATATCTATTTCTTTCATGATTTGATTGATGCAGGAATCGCTGGATACGGGAAGTCGAGACGGCTGACCGCCCAGGGTAGATTCCACAGCTTTGATCAAATTTTTGTGACCGATTGCGCCACTCACAATAATGGATTGATGGCACCTTTGGTAATATTGATCGAAGTATTCCTCCGCGTCTTTGGCGGAAATGGAAGAGAAAATCTTTTCGTTAAACACATTATTAATATTTGAATTTTTGTATTGGATATGGGCAGATATCTCGTTTGAAATCGCATCCCCAAAACAATTGTGCGCAAGTTTTTGATTAATAATTATTTGTTTTTTTAATATCTCCAAATTTTCCAGGACAAAACGATTATTACGGATGATTTGGAAAAAAGTTTTTACATGCCTTGGATTCATCTTGGCCACAATTTCCGTGTATTTCTCGTGTATTTTTACTTCGCAGAATATTCCAAGCTCTTTTAGTTTGAGATACGTATCCCTGCTGATAAGATTTTCTGCAATTAAATTCGCTACTCCCTGTTTATGAAGGGGAACGTCGAACGATCCGGTATGGAAAATTATTCCGACCAGAACCACCGGCATTCGAAAATTTTCGTGTAATATTACATCGACGCCGTTGCCTAGTACGCATTTTTGCAATCTGCTTCTGGAATTATCCTGCCCAGGAGAATCGCAAAAAACAGATGGAGTGAAAAATATTAGGAAGAGCAATATTCGTATCATTCTTTTTCTCCTCCTATTACCACAAAAACATCCACATCCAGAATTTTTGCAGCAAGAGAATTTACCTCTGTTAGCGGAACTTGATAGATTTTTTCAATTGTTTCAGACAGTGCGTTCGTTCCCAATCCCTGTAATTTTTTTTGAAAATAAAAACTGCAAAGATCTTCAGAAGTTCTCAGGCTTACTAACAGCTGTCCCTTTATATTATCTTTGGCGAATTGCAATTCTGGCTCGGTTATTCCTTTTTCTTTGAGATCCTTGATAATGGATTTTAGCAGATTGATAGCGTCCTGAACTTTCGAGTTGTCAGTCTGAAGTTTTCCAAAAATATAGCTGGAATGTCTAAGGTCGATGCTACATGCATTTCCGCTGTAGATTAATCCTTTTTCCGTTCGAAGTTTCGAGAGAATCCTTCCCTTGAACACGCTGCCTTCGCCCAGAATTTTATATAGAATTGCAGCAGCTGATCGTTTGTCAGACGTGGGCCGTTCAGTCTTCAAAACAAAAAAAACTGAACTCTGAGGGCCGTCTGCATAGTATTTTTTTATTTCGGAATTCAATTTAGGATCAATATCTTTAATATCATCGACTGCCGGTTTCCCGTTTTCGATTCCGGAAAAAATCTTATCTACCAAAGAGATAGCCTCGTTTTCTGACAGGTCGCCGAAAACGCAAATTTCCGCATTGGCGACCGTTAAAGATTTCGATTTGTAATTTTTTAGATCGTCTATCGATAATTTCATGAAATCTTCCGAAAGGCCAAAAATCCCATTTTCATAGCAGTGAGATTTGAAAATCATCGATGGAATGATCGCAGAAAAAGCTAAATCGGTCGGATTTGCCGCATAATTTTGCATCGAACCGCCCATGCCGTTCTGAATCAATTTTACTTTGTCTTCTTCAAAATTCGGAGAAGTGAGCGATACATTAAAAAGAGCCACAGATTTCTCCAGAGCTATTTTAGGAGCAGTCAAAGAAAAATATAGATGATCCATGTCCGCTTTACAGGATATGGCAATGGACAAATTCGAGCATTCTTCAGCGAATTGCGTTTTTGAATATTTGCCAGAGCCGCAAAAAACCGCCTTTGAGAAAAACATCGGCACGCCGGTTTTGTTCTTTTCTTGATGGGAGGCTCCAGCGTTTTTAAAAGCTATTTTTACATGTATTAGCGGAGCGCTACCGTCGTTCATGAACCAAAATTTTATGCCTCGTGAACTGACTAATTCCCTCACTTTAGTCGAGGAATCATCTTCTCCGCACGCGGGAAAAAAAATGAATAGTGCTAAAATAAATTTGGGAAAGAATTTATTCACGATCATATCCTTTTGGCACGGCTCTTATGATGGCGCACGGTTTCTGCGAAAAAATCTCTCTCAGAAGATCGTTACATTCTTCCAATGAAATTGATTCTATTAAATCATCCATGGACTGAATTTCATCTACTGAGTATCCGCCTATTAACATCCATCCAAAGTGGTTAGACATGCGAGCAATATCGTCTTTTTCATATGCTAGAGAAATTAGATATCGCTGTTTCACCGCATCCAATTCTGACGCCGTAATACCAACGCACATCAGTTTATTTCTGAGATAGCTCCACAGATTTTCAGCATTATCTAGGTCGTCGATTGAAGGAGCGGAACTTTCCAAACATACGATGTCGTACGGAAATGTCCTGCTTTCATATTCAAACACAACGTTTGTTGCGCAGTTCGAAATATCCTTCAACATTTTTTTTACAAAAAAGGCCGGTCGATTCATGGCCATAACCGCCACTTCCAACGCGATGGCTTTCCTTAAATTTTCTTTTGCAAAAAAAGGTACGCGATACACATATTCAATCGATGAATGTTCCCCGTTTTTGGAGGAGCTGTACCTTATTTCCCTTATGCAGGAAACCGGATCAGCGATATTTTCCTTTAAATTGTCATCAATCGACTTTGAGGGGATGTTTCCAAAATATTTTTCCGCCAACATTTTGATATTATCGAGATCAAAATCACCGGAAATAACAATTATCGCGTTATTCGGAGCAAACCATTTATTGTGGAAATCGTACAAATCTTCTTTCGTTATGGCTTCTATTTCATGTTTCCATCCTATAATTCCTATTCCTGCTATTTCTCTGCTAAAAATGTTAGCCAATGCGGCCTCTTGCAACGCTCCTTCCGGTTCATTATCGACCCTTGTGCTGCGTTCTTCTAGAATGGCGTTTTTTTCCGATAAAAAGATATCGTCGTCAATTGCTAATGTCACCATACGGATTGCTTCGTGGGAGAAAACAGATTCTATGTGTTCGTTGGAAAATATCTCGTAAAAACAGATCGTTTTTAACGAGGTAAATGCGTTTTTAGCTGCGCCGATATCTTCTAAAAAATTGCTAAATTCCATTTTGTTGGAAGAAAACGCCATGTGTTCAAGATAATGGGCTACTCCGGATTTCGAAATCGCATCGTTTTTTGATCCACATCTGTACCAGATGGAGAAAAAGATAATAGGAGAAGTTTTTTTCTCAATGCAAACGACCCTCAAGCCATTTCCCAATGTGAAATCGGAGACGTTGTATTTCGCCTGCGAACAAAAGACGAACAAAACAAAAATTGGAATCACCAGACTTTTTAAATAGAAAAAGAAAAAAGATTTATTTTTCAATTATGACTCTCTTGAGCAACTCACGAAATTTTTCCTCCATTATATTTTTTGCAATGTCCGGAAGATTGTCCTTCGCCCACTTATCTAGTAGAGGAATAGCTACTTCTTTTAACAATTCCAAAATGGTTTCATTTCCATTTGGCTGCGAGGAATTTTCCTCTGTTTTTGAAACGGTTGGGCAGGAAGAAACGTCCGTGGATATTATGGGAGCTTTTTGAAGATGCTGAGCAATATATTCTTCTTTTTGATGCTTTCTTTCCGAAATGGAATCGGCGTTTTTTTGCACCAATTTCAAAAAGGCCCCTATGTCGGAATGCTCGGAATCGGCAGCTTTTATTTTTACAACACTGCCATCAGGCTTGACCATATCGGTTAAATCTAAAACGGGAGGTTCATCATCTATCACCATTTTTTTTATTGACGAAAGCACATCGTCCAACGACATTTCTGAATTTTTATCCACCATAGCCTTCTCTCTTTTCACTATCCTAACCAACAATCAAATATTGCGTCTTTTTTTAAATAACGAACCCAGGCTAAGATTTCCAGACAACGCGGAAATCGTTGTCGCTGCGAGTATTTTTTGCTTCCGCGAATTTGCGTAGGTAACGCGGGCGTCCAATAACTGATTTTCTCCGTCTAGGATTTCAGTGTTAGATTTTATGCCCATGGTATTTTCCTCAAAATTACTCTCCGAACTTAGCTCTGCGCTTTTAACCGCGGAACGACTCGCTTTTATCATCGCGTTTGCTGAAATATATTTATTCCAGTTAACAATACACTCTTTTTTTACTTCAAGCATGGTGTCTTCGGCTGTGAATTTAGCTTTTAGAGCCCGTTGATTTGCGATTGCAATGGCCGAATACGTATTTCCGGAAGAGGGCGAGTTGGAAAAGATCGGGACAGTTACGTCAATGGATGCGGTATAGGTATTTTGCGAGTCATTATATTTTCGCTTTGTTAAATTTCTTCCGCTTCTAAGGGACAAATCGCAACTTGGAGACAATGCGCCTTTGGTGGCGTTTAGATTGCTGACTTCCGCCTGTTCTTCCAGTCTGGAGGATCTAATATTATGATTAGCCGACATCGCCTGAGCGACCAGTTCGTCTAAACTCTTCGGAAGATCGAGTTGCAGATCAGGGAGTTCCATATCTTCGCTCGCCCTGAGGCCTGTTAATTTTTCAAATTCAGATTCCGAGGTGAATAGCTCTGTTTCCGCTTCAATTCTCTCGTAGATTGCTCTCTGATGGTTGGCGCTGGCCTGGGCGACTTCCGCCGGAGTTCCGGCTCCCGCCTCCAGGCTAGCGTTTTTGGATTCTGCAGTCTTTTTAAGATTTTCTTCCTTTTTTTTCAGTGCAGCAACTTTTTGACGGCCAGCCCATATGCCAGCATAGGCGTCCAATACTCTGATGATCAATCTTTGCTCTTCAAATTTTAATTTATGATAGGCCGCTTTGGCTGCGCTTTCACTTGCGCTTATTCTACTGACAGTGGAAAAACCGTTGAACAAATTCTGTGAAATTGAAATGTCCATTTTGGTTGTAGTTTTTTTTTCTGTCTGACGCACCGTGAACTGTTCTACTTCATCCCTATTTCTCTCGCTTGATATTCTTCCCTGTATACTTGGCAAAAACATCATTTTCGCTTGAGTGAGAGCCTCCTCTGCGGTTCTTTTATCAGTTTGGCTTGCAAACCATCCCTTGTTGGTATTGTACGCCGCGATGATCGCTTCTTCGAAAGTCGAAACATAATTTTTCGAAACGGCCGCTTGCTTATCGGGAGCTTTTACACGTTTTTTATGAGCCCCATCATCCGCGTAACAATGGACCACAACAAGTGAAAAAAGCAAAAAATAAACTTTCACCGACATCTCCTCTTTTAAAAAACAATTAATTTTATACCAACACAGCATTAATTCTACTCAAACTTTCGTTTTTCCCAAAGGAAATTAACATATCAAATATGCTGGGAGTAATTTTTCTTCCAGTTAGAACGTTTCTCAGGGATTGGGCGATTTTCCCAAACGAAATATTTTTTTCAGAAGAGAATTCTCTAAGCTGTTTTTCCAGATTTTCTTCCGTCCAATCCTCAATGGATTTTAGTCTTGCCAGGGTCGTTTCCAAAATGTTTTGCGTTTCGGAATTCACTTTTTCCGGAACAAAATCATTTGTGTATATGGTCGCGAGATCTCTTAGTTCAAGCATGGTTTTTGCTCGTTGCTTCAGTCCAGACATGCCTCGCAGAAGTCGAAGCCGCTTCTCTTCGGATATATTTTCGCCTATTAATTCTATCAAATTTTTCAACAGGCGGCTATTGTCTGCGATTCGCATATAATGCCCGTTTAAATTATCCAATTTCGAGAAATCCAGTCGCGACGCGGACTTTCCCAAATTTTCTGTCGTAAACCACTCCAGGGCCTGCTCCCTGGAAATAATCTCATCGTCTCCATGAGACCATCCCAGTCGCAGCAAACAATTGCAAACCGCTTCCGGAAGATATCCCCTATCACGATAGGCGTCGATACCGAGAGCGCCATGCCGCTTGGATAATTTTGCCCCATCTGGCCCATGAATCAACGGGATATGACCGTATTGCGGGATGTTCCAGCCAAACGCGTTGAATATTTGTATATGTCTAAAGGTGTTTGTTAGATGATCGTCCCCACGAATTACATGGGTAATCCCCATATCATGGTCGTCGACCACAACTGACAGCATGAAAGTTGGAGTGCCATCACTTCGGACCAGAACCATGTCATCCAATTCCTTATTAGAAACCGTAATCTTTCCCTGCACGATATCGCATAGCGTCGTGTCTCCATCCAGTGGAGCTTTCAGACGAATAACTGGATTAACACAAGCAGGAGCATCCCCGTGATCACGGTCTCTCCACATTCCGTTGTATTTGGGAGATAATCCTTTGGATCTGGCTTCATTTCTCATCGCTTCAAGTTCCTCTGCGGTGCAATAACAATAATAAGCCTTTCCTTCTTTTACCAAACTTTCCGCCAGCTCGACATGATGCCTGGTTCGAGAAAACTGGAAAACCGGCTCTCCATCCCAATTTATTTCCAGCCATTTTAATCCGTCGAGTATGGCGTCAACCGCCTCCTGCGTTGACCTTTCTCGATCCGTGTCTTCTATTCTCAGAAGGAATTTTCCTCCGTGGTGACGCGCCAGCAGCCAATTAAAAAGCGCAGTCCTCGCTCCACCGATGTGCAAAAACCCGGTGGGGGACGGAGCGAAACGCGTAACGATGCTCATATTTACTCTTTATAAAACAATCACTCGTATTCTACATACTAAGCCTTTGAGAGTAAATGTTTAAGGATAAACTCCAAAATTTTATCGGCGAGTTCTGCGAAGATGAGAAACACCGATTGCCGAATTTCATACCCGTTGGAATAGGCATAGGGATAAGTTTTTATTTTTCTTTGGACAGCGAACCAAATTTTCTTCTGAATGTTGTCGTTTTGCTTCTAATTCTTTGTTTCCATTTTCTTGTGAAATCTAATAGGTGGATTTTTTATATTTTACTGAGCATCAGCTTTGGGTTTTTTGTATCTCAACTGCGAACGAAAACAATCGGTACATTTATGTTATCCCAAAAGAAAGATGAACCAATTTCACTAACTGCGACTGTGGAGACCTGTGAAAAAACCGAAAAAGGACTGACTTTTATTGTAGACGAAGTTCGAAATAGAAAGTATCCGAAATTGAATAAATTGCATCTCACCTGGCGCGGCAAAAAAGCGACGATTTCCGAAGAAGATTATGTTCCAGGATCAAGGGTCCTGTTTCGAGTGATTTTGTCTCCTCTACATCCACAGGCTTTTCCAGGGGCCTACGATTTCAAGAAACAACAATATTTCAAAGGAGTAAGCGCTCGCGGATTTATTATAGCGCCGCCAAAAATCCTCAGAAAACCGGAACGACCCACTTTCCACTTATTTATAAAACAATTGCGCCACAGCATAGATAAAAAAATTGAAAAATATCTTCCAAAAAATACGGCATCCGTCGCCAAGGCTTTAATTACCGGGAATAAATCAGAAGTTTCTCAAAATGTTCGCAGTAATTTCGCTAACTCCGGAACCGCTCATTTGCTCGCGATATCTGGTCTCCATATGGGGATAATTGGATTTTTTATCTTTTGGTTTTTTCGAGTTTTTCTATGTTGTATTCCATGTATTTATTTGTTTTTCGACATAAAAAAAATCGCGGCGATAATTTCCTGGATAGGAGTTCTGTTTTATCTGTATATTTCTGGAAATTCCGTACCTTCTCTCCGAGCGTTTGTTATGCATACTCTCATCATATGCGCAATTCTTGTGGAAAGATGTGCGTTAACCATGAGATCCGTGGCGATCGCTGCCACGCTCATTATGTCGTTTTCACCGGAGGTGATTCTATTCCCTAGCTTTCAGATGTCGTTTGCTGCTGTAATTGCGATTGTGGCATTTTTTGAGTACGCATGGGATTTTTCCGGATTTTTCAAAACATTGATAAATATTATGGCGACAACCGTGGTTGCCTCCATTCCCACGGCGATATTCTCGATGCATTCGTTTAATCAATTGACGCTCAACAGTATTCCCGCAAACCTTGTATCCGTTCCTCTCATGTCATTTTTTATCATGCCACTGGCGGTGGTGGCGTTATTTTTAATGCCATTTGGTTTAGCACATCCGATGGTTTCGCTAATGGGATACGGCGTTGATTTGTTGATAAAAATCTCCGAGCTATCAGCCAAATTGCCAGGCTCTCATTTTGTTATGCACACTCCAACTTCAACGAATATGGCGATTTTTATCTTTTCCGGATTAATATTAACGCTGATTCATCATAGAATTCGCTTTCTAGGAATCGTCGGCTCGATTATTGGTGGAGTTTGCTATTATCTCACTCCCACTCCGGATATTTTCATATCACAAAAATCCAAAGTCATAGGAATAAAAACGGAGGAAAACGCCTGTTTCAATCATTTGGGATATTTTAAATCTGTAACTTCGTCATGGGCTCGATCGGTGGGTTTTGAAAAACGGGAGAAATTCAATTCAAAGGGTTGTCGAAAATATATCAGAGAAATCTCGAAGGGAACCTATGCCGCGCGCATAAAAAATCAGGACATCATCATCACCGATAACAAAAGCCGCGATCTGCAACCTTCGAACACTATACTTTTAGATGAAAATTCAAACTTCGCCAGAACAATTTACACTCAACCTCTTGAGTGCGCATCAAACGAACAAAAATCCCGGCCCTGGACTGAATGAACAGAGACCGTACAGGTGTCTACAGAAAATGCTGCCCAAAGGCAATAATACTCGTTTCTAAATTCTTTGCCACAGTATGCATCTCGTTTAAGACGATTTTTAACAGGCGCATCATTACTTCCCAGTAACCTGTAAAATAAACTACCGCCAACGCCAATCCTACAAAGGCCGAGAATTTCAATACATCCCACCAAAAACCCTTCACTATCTTTCTACTCCCTGTCACAATCGCACGATGATAATACATAGCCAGAAATTTTTTCTAAATTCACCCCATCATTTTTTTTGCATGCTGTGATTTTTTTTATCATGCTTTTACAAACGTTTATAATCCCGTCCCTGTTTTCATCAGTAGCGACTTTCATACTTGAAACCAGATCTTTGACCAAACCGATAAGCTCATTATCGCATGAAAACAACTTGTTAAATTTGCCCAGCTCTTCTTCAAAAGGCTCCCCGGTTTCCATTTTTGAGCGAAGCGCCAGCCAGGTTTTCCACCTTCCCCTCAACTGACTAACATCGCTGGAAGATTTTTTTTCGTCCCCGGATTCCAATTCCACACGTTTCTTCAAATGAGAAATCTCATTCTTTAGGTGAATAATCTGATCATCCACGGAACCTCGTTCCTGGCTCAATCGAGAACTAACAACCGCATCAATGGCATTTCTAATAATTGCCTTGGAATAGTGATAAAAAAGAAACGCACCAACGATAAGAACAACCAACGTTGCCGCGACGCACTTCGACTTCTTGCAGCATCGAACCGGCTCTCCGGAATTTCCTTTAATTTGCGATTTATCTTCTGCCAAACTACCCTCCTACTCGCCGAGAAGCTCCTCCAGGACTTCGTTCAGTATCTGCGGATTTGCTTTCCCCTGGGTTTCCTTCATGGCCTGGCCGATGAAAAACCCAAAAAGCTTATCCTTTCCACCTTTGTATTCTGCAACTTTATCCGAGTGTTTTGCAAGCACTTCTTTGAGGGAGTCCCTGATTATATCCACGGAGACGATTTGTTTCCAACCTTTTTCTTCGACAATGTCCGTTGGAGGTTTTTGAGTTTCCCACATCAACTCAAGAACATCCTTGGCTATTTTCCCGGAAATTACGTCAGTTTTTATCAGAAATATTAACTCTCCCATATGTTCCGGAGACACTCTGCTTTCGAGTATGGTTTTACCATGCTTGTTAAGCAGGGCGAATAACTCTCCAATTATCCAGCTGGAAAGAGTTTTGGCCAGCTCTTTATCCGACTTTACGCTTCCCAGAGCTTTTTCATAAAAATCTGCCACTTCTTTTTCAGATGTTATTAGGCATGCGTCGTAATGCGGCAGATCGTAGTCCAGCTGCAATCTCCGGGCTCTAGAGTCCGGCAGTTCCGGAATCGTGCTGCGAATCGTATCGATCCTGGACTGCTCCAGAACCAACGGAAGCAAATCGGGCTCCGGAAAATAACGATAATCAGGAGCATCCTCTTTTGATCTCATGGCCTTCGTTTTTCCAGTGGAACTGTCGAACAATCTGGTTTCCTGTTTTACCTCATTTCCGGATTCCAGGATGCTAATCTGCCTCTCGACTTCAAAATTAACGGCGGCCGCCAGGAATTTTATGGAATTAACGTTTTTTACTTCGGCGCGGGTTCCATATTCGGTTCCAGGACGATGCACGGAAACATTTACGTCTGCCCTCATACTTCCTTCGTCCATATTTCCATCGCACGTTTTCAAATATCTCAGAATAGATCTCAATTTGCGCAGAAAAGAAGCAGCTTCTTCGGCGCTTCGCATGTCCGGCTTTGTCACGATTTCCATAAGAGCCACGCCGGACCGATTCAGATCCACAAACGTTTTTGTTGGGCTTTGATCATGAATACTTTTGCCCGCGTCCTGTTCGAGATGAATATGATCAAGGTTTACTCTTTTTATTTCCCCTTCTTCTGTTTCAATTTCAACATATCCGCCGCTAATAATCGGATGGTAAAATTGCGTTATTTGATATCCCGTGGGTAGATCAGCATAGAAATAATTTTTTCTATCGAAAAGTGATGTTAGGTTAACAGTTCCGTTCAGTCCAAGTCCCGTTTTTATCGCCTGGTCTATGCAGAAAGAATTGACAACTGGCAAAGTGCCGGGAATGGCCGCATCAAAAAACGCCACGTTTTCATTTGGATAGACGCCAAAACCCGTAGGCGCATCTGAAAATAATTTAGAACTGGAAGTTACTTGGGCGTGAACCTCGAGACCGACTACCACTTCCCACTTTCCACTGGACGTTTCTATGTAACTCATCGCCCCATCTCCTTCAAAGAAGGGAAATTGGCGGCTTCTTCCAACGCCGCACCTACCTGTACCAGCAATTCCTCCCTGAAATGCGGAGCTAACAGCTGCAGTCCGATGGGACGACCAAGTTTATCAAGACCAATCGGAACTGAAATTCCAGGCAATCCAGCGATATTAGCAGTTACAGTGAAGATATCGTTGAGGTACATTGTAATCGGATCCTGCGGTTCTTCGTTAAATGCAAAGGCACTCGTGGGAGCTGTTGGAGTCAGAAGGACGTCGACTTTTTCAAAGGTAGAAATAAAATCCTGCCTGATCAATTTTCGAACTTTCAGTGCTTTAATATAGTAAGCGTCATAGTAACCGGCTGAAAGCACGTACGTTCCGATTAAAATTCTACGTTTTACTTCGTCGCCAAATCCTTCTGCTCTGGTGTTTTCATAGATTTCATTCAGAGTAAGACCGCCCGCCCTAAAACCATATCTAACCCCGTCATATCTTGATAGATTCGAAGACGCCTCGGCCGTCGCAATGATATAATAGGCTGGCAACGCGTATTTCGAATACGGAAGAGAGACGTCGACTATCTCTGCCCCCGCGTCTTTCAACAGTGCTGCACCTTTTTCCCAAAAGTCTATCACTTCTTCGGACATTCCTGGAATGCGATATTCTTTTGGTATGCCAATTTTTAATCCTTTTATGGATTTTCCTGCGAACGACTCAAAATCCGGAACTTCTTCTGTGAATGAAGTCGAATCTTTTTCATCATATCCGGCAATTATTTTGAGAAGAATGGCCGCATCTCGAACCGTCTTGGTCATTGGACCAGCCTGATCCAAAGATGATGCGAACGCAACCATTCCATAGCGAGAGCACCGTCCATAGGTCGGCTTCAATCCGACAATACCAGAAAACGCGGCCGGCTGCCTGACCGATCCCCCGGTATCAGATCCTGTGGCGGCAACGCAGAGATGCGCAGCAACCGCCGCCGCGGAACCTCCAGATGATCCTCCGGGAACTAATTTTTTATCTCTGCTCCAGGGATTAACAACGCGCCCATAATAGCTGGTTACATTTGCGGACCCCATCGCAAATTCATCCATATTGGTTTTTCCAAGAAAGATGGCTCCGGCTCCCAGAAGCCTGCTTGTTACAGTCGATTCATAGGGAGGAATGAAATTTTCAAGCATTTTTGAACCGGCGGTTGTTCTGATTCCCTTGGTAAGAAACAGATCTTTTATGGCCAACGGAATCCCTTCCAATCCCCGGGACTTTCCATCAGCGATTCTTTTATCCGACCGCTCAGCCGATTCCAAAGCCAAATCTGCAGACACAGTGATAAACGCGTTCAAATCGCAGAACTTCTCTATTCTGTTGATAAAACATCTTGTTAATTCCAGAGAAGAGAATTTTTTGCTCAGCAAGCCTTTTCTAATTTCATGGAGCGATAGATTGTACACACTTCCTCTCTTTCTCTTAAAAGTTATACATCTCCAATCCAAAACTGTGCAACGAAAATTTTATAACCAGTATGAAATCTCCTCGCCAACCTGGTTGTACAGTCTCATATTGGCGAGCAGTAGGAGAGGGTAATGGATTGCTTCGTCGCTCTGCTCCTCGCAATGACGACGTAACTACTTTCCGTCATTGCGAGCGAAGCAATCCAGAACTAGATGATCCAGCTTTACTTTGCCAGGTATATATGTATCTGCGCCATGGTTGAAAATAACTCTAGGCTCTGTCGTCATGAGATTTTCAACCAAAGCATGATGCATCTGATTTGAACAGCAGCAATGAATGATTTGACATTTTTTGCATATCTTGTGGCGATACCTCTCCAGTCTTTC
>JAIRMS010000076.1 GCA_031258475.1 Holosporaceae bacterium
GAGACCATACCCTATCTGTTATATCATGTCTCCTGTGCGCCAATTGTTGCATAGCCATTCTCCATACTACAATAACTACGCTATCATATCAGATCCCTCTCCTGACGACAAGCCCTAGAGTAGTGAGTCTGCAAAAGTAGAAAAAGCTATTCAGAAACCTTTGATTATCAAAAACCAAAAAAAGTCTGAGCCTCTATGTCGGCCCGGTCCACAGTCCATTCGGCCTCTTTCAGCGTTGCGGGAACTTGCCGAACACTGACGGCAGGTGGAACGAATGGTCCCGGGTTTGGTCCGAAGGAAGCTTCAAGGCTCTCGGGGGCTGCGGTCGCAGGCTCGTCCGTTTGAGCAAATTCCGCGAAATCAGGCCAGTATCTCAGAAACCAGCATATTAGGCCGCCCGGTATCGAGGGCCAAGTCTACCCACCTTTTCCTTTCCGGACCTCGCAGCGATATCGTTTAGCTTTTCCCGTGAGTACCCGCGTAATTTACGGCACATCTCACTGAAGTTCCTTTCCCCCAGAGCCTTCACCTCAGCCATCACGAGCTCTTTGTCTCTCAGCGTCTGTTTTGCAGGCGCCTTCTCCGTGTAGTAATCTCTAATCGCACAATTCGATGAGTCCATCCCATTCGCCCTGTCAATACAAACCACACCCAAAATTCCAAACATTAGCATTAGTTTTTTCATAATATTCCTTTCCTTTTTTAACTAATCAACAAGCGCACTATACAAATAGATTAATTTCTCGTCAATATGTTTTTTAAAAATAATTTTTTTGATATTTCTTGCCGGGAATTTAATTTTGCACGGTAGTCTGAGGTCAGGGATACAGAACCTACGTCATCGTATTATGATTTCGTAAAAATATGGCAGAACGAACCTCGGTGCTTCGTTTCAAACCAAGCTCTCCCAAATATGGGGCCATACATCTAGTTGCATTTGGCTGGATTGCAACGTTCTTTCAAAATGATCCATGTATACCAGAATTTTTGTATGGCTCGGATAATTTTGCCAGTGCTTTGGCATACTCCTGAATTTTTTTAAAAAAATCACTTGACTTTTTTGTTCTAGTATACTATCTTAGTAGTACGCTAGTATGGTAGCACATTATGGAGTGTTTACAAACCAGGATTTTCGAGGGTTTTTTAGGAGGAACGCAGCGTAGGACCACGGTGTACCTGTGGTACATGAGGATCCGAGCAGCGGATCCGACGACAAAAACACCGAAGGTTTGTAAACAGTCCCTGGTATGACGGAGGGAATTATGGAAGACCATCATGATAACAAAATTGGTTTGTTTGAGGCACTGTCTCTTCTAGGAAATGCCGAGGACGCAAAGAATTTTTTGATAGATCTTTGTACTCCGGCGGAAATCAGAGCTTTTTCCGAAAGATGGGAGGTGTGTCAACTGCTGGGGCGCGGGGAATTTTCCTACAGACAGATAAGGGAAATGACCGGAGCAAGTCTAACCACCATCGGCAGAGTCGCCCGTTTTCTGAATGAAGAGAAATACGGCGGTTATAAAAAAATGCTGGAGAAAATGGGCAGGACAGAGTCTAGAGAGACGACGCCAAGAGTGTATTTGTAAAACGAAATTTGGAGATAAAAAATGAGAAAAACAGCTATCGGGGCGATAATTGCACTGTCGTCGGGGTTATTTTACGGTTTTTGTGTTAAAAAAAGCGAAGATTCCGTGAAGATAATGGTCTGTAAAGCAGTGGAGCACGAGGCTTTGAACTCCGTCGTCCGCGGAATGGAAGATTATCTCGGGCAACAGAGCGGAAAATACGATATCTCCGTTGAGACGTGTCAGGGAAACATGGCGCTCGGATCGCAGATAATATCGAAATTTGCCAGCTCCGGAGCCAGAGTCGTTGTGACGATCGGAACCACTCCGTCGCAGAGCGCGTTCAAATTCGCGAAAAGCGGAAAAATCAAGCTTGTTTTCAGTTCCGTGACGGATCCGGACGATATTTCATCGAATCTGCGCGGGACAAACACGACGGGAGTATCGAATTTCGTCCAGCTAGAACCTCAGATTGAGCTGTTCCGAAAAATTCAGCCGGAGCTGAAAAATCTCGGGATTATATACAACACCGGCGAAGCAAATTCCGTTTCCATCGTAAAAAAATTGAAACCAGTCTGTGAAAAAATGGGAATGAATCTCCTGGAGCAGGGAATATCTAAAATTTCCGAGATTTTGCAGACCACCGAAAAGCTTTCGAAAATGGTCGACGCGGTTTTTATAAGCAATGACAACATGGCTCTGAGCGCAATGTCCAGCATCGTGGCCATCTGCGGAAAAAACAATATTCCCGTCTACGTGAGTGACACGGACCAGGTCGAGAAGGGCTGTGCGGCCGCCCTCGGTCCGAATCAATACGATATCGGAGTGCAAACCGGCAAAATGGTGAAGCGAATCGTAGATGGAGAGGATATCAACGAAATTCCGGTCGAATATCCGGAGGTCAGCGAGCTCTACATCAATCGGAAAAGCCCCGTGAAAATTTCGGATGACGTTAAATCCGCGGCGAAGAAAATCTTCTAGGGAATGGGCGAAGCATGTTGACTTTACAAGAGATTAGCGCCGCCGTTGAAATCGGACTCATATACGGCATTTTGGCGATGGGCATATATCTAACCTTCAGAACGATTAACTTTCCCGATCTCAGCTGCGATGGAAGTTTCGTCACCGGCGCCGCGATTTCGTCGGTCATGATAAAATCCGGATGCGATCCCTATCTTGCACTGCTTATTGCAGCCCTTGGCGGAGGACTGGCAGGAATCTTCACTGGCATCCTGAACGTGTACATGAAAATCGAAGATCTGCTTTCCGGAATCATCGTCGCTTTCGCTCTCTACTCCGTAAATTTGAGAATCATGGGAACGAGCCCAAATCTTACGCTGGTGGACGAAATAACGATATTCAGCGGCGGAAATTCTCTGTTGATAGCCTGTGCTGTCACAGTGGTACCAGTCGCGTTTTTTACATATCTATTGAACACAGATTTTGGCCTGGGACTGAGATCAATCGGACAAAATAGGCAACTGGCCTCCGCAAGCGGAGTTAATGTGAACGCCATGCTGATTTTTGGATTGGCCGTCAGCAACGCGATGGTGGGAATGTGCGGCGCGACATTCACGCAATATCAGGGATTCTGCGATGTTTCCCAGGGAATTGGAAGTCTCGTGGTTGGATTAACGTCAGTGATAATCGGCGAGAAATTATTAAATCGCTTCAACGTGTTCGTCGCCTGCGTCGTTGGATCCATCGCCTACAGGATTTTTATAGCTTTTGCCATTAACAGCGACGTCCTTGGGCTGAAAACCCAGGATCTAAATCTAATCACCGGGTTACTGATAATTTTCACAATGGGAAGGAAGAAATCATGCTGAAAATGAGAAATATAAATGTCAGAAATGTTCTGATGGATCTGAATCTGACGATTAACAGAAACGAATTTGTGCTCGTGGTGGGAGATAATGGAGCCGGAAAAACCACTCTGTTCAACGCAATTTCTGGAAATATAAAACCAGAAAGTGGCAGTATTCTGATAGACGACTGCGACGTCACAGACATGCCCCAGTATGAGCGAGCGGCGGTCGTTGCAAACGTTTTTCAGGATCCGAAAATCGGAACAATCGCCGGCATGACCATACGCGAAAATCTGAATATGGCCTATATGCGTGGGAAAAAACGCGCTCTCTCCATCAGTAACTCGGACGAGCGAGATAAACTGTACAGGGAAAAGCTTCAAACGCTCGGCATGGGCCTGGAAAATCGATTGAACGACTACACAGGAGATCTGTCCGGTGGACAACGGCAGGCTCTCAGCATCATCATGTCCCTGATAACTGATTCAAAAATACTTTTGCTGGATGAAATAACGGCGGCCCTCGATGGACAAACGTCCGACAGAATTACAAAAATCATAAACGAAAACATCCACCAACAAAAGAAAACCTGCCTCATGATAACCCACAATAGAACGCAGATCGATAAACTGGGCGACAGGGTGCTTGTTCTGAAAAACGGCCGCGCGCAAAGGCTCAGCTGATATTGGGAGGGGGCGCCATCGTTGTTTCATATACAGCTTCTTTTTTCAGTATCCAGTTCATCTGTTAAGAAAATCGTTGGCTTTGGGAGTATTTTTTCCAAAAAAGCTTCGCCGATTGCCTTTTTAATTTTTCCTAGACCTTTTCTGGTTACAGAATCCAGAAAAAACGGAGCAATCCAACCATGTTCTCCACACCTAATAACGACTTGGTCCATAACACCTTCTACCATATTTTCTGATGGAGAACAAACTACCAGAAACACAGATATAAGACGTCCCAGAGGCATTCTTCTAATGTCTTGTTCAAATGTGTCTAATAGCGCTATGCTGTCGCCATTCCAACTTCCATCAAGCACGAAAATAACTACGCTCTTATAAAGATCTACACCCTCATTAGTTGCTTTACTCGGCGATGGGAAATCAAACAAATCGACATTAAATTTAATAACTTTATAAGGAGGCCCATTATAATCTGCAGAAGGATGCTCAGTAGAAAAATCTTTAGGAAAACCATTGAGAGGCCCATAAAAAGAATATGAAAGAGGATTAGGAAAAAGTTCCATGAAAGCATTTGTTGTCTTAATATCCCCTAAAACCACAGCATCAAATCGGTTCTGGCCATCATCATACATAGCATCTGCAGAACTAAGATTGAACAAAGCGAAAGCACTCAAAACACATTTGCTAAAAAACGTATTCACAATGAAGCTCCGTGATTTAAAAAACAATTGTACTGTGTATTAATTTAAAATCAATTTCAAGGGAAAATAATAATTAATGAAAAATATTTTTCAAACTAGAGCCTCGCTGCGCCTGCATAGATCGCTTTGGAAGTGCGTTGTGCGGATAGTATTTGGCTGGATTGCTTCGTCGCTCCACTTCTCGCAATAACGGGGCAAAGACAGCTATTCCACCACCTCGCCATTGCGAGCGTGCGAAGCAATCCATTCCTCCTCGGCTACGCGTCTACGATCAAGCTAAATGCCGACAGTGCACTTTCAAAGTGATTCATGTATAAAATTCCAAACGATTACTTCAGTCTCCGTGTTGTAAGCTAGCCTGTTAAAAAAC
>JAIRMS010000078.1 GCA_031258475.1 Holosporaceae bacterium
GAGACCATACCCTATCTGTTATATCATGTCTCCTGTGCGCCAATTGTTGCATAGTCATTCTCCATACTACAATAACTACGCTATCATATCAGATCCCTCTCCTGACGACAAGCCCTAGCGAGATTCTCAAAATATTTAATCTTTTCCTCCTGCTCCAGCGTAAGGGGAGCGTCAGGCATACCAGCAACAACTGGAAGCCCTATCGTAACATTAGCTAATCTATCCATACTCGAAACATCAGCGAAAATCACAAAAAACAATCCACTCAACAACTTTTTCATATTTAGTCTCTCCTATTTTACGACAAATCGTATCTAAATATCATCAAATTAAGCAATTGTCAAATGCTTTAAATGACCTGCTAAAATAATTCTGCCTGGGATGGAATTCTACGAACTTTCACTTTACCATCTGAAAAAATCAGATTAAACGCGGAATATTTTCCCGCACTCTCGGCGGAAGCGATCGGCTCTGATCTTTCGGATTCGACAAAGGCAAATCCCCTTCGTAGAATTTTTAGGTATGAATTTGATTCAATGGCGTTGGAAGCCATTGCAAAACCGTTTCGGATTCTCTCAAATCTTCCCAGAAATACAAAATGCAGCTTCTGCCAAATGTCGTCCACGTTTTCTCTAACGATCGGTCTAGAAATTATGTTTTTGGCAAAGGATATTTTTTTCTGTGATAGGTAATTTTTTACGTTGGACGTTAGTTTATCGAAAATAAAATCAGTTCTTTGGATTTTTTCAGAAACAAACCCACGAATATTCAGAATCTTATTCGAATGCAAAAACAATCTTTTTTTCTCCAAATTAGAGGAAATAATTGAGTTCAACAGAGAAAAAATTTTATCGACGTCGGACTTTAATTTTATTGCTTCGGGCACTACGAATTCCGCCGCTGCGGTCGGAGTTGGAGCCCGCAAATCCGAAGCATAATCTATAAGTGTGGTATCGGTTTCATGGCCCACGGCGGAAATAACTGGAATCTTGCTATCTGCGACGGCTCTCACCACATTTTCTTCGTTGAATGGCATTAAATCTTCGAAACTTCCTCCTCCACGGGCAATGATTAGCACATCCGGCTTTTGATCCGCAGGCAGCGAATTCATTCCATTCACGGCCGCGACTATTTGTCCGCCGGCCTCCGTCCCCTGCACCAAAACGGGCCACAGCAAAATATTTCTCGGGAACCTCTGGCGAATTCTGTGAAGCATATCTTTAATCACCGCGCCAGTTGGAGAGGTAATGATGCCGATCAATTTTGGGATCACGGGAGTTGGCTTCTTCCGAAATTGATCGAACAATCCTTCTTCGGCCAATCTTTTTTTGCGTTCCTCCAGTAATTTTAAGAGTTCTCCAACTCCCGCAAGTTCGAATCCTTCAACAATGAATTGATATTTAGATCTCATGGCGTAGGTGCTGACCTGCCCCGTGCACTTTATTTCCATGCCGTCTTCCAGTTGAATTTTTTGCTTTTGGGCTATTCCCCTCCAGCAAACCGCATCTATAACGGCGTCGGAATCCTTGATGGAAAAGTACAGATGTCCGGAAGTATGAACTTTTAACGCGCTAACTTCTCCCTTTAGTTTGATTCCACTAAAGTTCTGCTCCATTGACCTCTTGATCAGAGCAGAAAGTCTGGAAACTGTGTATTCTTCCATTTTGAAATCCTTTTGGCATTTATGATACCAAACTTTTTTGGTGTATGAAATAATACGAACTATGGAAAAACCTCAGTAGCTTGCACATTCGAGTGATCATTTAAACGGATCTAAAGTTATAGATGAATCACTTTGAAGACGAAATGGTATCCGTCATTACGAGGAGCGTAGCGACGTGGCAATTGTCCACTAACTCTAATTCTGGAGTTGGCCGAAAAGAAGAATTCGACTCTCTGGCTTTAACCAGTAGTAATTGGATCAGCGAAGTAAAAATCCATTGTTTTAGTAAGCGATTCGTCCATTCCCACCTTCGATTCCCAATCCAGAAGATCCTTTGCTTTTTTGATGGATGGGACTCTTCTCGACACGTCCTGGTAGGATTTTCCGTAATAATCATCAGAATTCACGTTTACTATTTCTATTTTTTCTACGAGATTTTTTAGCCAATCGTATTTTTTTGCAAGACTTACTATTTTGCGAGCAAGATCTCCTATGCTGCATTCGTTATGAGGATTTCCGATATTGAATATTTGCCTGTTTGCCCGTTCGCTTTCTATAATTTTTACAAGAGCGTCGATGCCGTCGGAAATGTAGGTAAAGCAACGAATTTGAGAACCTCCGTTAACCAGGTTAATGTTTTTTCCGTGGAGAATATTACTCAAAAACTGAGAGACGACGCGGGAACTTCCGCTGTTTTGATTGTAAATGTCATCAAGACGCGGTCCGATCCAGTTAAACGGGCGAAACAAAGTGTACCGCAATCCGTCTCGAACGCCATGGGCATAAATCACGCGATCCAGCATCTGTTTCGAGCAGGAGTAGATCCATCTTTGTTTGCAAATGGGACCGGTTACGCAATTCGAATCGTCCTCTTTAAATTCGCCGTCTTCGCACATTCCGTAAACTTCAGAGGTGGAGGGAAAAACGACGCGTTTATCGTGTCTTACTGCTGATCTTATTATTCGCAGATTGGCTTCGAAATCCAGTTCAAATACTTTCAACGGATCCTGCACATAGACCAGCGGACTGGCAATGGCCGCCAGCGGAAAAATAACGTCGCACTGTTTTATAAGTTCTTCCAGCCGGTCGAAATCTTTCAGTATATCTATTTTTTTGAAATCGATTTTTTTTTCGGACAGCAAATGTTCGATTTTTGCGGATGAAATATCGACGGCCGTCACATGCCAATCTCTGCGATTGCGCAGGATCTCTTCGCTCAGGTGACTGCCGATAAATCCGCCTGCACCGACAATTAATATATTCATTGTTAGTCTTTCTTCTCCAGTATTTCACGGATTACAAAACGTGGATGCTCGCAGACGGCGAAATAGGCCCTTCCCAGGTACTCTCCAAGCAATCCTACCCCAAGAATAAGCACGCTCAGCAGCAAAAAAACAAACGCAAAGTGCAATCCATATCCATGATGATGGCCAATTACTTTTTTAAATAACTCGACCAAAAAATAAATGCCGCTGGCAGAAGAAATCAGCATACCAATTATGGTAAAAACCTGCAGAGGAACCAGGGAAAATCCCGTCAGCAAATCGAATGCAATGCGTATCAATTTATAGAGATTATACTTCGATCCGCCGGCTGCGCGTTCTTCATGGGTAACCGGAACGTCTATTGGATTACCGGCAAATTTTTGGGCGAGCGCGGTAATGAAAGTGGACGTTTCTCTGGTTTTTACGACTTCGTCTATTATGAACTTTTTGTATGCCCGCAGCATACAGCCGTGATCTCTCATTTCAAGACCTGTGGCGCCGGCTCGGATCGAGTTAACTATCTTCGATGCGTAGGTTCTAAAGAAGCTGTCATGGCGTTTCGCCCTATATCCGCCAACGAGATCGTATCCCTCGTCAATTTTTTTCAATAGATTTGGAATCTCCTCCGGGGGATTTTGCAGGTCCGCGTCGAGCGTCACAACCACATCTCCGCGAACATGCTCAAAACCCGCCAAGATCGCCACGTACTGGCCATAATTTCCGTTAAACGTTATTACTCTTATGACATTCGGTTGTTTTTTGAACAGATTTCGCAATTTTTTGGGAGTCGCATCTTTGCTGCCGTCGTCAACAAAAATTATTTCGTATTTTTTTCCCGTGGCGTTCATTACCTTTAGTAGACGCGAGCTCAGCAAATCGATATTTTCCTGTTCATCGAAAACAGGAATAACAATGGATACGTCGATTACTTTTTTTACGCGACTTTTTGTTCCGTTCTTCAGGTCCAACCCAACGGATCTTTCTTTGGAAGTGTTTTTACTGGTCGCCATACTATTTTCCTTCGATCATTCAAAAAATTTCTTGACCATGCTGATCACGTAATCCTGCTCGACTTCTTCCAACCCTGAATACAATGGCAGACATAGGATACGCTCGCCAACATACTCTGCATTTGGGAAATCGCCCTTTTTATATCCAAAAGTTTTTTGGTAGTAACTGAATAAATGCACCGGGGTATAATAGGGAACCGTTCCAATCGAATTTTCTTTTAGGAACGACATGAACCGGTCCCTCTTGCCTGCATCTCGCAAACAAATGGGGAAAAGATGTCCAGAATGAACGAAGTCGTAATTTGGAATTTTCTGCAGAGAAAACTTATCATCCATGTCATCGAAGGCGCGACGATATCTATCGGCTAGATATCGTCTTTTTTCGTTCAGAGATTCGACCTCGGCCAGCTGATGCATGCCAATGGCGGCCTGAATATCGGATAAATTGCTCTTGGCTCCGGGAAATATCACGTCGTAGTAGCAGCTGCCATTTTTAGAAAACCTATCCCAGATGGAACGATCTATTCCATGAAATCTTTGCAGAGATAGAAACTTTTGCTCCTGCTCGGAGTCCAAAACGACGCATCCTCCCTCTCCGGAGGTCATATTTTTTATCGGATGAAAACTAAAAACCTGTATATCTCCGAAGGCGCCGATTTTCCGATTTTTATACGACGTGCCCACGGCGTGAGCCGCGTCTTCAATTACCCGGAGGCCTCGCTGTTTTGCTATTTCATAAATCGGATCCAGATCGACCGGCAGTCCAGCGTAATGCACCGGCATAATCGCCTTGGTTTTCGGAGTGCAGGCGTCAAGTATTTTATCCACGCATATGTTGAACGTGCCTTTTTCTATGTCGACAAACACCGGTTTGGCTCCGAGCATGGCGATGACGTTGGCGGTGGCGACGAATGTCAGGGGAGTTGTGACAACCTCGTCGCCCGCTTTCACGCCAATTGCCATAAGCGACGCATGAAGCCCAGCTGTTGCAGACGAAAAACAGAGAGTCGTTCTATTTCCAAAATATTCGTACAATTTTTGTTCGAACTTCTGAGCCAGAGGTCCAGTGGCCAGCCATCCGGACCTCAAAACATTTACAACCTCTCCGATTGTCTCCTCGCTTATGGTTGGTCTGGAAAGAGGTATGAATTTTTCAACTTTTTGCAACTAATAATACTCCTATTAATATCAAAAAAATGCCACCACCTCTGCACAATGTAATGTTTTCAGCAAAGAAAAACCATCCCCCGATAGCAGCCAGAATATAAGATAAACTTCCAAAGGGATATAAAAAGCTTAAATCAAACTGCGACAACAGGTAAAGCCATAGCAGCAGGGAAAAAACAAAGATAAAAACTCCTCCGACTATATAAACGTTGGATACGATCAATATAAGCAGTTTCCACAAAGATTCGCCGAAATTAATCATTCCGACTCCTTTTTTTAGCAGGAGTTGCGCAAGCGTATTTATAACGACCTGAAATAATATGAGAAAACAATTGGTCATCTGTTTGTAATCGCCACAAAATATTTATCGAGATCCAAAATTCTATGAACCTCATTTCTCATCGCAAAAACCTCGCGATAGTGTTCTCTGGACAATAGCAAAAAAACTCTTTTGTTTGTAGTACTCCACAATTTCCAAAACTTATCCTCCGTTATCAGTTTATCGTTGCTCGGATCCGCATTGGCTCCAAACTGCAGCTCACCAACAAAATCCACGACCCCAACGGTCGAATTTAGGTAAACAGGGAAATCCTGATAGTACCTTTTATAACAAAAAACCAAATCTTCCTCTCTTCTATTGAGATTAATAGATTCAGCCAGTTGTTTAGTGGTTGGTTTTTTCACCTCCTGATAGAAAACGGAGGCTTTGTTGATTATCCACATCATATTCGCTCCGACGAACATATACGCAAGAATCACGGCAATCTTGGAAACCCTAAAATACAGAGGAAAGATCAAAATACTTCCGGCCAAGATTAATAAACCTGCGAAAATATTCATTAGCAGAGTTGCGTCCGAATTTTGAAGCACATCTTCTATCTCGGATTTTGCGAAAAAATACGCAATGAACGCCACTAGAAATAATGTCACATTGATGCAGACTCCCTTTTGAAAATCTTTACTTCCAGAATCCAAAGAATCGACCAGCGTGATTCCAGTTATCAACGTCAGCGGAGGAAGAATAGGTAGGATATAGGGAATTAATTTCGAATTTGAGAGAGAGAAAAAACACAGCACTCCAAAAATCCAGCACACAAAAAATGCATTTTCCTGATTTCTGGAGAAAGCTTTTTTGCAGGAATTACTTATTGATATCAACGTAAACCCCGTCCACGGCAGGAGTCCCACCAACAAAATCGGAATAAAAAACCAGATCGGCTGATATCTGTTATGAATAGTGGAGGTATATCTCAAAAAATGCTCGACGACAAAATAAAAGTGCAAAAACTCTTTGTTACGTAAACTAATTAAAATATGCCACGGTAAAAATATCGCAAAAAATACTAAAATCCCGGGGATATATAGTATCTCTTTGATTTTTGACCAATTTTTCGTCCATGCAATCCACAAAAGAGCAATAACCCCCGGCAAAACGGCGCCTATCAATCCTTTGGTGAGGCAAGCCAGCGTGGCGAACACATACATAAAAACAATATAGAATTTTTGGGATTTGGGGGGATTTTTCCCAACAAAGGACAGGAAAAAACACCACAATGTTCCGCTCATCAAAACGGACGTAACCAGATCGAGAATAATCAATCGACTATGCGCATAGTACAGAATATTCGTGGCAAGAATTCCGGAGGATACTAATCCCACCGCGTCGGAATAACGCTTCGCTCCCACAAAAAATACGCCAAGGCATCCCAGAATCGCAAAGACGACGACCCATAGCCTCATTGAGGTTTCGTTTATGCCGAAAATTTTCATAGCCACAGCCTGCATCCAATAGAACAGCGGCGGTTTTTCAAAATATTTCAGTCCGTTTAATTTGGGAGTAACGTAATCTCCGCTTACCACCATTTCACGGGGAATTTCCACATAGCGTCCTTCGTCCGGATCCGCAAAATGCCGATTTCCCATTTCATAGGAAAAAAAAAACGCAAGAACAACGGCGAGGGAGAATATGCCTTTCATTCCTCGATACCAAACGATTTTATCGCTAAATTCCCGCTTTTGCATAAACGTTCCGAAACATTCCAATATAAGTGGAGCGGGCGAAGGGAATCGAACCCTCGTCACAAGCTTGGGAAGCTTATGCTCTACCATTGAGCTACGCCCGCAATTTCCTGAATACTATATCGGATATGCGCCCATTGCAATGTATACACAATCAATTATGTGGTAGCATGGATAGTGCTAAAATTCATAAAATAGCTGGTATACAAACGACTACCTTAGAAGTGCGAAATCAGCGTTTAGCTTGATCACCATAGGCGCGTAGCTGAGAGAGTGATGGATTGCCACGTCGCTACGCTCCTCGCAATGACGACTCTACTACTTTTCGTCATTGCGGGTGCAGCGAAGCAATCCAGAAAATGAAAATCGCATTTCTAAAGTGATTCATGTATATTTTCACTCTAAAACAGGACCGCTCGACCCAAATTCTGAGCCGAGCAAAAAGATCTAGGTCTATTTATCGTGATCTGCAGAAAGTTTTGCAAATTCCTTGCTCAGTCCTGAAACCGCAAAGAACCAGAGCAGTAAAATTCCCACGAAAACCAAAGTGATAATCGGGGCCAGTTGAACCAAAGATGAACCAACAAATATCACATTTAACAGCAAAAACTGAACGAGAGCTCCCCCGGATTTCCCGGCTCTTCCTCCGATGACATCGACGGCTGCTTTTCCCTTTGACTTCAGCTCGTCGTCCAGCGGAATGTAGCTCATCTCTTTGGTGGCGTCGAACAGCGAATATTTTACTCCTTTGCCCAAAACGTTCTGCAACAATCCGACCGAGGTGATGATCCCAAGAATACTAAATCCTGCATGATTCACCATCGGAGTTAAATCGTCTTTAAAAATGATGCAGCAGAAGAAAATCACACCGGTAACTAATATCATCGCAGGAGTCACTATCGCGGAAGTAAACCATGAACATGTCCTAAGAATATTGGCACCTATCAGCATGAATATGATGGTCGCAATGCCGGTCCAGATTTGTAGATTTCCCATGAATCCTCTGAATTCAGCGTCGGTTGGATATAGCAATTTTGCCTGCCCTTTCCACATAACCTCAACCAAATTTATGCTGACTCCGTAGCAAACAACCAGCAAAACGATGAATCCCAAATATTTGGAAGTGAAGATATATTTCATGCTTTCCCCAAGAGACAACTTAACCTTTTTCTTCGGCTTTTTAACTTCATCGGGATTGAAAAACTGCGGATCAGTTAGAACATAAGTATTTAACCAATAGTAAATAAATATAATCACCAGGCAAAACACAGCCGCAAGCCCCGTAATTACATATACGTTTTTCACCGTGTTTAAAATAGTTCCCGAGAAAACCAGAGAGATGTTGGCGATAAAACCAAACATGGAATAAAATCTTTTTGATTGCTTGAGCGGAGTAACATCGTTCGCAAATCTCCAGAACATGAGACTTACCATCGCGCTTCCCCAAAGCTCGGACATTACATAAAAAGATGAGAAAACCCATCCTTCCACCGGAATCAACAAATTCTTGAGAAACTTGCTTTCAATTCCCTGAAAATTCAGAGATAAAATTTCATTACATGGATACAAAACGGCCGCGAACAGCAGAAAATACGCCATAAAAAACGATACGATTATGTAAAACACGGCATTTTTAGAAAACGCACTTGAAAGTTTCGAATATGCCAACATGAACAGCACGGCTCCGGGCAATACGAACCATAATTTCAGAGTTGGAATTGCTTCCGCCCCCATGGAAGTAACCACAAGAGAGTCTTTCGTCCCCCTCAGCACACTATAGTTGAACAGTATGCACATCAACATCAGTGCCATCGGAAGAAACTTTTTTAGTTCTGATGGATAAATTGGCCAAACCACGGCCTTCCATCCACTGAGATTTTCCGATTCTTCTTTCGCTTTATTCGCCATTGCCGTTCCCTTATCCTTTCTTTTAAGTATAACCACAGGGGGTTAAATATATATTAAAAATTCCAACGGCTCAACTAAAATCATATGCGCATTGGCGGAGTTGCCTGGGTTTTTAAAATCTATCATGATTTTGATGTCTGTGTTTGCTAGAATTGCTCACAAGAAAGGAAATAGCGCTACTTTAAAGGCCATATGAATACATTTTCAGTTCTTCCAATCGGTCCGTTTAATAATTTCTATTCCTACACTTCAGAGGATGAATTTCTGGTTGGAGATGTGGTTGAAGTTCCGTTTGGACGACGCAGCGTAATCGGCATAATTACCAACGAGAACGCGACCACAGATAGAGATTTAAAAAAAATATCAAAAAGTCTGAATCTTAACATTGGCCAAACGAACTATGATTATCTGAAATGGGTTTCGAATTACACAATGATTCCCCTGGGCAATGTCCTAAAAATGATGCTGCCAGAAAAGATGGTTTTTCTGGAAGAAAGGCACTTCCCAAGCGAAACGTTTCCATCTTCGAAAGAAATCATCACATTAAATCCCGATCAAACTGCGGCGTATCAAAAAATTACAGAAAACGGAAGCGGAACATTTTTGCTGAACGGAGTTACCGGATCTGGAAAAACGGAAATATATCTGTCCGTGGTCAAAGACATCTTGTGGCGGAACAGGCAAGCTCTGATTTTATTTCCGGAAATCGCACTAACTCAGCAAATAATTAAACGGGTGGAAAAATATTTTGGATGTCGTCCTTTTATCTGGAATTCCAATATAACTCCTAAAAATAAAAGAATGATATGGCTCAAAGCAATTTTTGGAGAGCCCTGCGTTGTTATTGGAGCGAGATCAGCTCTGTTTATCCCCTTTAAAAATCTTGGGATAATCGTGGTGGACGAGGAACACGACTCATCCTACAAGCAGGAAGAAGGGAGTATTTATAATGCCAGAGATATGGCTGTCGTTAGAGGACATCTGCAGAAAATTCCAGTGATTCTGTCCTCTGCCACTCCGTCCTTCGAGAGTTATATAAACGCGAAAAATAATAAATACGGATATGCTTTTGTGGGAAATAGGTTTGGTACATCGCAAATGCCTTCGATTAATTTGATCGATATGAGGCAGAACAGATTTGATGGATTTATTTCTCCACCGCTGCTGAATGAGATCAAATCTGCTATATCGAGGGGAGAGCAATGTTTGATCTATCTGAATAGGCGTGGCTATTCTCCGGTCGTACTCTGCAGATCCTGCGGAGAAAAAATTGCCTGCCCCAATTGCTCCACGTGGTTGACCTACCACAGGAGAATCGACAGGCTAGTCTGTCATTACTGCGACCATAGAATCAGTATTCCAAAAAAATGTCACAACTGTGGCAAAGAAGAGTCATATATACCGTTTGGGCCCGGAATTGAGAGAGTCTTTGAGGAACTCCAGAGAAAAATTCCCACGGCACGCATTGAGATAGCGTCTTCCGACACAATTTCCTCCGATAAAAACATCAAAAAATTGTTTAGTAAAATCCTCAATAACGAGGCAAATATAATAATAGGGACGCAAATTTTGGCGAAGGGCCATCATTTTCCAAACATTACTCTTGTTGGAATAATAGATGGAGATCTGGGGTTAAACGGCGCTGATCTGCGAGCGTCTGAAAAAACGTATCAGCTAATAAATCAAGTCTCCGGACGGGCAGGACGTGGAGAAAAACAGGGGAAAATTTTCATCCAAACCTTTGATCCCGATCATTCCCTATTCGCTGCGCTAAAATCAGACAATCTTAACGATTTTATAAAATTAGAAATAGAGTCGCGCAAAAATAACGGATGGCCTCCGTTTTCTACTCTGGCGGCTGTTATTATTTCAGGAACGAACAGGGAACTAACCGAGCAAGTGGCGAAGAATTTATATGAAACTCGTCCACGAAATATAATGGTATTCGGACCAGCTCCCGCTCCGATTTTTTTGCTTCGAGGTCGAACAAGATGGAGATTTTTATTGAAATCCTTCAGAAAAAAGTCATTGAATCATGCAATCAGACATTGGATATTTTCTCAAAAGATATCAAAGAACATTAAAATTCAAATAGATATTGATCCAATAAGTTTTTTGTAAAAATTAACTTCTTTTAAATCAATTTGTTCTAGACTATGGAAAGAACAAAGATATGGGCATCGTGATTTTATCACGATAGAAGTTATGATTTGAAGGTATAAACAATGGTTGAAAGCACACAGCACGTATTGGATAGGGTTCGTCCTCCAAGAGTTCAAATTACCTACGATGTGGAGATAGGTAACGCCATAGTTATGAAGGAATTGCCGTTCGTCATGGGCGTTATATCCGACTTGTCCGGTATGCCGGTCGATCCACTGCCACCTATTAAGTTCCGAAAATTTGTGGAAATAGATCGTGATAATCTTCCGGATTTTATGGTGTCGATTAATCCGAGACTCGCAATACAAGTAAAAGATACGCTCGGAGATGGTTCTGAAGATTTAAATGCAGAGTTGTTTTTCAAACACATGGACGATTTCGGCCCAATTAGCATCGCTAAACAGGTACCGAAATTGGATAAAATTTATTCGACTCGAATAAAATTGAACGACCTTGTCGTAAAGATGGAGGGAAACGACCCGCTGCAGCAATGTATAAAAGATGTCGTTGACGACACTAATCTAAAGACTGCACTAAAATCTCAGATTGACGCGGTTCTTAAAGCCAACAAGCAATCCGTTACAGCCGATTTTGCGACAACGACTTCGGATGAGACGGCGACCACGCCGCCAAAAACAGACACTGCTTCCGGAACCGCCGGTGGAGACGCTGTGCAGAAAGTTAATCGGGAAATCCTCAAAGAGATGTTTGTGGACGGTAAACTTGCGAGGGAACCGTCGGCAGAAGTATATGCGTGCGATATTTTGATGGAGTTGCTTTATAAAATCGAAGAATACAAAGTAACCGCGATGAAGAATCCTTTGGTTTTTGTTGAAAAAGTCATATCTGACATGGACGCTGCACTGAGCACGCAAATCAACGAGATTCTCCATAATCTCGCGTTTCAGGAACTTGAAGGCACCTGGAGAGCTTTGCATTATCTTATAATGAATACTGAAACTAGCACCCATCTGAAAATAAGAATAATGAACGCGTCTAAAAAAGATTTGCTGGACGATCTGGAAAACGCCGTTGAATTCGATCAAAGTCAATTGTTCAAAAAAGTATACGAAGAAGAATATGGCACCTTTGGCGGACATCCCTATTCCTGTTTAATCGGTGGATATGAATTTACGCGCCATCCTCAGGATATTTTGCTGCTGGAAAAAATTTCCAACGTAGCGGCGGCTGCTCACGCTCCATTCATCGCAGCGGCGCATCCGAGAATGTTCGATATGGAAAGCTTTTCGCACCTTGCCGGCCCGAGAGATATATCAAAAATCTTCGAGAGCACTGAAATGATCAAATGGAGATCGTTCAGAGACAGCGAAGATTCCAGATACGTGGCCCTTGTTCTTCCGAGAATTTTAATGAGGCTTCCTTACGGACCGGATACTTTGCCTGTGGATGGTATGAACTACGTCGAATCAATAGACGGGACTGATAATTCGCAATTCTGCTGGGGAAACGCGGCTTTTATCATGGGGCAAAGAATAGGGTATGCCGTTTCTCTCTATAAATGGCCGGCAGCCATTCGAGGGGTGGAAGGAGGTGGACTCGTGGAAGATCTTCCTGCTTACACGTTCAAAACCACAGATGGAGATATTGCACTAAAATGTCCTACGGAAATAGCCATTACCGATCGACGGGAAAAAGAGCTGACAGACATGGGATTTTTGGCGATTCTTCATAGCAAAGGAACGGATTTCGCCGCATTTTTTGGAGGTCAAACCGCACAGAAGCCAAAAGTTTATAACACAGACGACGCAAATGCGAACGCCTCGCTAAGCGCGAGACTGCCTTACTTGCTGGCGGCTTCCAGGTTCGCCCATTATATAAAATCGATTATGAGAGATAAAATCGGGTCCTTTATGACCAAAGAAAACGTTTCTACCTATCTTAATAACTGGATCGCCAGCTATGTGTTGCTGAACGACGCGGCGAGCCAGGAACTTAAAGCAAGATTTCCTCTAAGGGAAGCAAGAATCGACGTGTTTGATGTTCCAGGAAAACCTGGATCATATAAAGCGACGATATTTTTAAGACCTCATTTCCAACTGGAGGAATTGACTGCGTCCATAAGATTGGTCGCAAGTTTACCGCCTCCGGCTAAGTAATTTAAGAGGTTTTTAATTTATTTGTGGTAACAATTACGTAAGATAAGTGGTTTTGTGGGAGATGTTGGATGACTTTTTTTGAAAGTAGACAGGAAGATTTTAACATGTTTGAACAAACAGCAAGACCCGCTAATCTCAGTACCAACGATAAGGGGCAGAATGATGCAAAAGGAGGCGGTCATACGCCTCAATATACAATTACTTGTCCAGATATTTTTGGAAGTGATCTAGGAGAGATAGATGGTAACGACGCTTCGGCTGATACAAGTCCTATCATATGGATAGTACTTGGGAGTGCGAGATTGGCGACCTACGATTCTTCTGGAGAATTATCCGGAGATGGAAGAATTGTCTGCAGAGACATAATAATATGCATGAAATATGGAGGCTGGGCTCCCGTAATTCAGCAATACATGTACGAAGGGAAAAAAATTGATAAAATCACCGTTAAAAGACTCATAAGCATAAATGGCACGCTTATAGTTATTCAAGAAATAACCTACGAAACATGCCTGTTTAAGACCTATGAACAAAACGGCGATACAATTACGTTCACATTCACCTTTGTCAAATATACAGACCTGAGTAAAGCGTATGGTCACGATGGAACTGCGATTGGAAATGTCGGAGTAACATTTGATTACGGCAGTGTGAAAGTTGAATCTATCAGCGGATAAAACCGAACTGGGCGAGGAACTTCTGACTAATGCGAATAATGGATTAGATTGTTTATATTTCAGTTTGTTGCAGAAAAATCACGTGATTTTTTTGCATTTTCAGCTCTACTCTAGGCTCTGTCGTCATGAGATTTTCAACCAAAGCATGATGCATCTGATTTGAACAGCAGCAATGAATGATTTGACATTTTTTGCATATCTTGTGGCGATACCTCTCCAGTCTTTC
>JAIRMS010000052.1 GCA_031258475.1 Holosporaceae bacterium
ATGCCGAAAGAAAAATTACTCGAAGCTGACCAGGTGGATCTCGTGCTGTTGAGAAATCGGTAGAAAATGCTGATTGAATATGATAGGAATACTGCGAATAAGTAGTGTGGGGATGTATATGCTCCCCCGTATTTCACACCTTTAAAAACAATATTTTTGTGGCGGCGTTGTGGCGGTTTTTCCGTTTGCATGTGATAAAACACGTTAGTTTTAACCAAAGGTAATACGTCAAAAAATGTTGAGATTATAAAGCGCTTGGTGTATATATAAGCAAACGGAAAAGGTGTTACCAATTGACTTTTAATCAGGTGGTCGCATGTTCGAATTCTGCATTGCCCACCACCTGAGAAATTTCATGAAGAATTCAGTTGTTAAAATGAAAGACAAAAAGCCACTCCCTGTCCGTTTTTTTGATATCTTTATCTTAACGCTTCCTTTATAGTTAGGAGCTAAACTTATAAATTATGTGCGGAATACAATGTTATCTAAGATTTTAAAATGCGTTTTTGGCTCTCACAATGACAGAGTGGTCAAGAAATATCTCAAAATTGCTCACCAGATAAATACTCTGGAGCCTTCTATTATTCAACTTTCGGATGACGAGCTGCGGGCCAAGACGGACGAATTCAAAAATCGCCTGGCCAATGGGGAGGTTCTCGACGATATCTTACCGGAGGCTTTTGCCGTGGCGCGGGAGGCGTCCAAAAGAACTCTTGGATTGCGTCCGTTCGACGTGCAGCTTGTCGGAGCGTTTGCACTTCATCATGGAATGATTGCGGAAATGAAAACCGGAGAGGGAAAGACTCTTGTCGCCGCCATTGCTGTCTACCTAAATGCACTCGAGGGTAAGGGGGTTCACGTCGTAACAGTCAACGATTATTTGGCAAGGCGTGACGCCGAGTGGATGGGCAAGATCTATAAATTTCTTGGACTCAGCATTGGGGTTATAGTTCACGGTCTAACCGATTCTCAGCGAAAAGAACAGTACGCCTGTGACGTCACCTACGCCACCAATAACGAGCTCGGGTTCGATTATCTAAGGGATAATATGAAGTTCTATTCCTCGGAATTGGTAATGCGTCCATTCAACTACGCCATCGTCGACGAAGTCGACAGCATCCTGATCGATGAGGCTCGTACTCCTCTGATTATTTCTGGAGCGGCAGAAGATTCAGCGGATTTATACATGAAAGTCGACGCGGTAATACCAAATCTTGTGAAAGCGGACTACGAAATCGACGAAAAACATCGCTCCATTACTCTCACCGAGGACGGAAACGAGCATATCGAAAAATTACTTAAGGAAGCTGCACTTTTGCAAACGGGTAATTTATACGATCTGCAAAATATAACACTGGTTCATCATGTGAATAACGCACTGAAAGCTCATCATTTGTTCAGGCGCGACGTGGATTATATAGTAAAAAACGGCAAAGTAATAATTATCGACGAGTTCACCGGAAGAATGATGGAAGGCCGGAGATATTCCGACGGACTGCATCAGGCGATAGAGGCCAAAGAAAAAGTAGACGTGGAGATGGAGAATCAGACTCTCGCTTCGATTACTTTCCAGAATTTCTTCAGAATGTACAAGAAATTGTCGGGCATGACGGGCACGGCCGAAACTGAGGCGCAGGAGTTGTCTGAGATATATAAGGTTGAAACGTTGGTGATTCCGACAAATGTCCCGGTTATGAGGCAGGATTCTGACGACGAAGTCTATCGAACGGCCAGAGAAAAATACAACGCCATCATTACGCTTATAAAAGAATGTAATGCCAGAAAGCAACCAGTTTTGGTGGGAACGATCAGCATAGAAAAATCCGAATTATTATCTTCTTTACTGAAAAAAGCCGGTATTCAGCATAATGTTTTGAACGCAAGATATCACGACGTCGAAGCTCAAATTATCGCCGACGCCGGAAAACCCGGGGCTGTAACCATCGCCACAAATATGGCGGGACGCGGCACTGATATTAAGTTGGGAGGCAATCTGGAAGCCAGGCTGGCGCGGGAATTGCTGGGAGTGGAAGCACCAGAGCTGCGCAGACAAATTCAGGAAAAAGCCGAAAAGGAAATCGCCGAAGACTTTGAAATAGTTAAAACCGCAGGGGGACTGTACGTCGTTGGAACGGAGCGCCACGAGAGCCGTCGTATTGATAATCAGCTACGAGGGCGTTCTGGACGGCAGGGAGACCCAGGCGCATCCAAATTTTTCCTGTCTCTGGAAGATGATTTGATGAGGATTTTCGGAGCCGAGCGACTTGATTCCATGTTGCAAAAGCTGGGCATCGAAGAAGGGGAAGCTATCACGCATCCATGGGTCAATAAAGCTCTTGAAAAAGCGCAGATGAGGGTGGAAGCTCGAAATTACGACATTCGCAAGCATCTTTTGAAATTCGACGACGTTATGAACGATCAAAGAAAGGTTATTTATGGCCAGCGTAGCGATTTAATAACAGACAGCAAGAACTTTAGCGAAGAGATAGACGACATGCGTCTGGAAGTCGCCAACGATATCATATTTGGTAACGTTCCTGAAAATACTCCATCGGAGTTCTGGGATTATAAACTGCTAAACGAAGAACTAGCCTCCTGTTTTGGATCGGGTATTTCTCTGTCTAGCAAGGAGAATCTTACCCGCGACAACGCGGTAGATTTGGTGTTCGAAGGAATAAAAGAAAAAACAAGGAATAAGGAGAAACTTTTTCATCCGGAAATGATGAGATATATGGAACGCACGGTTTTGCTTCGCCTTATAGATCAATACTGGAAAGAGCATCTTCTAAATCTGGATAAATTGCGGCAGGGAATTAATCTGCGCGCCTATGGCCAAAGAGATCCTCTGAACGAATACAAACAGGAAGCGTTTATGTTGTTTGAAATGATGGCCAAAACGATCAGAAAAGAAACGGTAAAGATTTTGTCGCTGTTCGAATTACCAAAGGCGGTTCAGGAAGAAGACATCAGCGCTGCACTTCTCGATGATCAGCCGAAAACGATAGAAGTTCATCCAAACGAAGTCGAGCCATCGCCTGATATATCAAGAAATTCACCGTGTCCATGCGGTAGCGGAGAAAAATATAAGCATTGCTGTGGCAAACAAGGAGATGACCGGTGAGTGAGGCTGATTTCGCGATTACTACGCCGATATATTATATAAACGGTGATCCTCATATTGGCCATGCCTATGCCAGCATTGCGACGGATATCATCGCCAGATTTAAGAGACTCAGCGGCTTCAATGTGCATTTTTCCACCGGAACTGACGAACACGGCATAAAAGTCGCAAGATCAGCCGAAAACGCCGGCATGGACGTGCGAAAATTCAGCGATCTTATGTCTCAAAAATTCAAGGATATGACCAGAACTGTCAATCTGTCGGAAGATGACTTTATTCGCACCACCGAGGAACGTCATAAAAAATCTGCCCAGGCATTTTGGAAATTGCTGGAAAAGGATATATACGCAGGCGCATATGTGGGCTGGTATTCCGCCAGAGATGAAGAATATGTTCCTGAAAGCGAAGTCGTCGACGGAAAAGCTCCAAGCGGCGCACCCGTCGAATGGATGGAGGAGGAATCATATTTTTTCAGGCTATCCGCCTATCAGGATAGACTACTGGATTACTACGAAAAAAATCCGGATTTTATCGCTCCTCCAGCCAGACGAAATGAGGTCATCAGTTTTGTGAAGAGTGGCTTGAAAGATCTATCAATTTCGAGAAATAAGTTCGATTGGGGCATACCTATTCCAGATTCCAATGGGCACGTCATGTACGTCTGGATAGACGCTCTGACGAATTACATAACTTCTCTGGGATTTCCGGAAGACACAGAGCATGTTTCTAGAATGATGGAAAATTGCACACACATCGTTGGTAAGGAAATTCTGAGATTTCACGCGGTCTATTGGCCGGCTTTTTTAATGTCCGCCGGAATATCTCTGCCGAAGCGTATTTTTGCCCACGGATGGTGGACGCACGACGGTCAGAAAATGTCCAAATCCGTCGGGAACGTGGTCGATCCGTTTGATATCATTAAAAACTGTGGCCTTGATCCACTGCGCTACTTTCTGTTCAGGGAAATTCATTTTGGAGAAGACGGCGATTTTTCGCATAAAGCGTTGAAGGATCGTACTTCCTACGATCTTGCGAACGATCTTGGAAACTTGGTGCAAAGAGTTCTGGCGTTTATTCAAAAACTCGACGGGCATCTTACCGTAAATTATAACTTTTTGGAGGAGGATGAAATTCTGTTCAGAAACTCCAGAAATCTTATAAAAAAAATGCATTCTCGGATTGAAAAACAAGATTTGTGCGGAGCTCTCGATGTCGTCTGGAGTTTGGTTTCCGAATCCAACAAGTTTACCAATGATATGAGACCATG
This sequence comes from Holosporaceae bacterium, assembly GCA_031258475.1. Lineage (GTDB taxonomy): Bacteria > Pseudomonadota > Alphaproteobacteria > UBA3830 > UBA3830 > JAIRMQ01. The sequence goes on from JAIRMS010000052.1 coordinate 4,389, forward strand.
GGATTTGGCCAAATCTGACGTTCCGAGATTAAACGCCGTACTGACTGCTCTCTGCGAGAGTATTCGCGCAATTTCCTTTGGAATCGCCCCGTTCATGCCGGATACGGCTCGCAAAATTTTCGACTTTATGAATGTCGAGGGAAAATCTTTCGCGGAGCTGGAAAACAACTTCGTTAGTCAGAAATTTCCGCCTCCCGTCCCACTCTTTCCAAGAGAAAAGTAATGTCTTCCTCTCCAGAGTCGATCAGTCTTGGTTCCACTGATTATGATTGGTGGATTTCCGCCGATCAAATTTTCAAAAGCGATGTCGAAGGATTGGAGGATTTTGCGAGAATTTTCAAAATGGAGTTTAACGTAGAGAAAATTTCTAAATTCAAAGGATCGAGGAGTTTCGATTCCACCATGGCAAAACAGAGCGTGAAGATTTATATGGGTTCTGGAGTTCACTGCGCCATGATCCAGGGACGCTTGGCCAAGGGAGTTGTAATCCCCAAAATCACCATAAAGAAAACTACGACCATAATGGGGAAAATGGAAACTCTGGAAATGCAAGAATTTTCGCAGTGCGTGATTATGTCGTTTTCGGTTGTCGGAGATGTTGTTTCATTTCCGTTTCAGTATTTTTCCTGTTCATACACATATACAGAATTTAAGGAAGACGGTTCTCAGTCTGGAACAGCCGTTGCGGAAGTGGCGGATACGTAGATATGACAACATCAATGCAAAATAACGAAGAATTCCTGGTAGATTCCCATTGTCATCTGCTTTTTTCTCATTTTAAGAGCGTGCTCCCCAGGGGCGACGCTTCCTCTGATTTTGATGAAAAATATGCCGTCGACGCAGTCATAAAAAGAGCCGTCGACGCAAACGTGAAATATATGCTTCTCATTGGAACCGAATTATCCGATGTATCCGAACTTCGGGATATCTCCGATAAATATGACAACGTATTCCGCACCGTGGGAATACATCCGCTTGAAGCTGCAAAACATCATCAGTTGTATAGCTTTGACGAGATTTCTGGCGCCATAAGGGATAATTGTAAACATGTTAAATCCGTTGGTATCGGAGAAATTGGACTGGATTATCACTACGAGCGGGAAAGCAAAAATCAGCAAAAAGAGATCTTTAATTTACAACTGGGATTGGCCAAGGAATGTGATCTTCCCGTTTCCATTCATTCACGGGAAGCTTCGGACGACGTCGCCGATATACTGAAAGATCATCCTTCGGTCAAGGGAGTTATTCATTGTTTTTCCGGAGAAAAGCGTTTCGCGGAAAAAGTTCTGGACATGGGATTCTATATTTCTATCTCCGGTACCATAACATATAAAAACGCCATAGAACTCCGAAACTCGCTAAAGTACATCCCATTGGATAGACTATTAATTGAAACCGATTCTCCCTTTTTGACCCCCGATTCATTTCCAGAAACTCCGGGACTATTCCGTAAAAAGGTAAACGAACCGGCATTCGTAGCGCACGTGGCGAAAGGAATATCAGAACGGCTGGACGTACCATTGCAAGAAGTAATGTATCATTCTTCCAAAAATTTCTTTGAATTATTTTCCAAAGCCGCCGCCTACATCAACCGTTGAGTTACGCATAATTGTGTAAGTTATACAAGGACCACTTGGGAGACGCGAAGTCAGCGTTTAGCTTGGTCGCCGCAGTCGTGTAGCTGAGAGTGAAGAGGAATGGATTATCACGTCGCTGCGCTCCTCGCAATGACGATGCCTCTACTTTTCGTCATTGCGAGCAGAGCGAAGCAATCCAGAAAATGAAAATAGCATTTTCAACGTGACTCATGCATAGTGCATGGCATAGCATCAGCTCCGCGCAGATTCTGTTTTTAGCATGGGCTAGATTCCCGACGCACTAAGTTTCGATCGATATTCCTCCATGGAGCTGCCGTGGACAGACATCAGGGCTTCGTAAAAATCAGTGTTCATACTATGTTGAACTAGTGGCTTTTGCGGATACAGAAATTTATAATGATCCTCCGCCGTCGTCGGATCAGGACAACATCCCCTGGAATCGCATCTAATGGGCATTCCAAGATCAAGCATAAGAGCAAAATTGCTGAGTGAATTTACAAATAATGTATTGCTGCCATTATGGCTCAACAGTGCCAGTCCAATCATTTGAAAAATTATCACAGCATCAACAAATAAGTATCTTGTAAGATCCTCCTGCGACGACAAATGCAGACGCAATTTTTCCTCTGCTCCGTCGATATTTCGATCCGTTATATGGGTTGAGATGGGAACAATGAGATCTCTAACAAGATGTCTCTGAATGGGCTGTGGGGCTGTTTTTGCATTATCAAAATGAGCAAACAGCGCCAGTTCATCAAGTGCGCCAATCGTAACGGGATACATAAGTTCCATCGTTCTGTCCATACCAAGTATTGATGCACCCTTTAAAAGATCTGACGATGTCGAATGCCCGAATGCATAAGATAGAACACTTGGATCGTTGTCGGAATAGGCAAAAACGCCGGGGCGGACTTCTGCCACGGCCGAAGGATAATTAAAAAAAGAGCTCCAGCACGCGTTGCTTTCATAATTCATGGAGATAGAATTGTAGGTCGAGCCCGATGGTTTCGTGGATTGTTGTTTCTGAAAACTAAACGAATGCCCAGTTACATCACGAACAATTTTTGTTGATATGGATGGTTCTGATAAAACTCTTGCAATCAGAGTAACGAGCAAACTGCGTCCCACTTTACTTTTTGTGCATATTCCATGTATGTCCCCAAGGATCCTTGTTTTAAACGGTTCATCATCGGGAGGGAATTGGCAACTTGAAAAAAAAGTCATTACCGAGTTAATCGCTTCCTCCGCCGGAGCCTCCAGAAGTGAGAGATGGTGTTGTTTTGTATCATCGGGCAGCCGCATGGCGCCAATCAAAGAAGCCGCACCCATATATCGGACTTCATCAATCTGGATTCCGCCCTGGCCAAACATTATTGTCAATGAGTCAACTGCAGATATTTCATTGGGGTTGGGAACACGGGAAGACGCCAACCATTCCGTAAAAACAGCATTTGATAACAGGGAGGTCAGCCTTTCCTTTTCTGCGGCCATCCCTGTGCGAAATCGTTTAATGGTGTCGTCTGTTACCTCTGATCCGGCCGGATTCATACTATGTGCATCCAAAATCGTAGACATGGACAGCGCGAATACAACATGCATTATCTTCATTTTCTTTCTCCTTATAAAATAAAAAACTCACAGATGAGCTTCACAAGAGCAACGCTGTAAAACTATATCTAAAAACCAAAACAATTAAAATTTATTTAAAATATTGTATATTTTAGATCAAGTTAAGTGATTCGCGTCCAATTGAATAGTCTGACGAAAAACAGCCCAGGGAATCTTCAAAGGAAAAGCATCGGATTGTTTGCCGGTTGTCATACGGAGTAGTGGCGGCAAATCAACGAAGCGATCTCAGATTTTCCCCTCGTCTGCGCCGGCCGCTGGCCGCGCATTGCACATAAACTGCGTTGAAAAATGAATCCATAAGATTTAGTATAAATTCGATTTTGAATGTGGATATTGTCGTGGATAGTTAGGGTGCTCCTTCTCGCAGGGGTCAAGAGTTGCCCTTTTTCCACAGGAAACAAAACAAAAGAAAATAATGCAGAGCAAAACAATTTTTTTCATGATCGCGTCCCGATTTAACCGTAGTAAATATATAAAATATTTGATTCCATCGATAGTTTTTATTTGTTGTTCACTGTATGCGTCAGAATTCAGATTCTCTCCAGGGTCGGAGGAAAGCGAGCTTACAGATTTTTCACACGACGACAAGGAGTTTCCTTTTTCCTCCGGGCCTGGCTATGTTTCCGGCGGAATGCCGTTCCCACACGCCATTGAAACCGAAGCGGGAGGAAAATTTTCAATCGCAGATTTGAAGGGGAATGTCGTTGTTCTCATGATTTCTACCACATGGTGTCCGAATTGTCCTGCCGCTCTCCAAAGTTTGGACTCATTGGTTGAGAAACTTGGCGATCAAAAGATAAAAAATGTTAGGGTAATAGCGCTAAATATTGGGAATGAATCTGTTGGATATCTTAAAATTCATTACAAAGCCAATAACATTCAGCTATTGGAAGTCTATAATTCCATTTCATCGAAAACTATACGCTGCATTCCAGGAGTTCCGGCTTGTCTGGTATTTGATAAAAAAGGGATTCCTGTGTGGGGATATCTGGGGGCGGCTTCCTACGATTCCTCTGAGTTTTTGGCGTTTATAAAAAGGTTGGCGCAGTAGGCTGATGTATGGGTCCAATTTTGCGGTGGAAGGATTGAAGAGTTATACTCGGATTTCTACCCGATAGTCTGTTTCTCTCGTTCGGCTCGACGGTATAAATACTCGTGAATTCCACGAATCGGGTATAAAAGAATACTCTATTCGCTTCTTGGAAGTAGGACGATCAGATCGCCCGCATAGGAAAATCCGATAATACTTTGCGCTTGCTCTTCCAGCAGATCTAGATCAAGATTATTTGATCGAAGCAAATTGATTTTATTTTCCAGAAATTCGTTTTCTTCTTTTAAATCTTTCAGTTCTTTTTCAAGTGAAACGATTTCCTTGCTCAGTTTTGTCCAGGAAACGACTCCCCTTGCTCCGCTAAAAAGGTGAAAAACAAAATACCCAATAATGGATATCCAGATCATGTATAGCGAGATCGATTTGAAGTCTCTCTTTAATTGCAGCGAATGAAAAAACATGTTAACAGGACATATCTTGATAATCGACGGTTTTTGCGAGCTCGTCGAATTTTTTAATCGAAGTTATAAGATCACGCATTGCGTGCAAAGGAACCATATTGGGACCGTCGGAAAATGCATTTTCCGGATCAAAGTGGGTTTCGAGAAATATTCCGGCGACTCCCACGGAAACCGCTGCCCTCGCCAGCACCTCCACGTAATCTCTGTTTCCTCCGCTAGAAGTTCCCAGTCCCCCGGGCTCCTGCACCGAATGGGTGGCATCAAAAATAATCGGATATCCGAAATCTGCCATGATTCTCAGTGATCTCATGTCTGATATAAGTTGATTATACCCAAAGCAAACCCCACGCTCGCAGAGCATCACGTTTTCATTTCTCGACATGGTAACTTTTTGATAAACATTTTTCATATCATGCGGGGATAGGAATTGTCCTTTTTTTATGTTGATCGTTTTTCCGGTTCGGGCAGCGGCAACCAGAAGATCAGTCTGCCGACACAGAAACGCCGGAATCTGCAGTACATCAACAACTTCTGCGACCTTCGAACATTGACACGCTTCGTGAACGTCCGTGATTATCAAGCACCCAAATTCTTTCTTCAATTCCTGAAAAATTCGCAAAGCCTCATCAATCGCAAGGCCTCTTTTGGAGTTCAGGCTTGTGCGATTGGCTTTATCAAAGGATGATTTGAAAATAAACGGAATTCCTAATTCGTGGGTCATTTTCACCAGGTAATCAGCGACCCTGAAGGCGACCTCGCGGCTTTCAAGGACACACGGCCCGGCGATTAATGCAAGCGGAGCATCGTTTGATATTGAAATATCACCGATGCGAACAACTCTGGCCACTTTTCTGATCATTTTTTCTTTGCAGGAGTCGCTGGAGGAGTTGAAGGCGTCGGCGAAACCGGAGGAACGCTGGCCGGAGCCGATTTTTCTTCCCTAGGCATCTCAACTGGAACGCTCTCCTGGGCAACTATGTCTATAATAGACTCCTTTGCAGGAACTCGCTTGGCTATTTTGGCCATTATCAGGCAGTTTATAATAAAAAGCGCCATTAGAACCGCAGTTGAGCGAGTCAATAAATTCGCCTGTCCTCGCACGGAAAACATGCCGCTGGCAGCTCCGCCTCCACTGGATCCGAGAGCTCCATCGGAATCATGTTTTTGCAGCAAAACCAAACCAATGATAGCGAGCGCCAAAACAAAGTGCACGGCCAATAAAAAAGATAACATATTAACTAATCCCTATTCGTATTCTATGGCATCATTAGGACAGGAGGACGCACAGCAACCACAGCCAAGACAGACATTTTTGTCTATGACCGCTTTCCCATCCTCTCGAAGAGAAATCGCTTTCACTGGACAAACGTCAACACAGGTCGCGCATTTCTCACATTTTTCATATACGACTTTCATCAAAGTTTCCCGCAAATACCCTGCGATAATCTACCCGGTTAATTTGTATTTATCAAGCTATTGTGGACGTTTTCTGTTCAAAATTTTGGCCGTTGGCCATTTTATTTAGGTCAGCTGAGTATTATACAACGAAGCGTACACACTATCCTTTTTCTCGACTAACTCGTGATGTGTGCCGATTTCCACTATTTCTCCATTACTAATCACCACGATTTTATCAGCGTTTCGCACCGTTGATAATCTGTGGGCAATGACGAATACTGTACGGTCTTTCATCAAATTATCGATGGCCTTTTGGACGATGGCTTCCGACTTATTGTCCAGAGAAGACGTGGCTTCGTCGAGAATTACCACCGGCGCATTCTTTATAAATGCACGCGCTATGGCCACACGCTGTTTTTGCCCTCCGGAAAGTAAAACTCCCCTTTCTCCTATTTCGGTATTTAGTCCCTTATCAAGCCCGTAAATAAACTCGTCCAGGCAGGCGGATCTCACCGCCTGATCGATTTCCTCCTGCGTAGCGTCGCTCTTGCCGAGTAAAATATTTTCGAGAATCGTTCCGCAAAACAAAAAATTATCCTGAAAGACTATGGCGATTTTATCGCGCAGAGACTCCAACTCCAATTTTTTGATATCGACTCCATCTATGAGGATTTTTCCCGAGGTTATCTCATAGAATCTGGGCAATAGATTTACAAAAGTTGTTTTTCCTCCTCCGGAATTGCCAACCAACGCGATGGTTTGTCCGACTTCTATGGTTAAATTGATTTTTTTTAGGACCGGTCTGTTATTTTCATATTCAAAATCAACGTCTTTATATTCAATTTTCTCCTTTATGAACTCCAGCGGAATTGCATTTTCGCAATTTACTATATTTTGTTTCTCCTGAAGAAGAGAAAACACTCTTTCCATCCCCATTAGAGAAAGTTGAACCGAACTAAAATCGTCCCCAAGAGATTTTATTGGCTGATATAACATTATAACGGAGGTAACGAAGGCGACAAACTCTCCAGTCGTCAAAAGATTGTTGGTGATTAGGTAACTTCCTGCCCACATAATGACAGCGATACCACCCCCTATCACAAGATGCATTATCGGTGATAAAATTCCGGTGCGTCGCGTTCTTTTCATTATTATTTCAAATGCACAATCAAGGGCATTTAAAAATTTCTGCGCTCGATGGCCATAAAGATTATAAGATGTTATAACTCTGTTTCCAGCAAATGCTTCGACGTAGTAAGTTGCTATCATCGCTATTGAAAAAACACTGCGCCCTACTACTCCAGCTATTCGTTTACGAATCGTCGTAAGAGGATAAAGTGCAAACGCTAAAACGATTGTTGCAACAATCGCCAATCTGTATGATATAATGAACAACATGACTATCAACGATACGGAATTAAAAAATCGCATGGAAAATATTTTTAAGTAATTAATCAGACCGCCACAGGCAACGTCCACATCATTGTTAAATCTCGTTTGTATAGCTCCGGAAACATTTTTATCAAAAAAAGACGCATCATATTTCATTAGTTTTTGAAATAGATCATACTTTAATTTGTTGCTGATTTTTAAGCCCACCCAGGAATTAAGATACGTTACTACATAAGTAGATACACTCTGGATTATGGAGAAAACCAGAATTAGGAGCGGCATATAAACGCTCATAACTGTCCTTTTCCCGTTGGTCATAGAATCCATGTATTCTTTAAGGGCCCAGGGGATGGCGGTGTTCATCATACCAACCGGAATGGTTATAAGAATGGCCAACAGCGCTCGGAATCGATAGGGCTTAATGTATGGATAAATATTCCTATAGTTTTTAACTGCGTAGGAATTTTTTATTTTTTTAATCATGCGGCGATATTTTAAACATTCGTAATCTAATAACACGCTTCCAATGCTTGACGCAACTGTGGTACGCTTGCCCATGCGCCTCAAAAATCTGTAGAATGTAATGAAATTTTTGCTTTTTCTTTTCTTTTTGTGTTCCGGATGTGGCGAAAATCGTTTGAACGAGAAAACTAGTTCGATGCAGGACGATAAAGATTTCCACGAGATATGCCGTCGCGTTGGCGGATTGGATATGACAGTGGTCGCCACCGGCAGCGGAATATCGAAGCAATCTGTCTCGTCCATGCAAGATCTAGTACAAAAATATGGCTTGAATATTCCGGGTTCAGCTCTGATAAACAGGGATATTTTTGCGGGAGCAGACACAGACGATCGCAGACTGAACCATTTTATCGACGCGATTAATTCAGATCACAAAATTATCTGGGCGATCCGAGGCGGATACGGTTCTTCCAGGCTAATTGCGACCCTAGATCGCACGCCCAAGCCAAAAGATAGCAAAATTTTCATCGGATTTTGTGACGCCACGTCGCTGAATCTTTTCATTTCTCAAAAATGGCCGAACTGGAAAGTCATTCATGGGTCGTCCCTGATTTTTCTGACTCCGGATTCATCCTCAAATAAGTTCGAAACACTGATGGATATTCTGGAAGGTAAAATTAGTACGTACGAGATCAGAGGAATATATCCCTTAAATAACAAGGCTCGACTGCAAAGCAGTGTGGTCGGCCCATTAACCGGTGGAAATTTGACCATAATCGAAAACAGTCTAAAAACCTGCTGGGAAATACAAACAGATGGAAAGATACTCTTCATCGAAGATACGCACGAAGAACCGCAGCACATTTATCGTTCCCTGTATCATTTGAAAGAAGCCGGGAAATTATCAAAAGTAAAAGCTCTTGTTCTGGGACATTTTCACGGAGCGAAATACCAAGACGGTCTGGAGCCATATCTGAAAGGATTTGCGCAAACCCTCGATATTCCGGTTTATGCCACCGACCAATTCGGACATGGTGACTTTAATATGCCTATCGTATACAACGCAGCAGCCAAGATTCATGGCAACGAAATGACGATTGATCTAAAATTCTGAAAGCGACCTGGAGCATCATATTCACAGGCCCAGCTCGACCCGCATTTACCGAAGAGGAACGTCAAACGTTCAGGAAACGGCGTACGCTGATCGAGCGGCGGACCTTTAGTCTGCAGTTACAGGCGCAAGTCGCATTCTTGCACATAGCCCCTTTAATACGTTCGCAGCTCTATTTATGCGTAAGATATTGTCGTCGCACAAAGATATGACGCCGGGCTTGTTCGTAGATGTTTCTTTCAAGTGTTTCCGATTGGAGGCATCAGCTAGTATACACGATTCGTTATGATAATACACAACACGTAGCATCAGCCAAGGAGGAACGCAAATTATGGATTAGCGTTGATGTAATACCATTTCTCATTTCAACTATCGAAATAATACGTTGTTTTTCAGCGCCAGCAAACCATCTTTTCGATAATTAAAAATGACGTTTGATGTTACTGGATTGCTTTGTCGCTACGCTCCTCGCAATGACGATCGTGAGTGTCTCTAAAACAACACCATTTCGTCATTGCGAGCGAAGCGAAGCAATCCAGAGAATAAAAATCGCATTTTCAAAGTGATTCATCTATATCAGAAAAGTCATAAGAGTTACAAGATTTCGACAGCCAATTGACAAAAAGGCATCAATTGAAGAATCCTACTACGTAAGCAACGGAAGGTTGTGTGCGACCGAATTCGCGGAAAGTATCCGAGGCCATTGGTTTATCGAAAACAGGCTGCATAACGTGAAAGACAGCGCTTTCAGGGAAGATTTTGCGCTTCGAAGAGTCAATCCGTACATTTTTTCGATGATCATAGACTTTGCTTTGAATTTTCTACGCTTTGAAAAAGTCTCAAACATCAAAACCGCCATCAGACTAAATCTACTGAACTTTGAGACTTTTATCGAAAAAATGACGAAAACCTTAAATGCCTAGGAAATCCCCTTGCTTTTTATCCAACGTCTGCGAAAAATTCCTACCCAATAAATAGGTTCTATGTTAAAAGTATACGCTATAGCTTAACGAGCCGCCAAATGAATAGCAAAAAAAATAGGCAACTGTCGATTTTGGAAGATAAAAGTGGTTTTGTGTTTGGCTTGCCAAGATTGATTTGGATCGTTGGCGTCGTAAGTTTCTTTTCCAACTCCTCGTCGGTGATTATTACGGCGTTTTCCGCGGAATTTATTATAAATATACTGGGAGCCTCTCCGGCTGCACTGGGATACATAAGGGGCCTGTCGGAAGCTCTGTCCTATCTCGTGAAGATGGCTTCCGGCGTATTCAGTGATTGGCTGGGAAAAAGAAAGATTCTCATGCTCATCGGGTATTTCTGCGCTGCCCTTGCGAAACCCATGTTCGCTTTCTGTAATGGTCTGGGATTATACGTCTCGGCCCAGGTTCTGGAAAGGATCACCAATGGCCTACGCGACACTCCACGAGATGCTCTAATCGCGGATTGTTCCCCTAAAGAACTAAAGGGAGCGAGCTTCGGCGTTCGTCAAAGCTGTGCATTTCTTGGATCCATGGTGGGATCTGTGGTGGGGTTCCTAATACTGCAGCGCATGGGTGGTTCGGAATTCGTCATTCGAATGGTTTATTTGGCTGCGGCCATTCCGATCTTTGTGGCTGTTGCGCTTATACATTTTGGAATTAAAGAGCCAGTAAATATTACTCGGCTAAAGGACCGCAAAGGCTTTCCTATAAAAAAAACCGACGTAAAACAACTGGGAAAAAATTTTTGGTATTACATTGCCGTGTGTTTCGTATTCATGTGCTCTCGCTACAGCGAATCTTTTCTAGTGTACAGGGCTCAGCATCTGGGATTACAGGTGCAATACGCTCCGTTGGTGCTGGCGCTCATGTACCTTTTTAACTCCCCGACCTCAAGAATCGTCGGAAATTGGTCGGACAAGCATGAAAGAAAGCTCTTTTTGGCTTTTGGATTTTGTATGATGTTGGTTTCCTGCGTGGTTTTGGCCTTCGCAAGCGAAATCTGGCATGTAATGGTTGGGGTGGCGATATATGGCATTCATTATGGAGCTACCCAGGGAACTTTCTACGCCATGGTATCGGATTATTCTCCGCCACACATAAAAGGAACGTCCATCGGGATCTTCAATCTCGTGTGCTGTGTAGGAATGTGCGTTTCCAACGCTATCACCGGAGAGCTTTGGAAGCACTACGGAGCAGAAACAACGTTTTTGGTAAATTCAGCTATCACTTTTGTGGCAGCTGTGGGAGTGATGTTTGTACGTCAAAGGAAATTATAAAAAGGACAGATTATGCGCGAAGAAACTAGACGAATAATTTTAGAAATTGAAGAATCGCTATCCATCATGCGGAGGTTTCTTTGACCTGGATTCTCTGAAAAAACAGGTGATTGAATTATCTCAACTGAGCGAATCTCAGGATTTTTGGCAGGATCAGCAAAACGCCAAAAAAGTGATGCAAAAAAAATCTCAACTTGAAGGGGAAATCGTAAAATTTTCAAAGGCCGAATCTGATTTTGCAGATGTAAAATCGATGCTGCAGCTGGCTGAGGAAGAAAACGATGAAGCTCTGATTTTGGAAACCGAAAACGAAATAAAAAAACTACGCGACCATATGAACGAATATCAGCTGGAGAGTTTTTTTTGCGGAGAAGCAGATCAAAATGACTGCTATCTCGAGGTTCATGCCGGGGCAGGCGGCACCGAGGCCCAGGATTGGGCCCAGATGCTTCTACGCATGTATTCGCGCTGGGCAGAAGATCACAGATATTCCATCGAACTCATCGAAGAAAGCGTCGGCGAAGAGGCGGGGATCAAGTCCTCCACCATAAAAATCAGCGGAGCAAAAGCCTATGGATGGCTAAAAAGAGAATCCGGCGTACATCGGCTTGTTCGCATATCGCCGTTCGACTCAAATGCTCGCAGACATACGAGTTTCGCGTCGATCGGCATTTATCCGGCAATCGATGACTCCATCAATATTGAGATAAACGACAACGATCTTCGAATAGACACCTATCGCGCGTCCGGAGCCGGCGGGCAACACGTTAACAAAACCGAAAGCGCCATCCGCATCACTCACATCCCGACCGGAGTCGTTGTTCAGTGTCAAACGGACCGATCACAGCACAGAAACAAAGCAACGGCATTCGAAATGCTTAGATCCCGTCTCTATGAGCTGGAACTACGGAAAAAAGAGGAACAAAACAATTCCGTTGATAAAAACGAAATCGGCTGGGGTCGTCAAATCCGCTCCTACGTAATGCAACCGTATCAGATGGTAAAGGATCTCCGCACCGGATTTGAAAAAGGAAATATTTCTGCGGTTCTCGACGGAGAAATAGACGAATTTCTTCGATCGTCGATTTCAGAAATCGCCCAGGTCTAGTGTTTAAAGACCTCTGTTCAGCTAAACGTAATCTCCTCCTCACATTGATACATTTTCAATATGTACGGGAAGTTTCCAGTCGGCCACCAAAACGACGTCGTAGCGCGCGAAATTTTTGCGCAGATTGGGATTTTTATTCATAAAAATCCCGGAGGCTCGCTGGATTCGCATAAGTTGCTGATTTGTGATGGCGGTATAGCATTTGTCCAGGTTTTTTCGCGATTTCACCTCGATGAACGCAACGGTATCGCTCTTTTTCGCGATAATATCTATTTCTCCGCAAACGGTTTTATATCTTCTGGCCAGTATTTTGTATCCTTTGATTTTTAGCAGACAAACGGCAATTGTTTCGCCGAAATATCCATTGCGTTCAGTTGAATTCACTGTTTTTCCCCTTGGATTTCCAGCGCTTTTCTGTAAATTGTTTTTTTAGATAATCCATACTTATGAGAAATTTCTTCTACTGCATTTTTTAGGGTTTTTTCATCCAATGATTTTGATAATTCTGAAAATATCGCGGTTTCGTCGATGGAAAAGTTTCTGTTTCCGGAAACTATTACCACAAATTCTCCCACCGGCTCATTATTTGAAAAATATTCAATTAGTTCCGATAGATTTCCGCGTCTAAATTCCTCGAAAATTTTTGTCATTTCTCGACAGACGCAGGCATATCGATTTCCAAAAATTTCCAGCATGTCTCCGAGAGAATTCAGAAGGCGTCTGGGAGATTCCAGAAACACAATGGTTTGTTCCGCATTACGCAGATCGCGCAAAGCTGATCTGCGAGATTGCGCTTTGGGTGGCAAAAATCCATGGAATGCGAAACTATTCGTTGGAAGACCCGCAACGCTCAGTCCTGCAGTTAGAGCACTGGCACCCGGCACAGGGAAAACGTCTATTCGATGTTCGACGCACCAATTCACAATTCTGTATCCCGGATCGGAGATCAGAGGCGTGCCCGCATCCGAAATCAGAGCGTAGATATCTTCCTCTTTTATCTTCGAGGTAACAACCGAGCTTTCTTCATTATGTTCGTGGCAGGATATCAGCGGCGTTTTTATGTCGTAAAAATTCAGCAGTTTTTTTGATTGGCGCGTATCTTCCGCAAAAATATACTTTGCCTCTTTCAGAATATGTATCGCTCTGAAACTGATATCGAATATATTTCCTATCGGAGTTGCAACCACGTACAGTCCTGGTTTATGCTGTTGATCGCGCAATTTTTGCGACATCTTTTCCAACAGTTGTGGAGATAAAATTGCAGAGATCAATAAAATTACTCCTATTCCTAATGCTGGTCGCGTGCTCTCCGGGTAAGGATATTAGCAGAGACAAGAAAATACCAGCCTCCGGCTCTGGGGTCGACGAGTTTTTTGATCCAAATCTGAAGCTATTCGGTCAAAGAAAAAATTCCGTGCTGCTGATATTACCAATGTCGGGAGGCAACGAGTCGGTTGGAAAAAATACACTGAATGCCTGTCTACTCGCCGCTGAGGATTCTCCAAATATAGATTTTTGCGTAATAGACTCAGCCAATCCTTCCATGGATAAGCTCGCCGCCTATGGTAAGTTCGGAAACCTAAAAGCCGTTGTCGGACCAATATTTTCCCACGAAGTAAAACGATACGGTGCCCTGTTCCCCAATATCCCAATATTTTCCCTTTCCAATGATTTAAAAATAAACAACGATCATGTCTTCGCCTGTGGTTTATCCTTGCAAGATGAAATTCATGCGCTATTTGCCCACGCGAATTCCCAAAACCTCGACAGCTTTTTAATCATGATACCAGAGGGAGAATTTGGAAATCAGATTTTAGAAGTTGTCTGCAGCGAATTAAAGAAATATGGCATAGAAGAAGGCGATGACCTGGAAATTATCCGATACGTCAGTATTTCCAGGAAAGTTGCGACCAAATATGTGAAAAATTCCCATAAAAAAGCGGTGTTCATCGTTGATCCAATTTTGAATGTGTCGAAACTTGATGCGCAGACGTTTACTTTGAGCTCCGTGGCGTTATCCAATCCGGAAATCTGGGATGGGGTGATTTTCGCCTTTTCCGATGGTCCGGAGCAGGTAGAATTTATGCAAAAGTATCGTTCCGTTTTCGGAACTTCCCCGAAAATTCTCGATATGATAGGCCATGACCTGATGAGAATTATCAGAGAATCCATTGATTCCCCAAAATCCATTGTGGGTAATGGTTACCACGGATGTCTGGGTGAGTTTTCCATCGACAAAAAAAATGGACTGAGGCGGAAATTAAATATCTTTCGCCTGGAAAATTCGAAAAAGGTGGAGATAGATTCCGAATATGATCAGTCTTGAGAGATCTGCAGAAGATTACATCAGTCTTTATGTTATAAGACAGCTCCATTAAAAACTTCAGCATAAAGGATTAGTGATTTTATAAGGAGTCACTAATAAGGAAATATGTTCAACTAATTATGTTGATATAGTAAGTGGAAATATAAGTCCGGATCATGTACACATGCTAATATCTGTTCCTCCCAGTCAATCATTAGACCTTCTGCGAAGTAGCTTCGCATTGGAGATTTTGAGGAAGGAGGAGTTGTTTTTCTGAAGCCTGACTCATGCAAATTTCAAATTATGGATCCCGGCGATGACGTTGAATCTCATGTGGAGTTTTTTCTTGAAATTTCGGTAAACGGAGCTAAGAA
>JAIRMS010000010.1 GCA_031258475.1 Holosporaceae bacterium
AACGACTGAAAACTCCGAAGGGATTAACTCCATACGAATCCATTGTTAACTCTTGGAAAAATAATCCTCATAGCTTTAAAATAAATCCATCCCTACACAATATGAGACCATACATCTAGACTCATGCTACCCTGAACATTGACCAAATTACTTCACCTAGCCCATATCAATAACCCGTTTCGAAAGAAGTCTAGGTTTGATTAAATGTTTTCATCACGTTGATAATAATTGGTCCCAACATAACTATGAATAGGCATGGCATAATAAAAAGCATCATAGGCAGAGTTAGCAACGTAGGAGCCTGGGCCGCCTTCGCCTCTGCGTTAAGCATTCTTCTTTGCCTAGATTCCATCGCGAGATCTCTTAGAGAGGTCGTTAGCGAAGAACCATACTCTATGGATTGGCAAAGAGTTTTAGATAGCGTTTTTATTTCTACGCAATCCGTTCTATTTTCTAGGTTTTCAAAAACCGTCCGATAATCAGGAATCATTTCCAACTCGATTGCCGTCTGACTGAGTTCGTCAGCCAGAACAGAATTAGAGGCCCTTAACTCTCTGGCTATTCTTTTAATAGATCTGTTCAAACCCAATCCAGATTCCGAGCAAATAACTAGCAGATCTACCAGGTCAGGAACTCCGTTTTCTATGCGTTCTTTTCTTTTTTTTGCGCGCATTCCCATATCCATGTCCGTCAGCTTATGACCGCCAACTACTGCTACTAACAGAGAGGCGAGTATGCCTATTTCAAATGGAATTTTCATATCACTTGTAATCGAAAAAATTAAAGAAATAAAAAATAAGAAAATACCCACAATGAATTTGTATTTCATAAATTTTTCCAGCGCGTCTTGTTGTCGCATTCCAGCTTTTTGCAAAAGCTGTTGCATGTCTCTGATTGAGCCTTTGTTTTTCTTTGCTATGTAGCTAAGAATGTAGTTTGTACCTAAAATTGGACCGTTGGAACTTAGGCCTATGCCTTCTTCAACATTTTTGTTTTCTTTCGTATGGTCAGCGGCACCTTTAGTTCTCGAAACTTTGGCCATTCGTTTTAACAATCTAAAATTGCTAATAACGCCGGCGAGTAAAAGCTCGGAGTATGGTTCGACCAGCAAAAATACAGAAAGGGCAATAAAAAAGGAAAGTGCATCGAGCCACATGATTTTACACCTTTATTTGCGTAGCTTTTATCATCATGAATGTCCCTAGACTGAATAACGTAATCGCAACTTTAAACAGCGTTTGTCCGGTTCCCGGGGTTACGAACTCTTTCAAATGACTTGGATTAACGAAGGCCATAATGCCGGCGAAAACGAACGGCAGAGCACTTATTACTATTGCAGACATTCTCGCCTCTGCAGACATAGCCTTAAGCTTTAGGTCAAGTTCAAATCTTTTCCGAATAATGCCGGAGAGATTTTGCAAGATTTCAGCCAGTACGCCTCCGTTTTCCATCTGTAGCACAAGAGCAACTACTAGGAATCGAAATTCTTCTATGTCTATTTTTTCCGCGGCGTCGAGTAGAACTTTTTCGGGTTTCATGCCAAGATCAAATTTTTGGCTTATCGTTCTAAATTCACCCGCGAGTGGATCTTTCGATTCCAAGCTAACTAACTTCAGTATGCGTCCTATGTTCAGTCCGGCTCTGACTCCCCTTATCATCATATCTATCGCATCCGGAAATAACCGTAAAAACGCCATCTTTCTTTTATTAACTCGGGATTGTAAAAAGCTATACACCAGGAAGGCTCCTAGGCACATTCCTGCTGGAATGCCTGCAATCGCATTCAAAAATTGAAAATGAACGATCACCGCAGTTAAAGCAAGCCCACTGATGATACATATTACAACAAAATGGCTAACTGACATATTTGTCATGCCGGTTTTCCTTATAATAGACCTAATTTTATCAGCAACATTTTGTGGCGATTCTAGATCCGATTCAAATTCCGCATCTTCCATTTTACTAAAGGTAGATACTCTACCGCCGGAAGTTTCTGATAAATCTTCTTGTTGCTTTACAAGTGTATTGATTTTTTTCTCGATTTTCCCATTAAAATATGATGCCGTTCTGCTTTTTTGTAAAAATATATTAGCAACAACGTAACAAAAAAAAGCCAAAGTAAAAAGAAATATGGTGTCAATAATTTGAATCATAATCTGAATCCTCATTTTCCCCCATCGCTGTTTCCATAATCGAAAGTAATTCTTTATCCAAACCATAAACGACGGCTTTTTCCAGAAAGGCGGGCCGATCAGTACAGGCATCGAATCTACCCAAGACCTTATGATCCGACGACTCTCCCATTGGAACGAATTTGAACAAATGCTGATATTCTATATCTCCCTTTTCGCTAATGCCTGTAACCTCGACTATTTCCGTAATTTTTCTAGAACCGTCGTGTAGGCGTTCGGTTTGAACTATCAGATTGACCGCTCCAGCTATTTGCGCTTTCACGATTTCGCTTGGTAGATCGAATCCGGACATTGCAACCATGTTTTCCAAGCGAATAAACGCTTCTTTAGCTCTGTTGGCGTGGATAGTTGACATAGAACCATCGTGTCCCGTGTTCATAGCTTGTAACATGTCTATACACTCTGCGCCGCGAACCTCTCCTATGACGATACGATCCGGACGCATACGAAGCGAGTTTTTCACAAGATCGCGGATAGTGATTTCTCCTTTTCCTTCTATGTTTGGGGGGCGACTTTCCAATCGAACCACATGCGGCTGCTGAAGCTTCAACTCAGCGGCATCTTCGCATGTTACTATGCGCTCCCGAGGATCGATTAGCTGAGATAAAGCATTCAGCAAAGTTGTTTTTCCAGAACCGGTACCTCCGGAAACAATAATATTTAGACCGCAGGTGGAAGCGATTTGCAAAACTCTGACCATATCCTCAGTGAGGGCACCATGCGCGGCCAGCGCGCTTAAATCGAGGGCTTTTTTGGAAAATTTACGAATGGAAATAGAAGCTCCGTCCAGAGCGATTGGAGGTACTACTATGTTTACACGGCTTCCATCCGGGAGACGGGCGTCGCAGAGCGGACTTGAGGTGTCGACACGTCTACCGACGCGATGAGCGATTCTCTGAGAAATTTGTAGAAGGTGAGCATCGTCTCTGAATTTTACCGGAGCCAGCTGCATAGTTCCTTTTTTTTCAACATAGATTTGATAGGGACCGTTCACAACTATATCGGAAATAGCGTCATCGTCGAGCAAAGCTTCGAGCGGCCCCAAACCGATCATATCGTCGACCAGTTCTCGAGCAATCGCTATTTGCTCTCGTTTTGTGATCTGTGCGCGTCGTTCCTGGGCAAAACCAAAGATGAAACTTTCAATTTCAGCATACAGCTCCTGTGAACTCAACTTGAATGCTGACGCCAAGTTGATCCTACTGAGCATGGCTTCGTGCGCTTCTTTTCTGAACACCGTTAATAACGGAGATTCCTCATTTTGGAGATTTTCTTCTGCGGCCATGGCCTCTTCCTAATCATCTACTTCAATTTAGTAAGCACCTTATCTAATGTGCCCAATGTCAAGTCTTTTATCCTAGCTATCGTAGACCCCTTGCTTTTTATTATAGCTCGCGCTATGTCCTGACTCTCTTTCTTACCAAGAATATCATTCGTTAAGTCTTCCAGTACGTCGGTTAATGGGCTGGCGGAAACCACAAGCGGCTGTCCTATATTCGCCGCAGCAAGTGTAACTCCTTCATCCAAAGGCATGGTATAATTAATCTTTTTGCCGATAACTCTTTCAAAGGACTCTTTTGTAAGGGCGCCTCTGCTGGACAGTCCTACTTTGTTGGCAGCAATTACTACTTTCTTTTCCGGCTGATCCGTATGCAGAAATTCCAAAATACGCATCGTATTATGTGCCGATGCTACGCTCATCTCGGACATGATTACAAAACTATCGGCTTTTTTCATGCATACTTTGTTGATACCGTCAAAATCTCGTTGTGAGTCTACCAACAAGTAATTGAATTGTTTCTTAACGAGATTTACTAAGGTTTCAAATGCATCAAGATCTGTATTAACACCCTTTAATAAATCAACTAATCCGCCCAGATAGTGCAATCTTTGATCGCATTTTTTTATAATCGTCTCAGTGAAATAATCGTCTATCTTATCTGGAGATTCCAAAATGTCTAAATAGGCGTTTTCGGCTTTGATGTCCAGCATCAGGTTTGTCGTACCAAACAGAAAATCCATATCCATAACAAGAGTACGTTTAAAATGACGATTGGCTAAAATCCATCCAACATTGGCAGTGGCGGTTGTGGTTCCAGCCCCTCCAACGGAACTCACGAAATATATCATCTTGCCCGTTTTTTCTACGTACTCATTGAAGGAGCCTCTGGCAACTTCCACTGCATGGCGCAACAGACTGTCGTTCAGCGGTTTTACAAGATAGTCGGAAACTCCCATGGCCATAAGGTCTCTAAATAACCCAACGTCGTTTTTGCTTCCAATCGCTATGATGTTTACATTTGGGGTACAATGTTCCCTTATTTTTGTGATATCCCCCAGCGGCAATTCGTAATCGGAAATGTCGACGATTAAAACTTTAGGAGTTCTATTATTTTTTAAAAACTCGATAATGTCTGCTAAGGTTCCTTGTCTTACTTCGGAATAGGTCATCCCCGAGTTTTTAATAACATTGTTTATTATTTGTTCCGATACCGGATCCCCTACGAATCCGATGAGGTTGTGTGGTAGATCTGATGAACTAACGGCCATAATATTTCTCCTTTCAACTCAATCATAAACCGATGCTGGAAGACATGCTGCCACCTAGAGACAAACCACCGCTACTACCGCTACTACCACTGCTTCTGCTATTGCTGCCACTGCTAGAAGACGATGAGCCACCGCTGCTGCCAGGAGTCGCTACAGCCGCAGCTATTGCTGCTCTAACCTCCTGCCCCCTATATTTACGGGGCGCTATGAAGTCTGCTTTGTTAGCCACCATCTCCATCGTATTGTAAGTTGCGGTGGCACCGTATTTCGGCAGATTTTTATTAGTATCCATGTCTCCTATATATTCCGACCATGAGCTGCAATCTGGTTCTTTTATCTCGTACTTGAGAATATCAATTCTAACTCCGGTTTTAGCTTCTTGGTAAACGCACGTGCCAGAGTCAACAATTCGACTGGTTATAAATCCGTGTTTATACATCAATTTGTAAATCTGCTTTTTCGCGCGTTTCTGCGCTTCGATCGGAATCACCTCATTGGAAATTAACATAAATCCAATATTATCTATGCCGGCACTGCGAGCGTCTTTCAGGATTTTGTCCATAGCCTCGATAGCACTTGAATCCATATTGAAATTGTACGAAGTTCCGAAGAAATGAGCTTTCTTCACTTCCTTCGCGTCAACTTGTATGATTTCTGGAGTATATCCCTCGTTTGCCAGATATTGCTTCTCGCATCCAAGTAGAAACAAACTCATTATTATCAAATTTGGTAAACGTTCTGCTTTAGCCATGTTAATTTCCTCCAACTACACAATAGAGAACCCTGCGCTATGATGCTTTTTTATATTCTTATGGAACTTCCGTGCCAAAATAGATTCCAACGGAGAATACATTCTCGGAATCATTTCGACCGGCGTTTTTAACTGCTTGGAAGATGGTTTTACAATATAAGGGGTAATAATTATGACTAGTTCTTTCTCGCTGGTATTCACATGCGATTTTCTAAAAAATGACCCAATCAACGGCAAGTCTGCTAAAAATGGCGTTTCGCTTGAAGATGAGTCTTTGTTCGTTTGTATTAACCCTGCGATTGCCAGACTTTGCCCACTTCCAAGCTCAACCGTGGTGGTTGCTTCTTTGGTGGTAAGAGACGGCACCCCTTCTTGGTTTTTCGGGCCAAGTGTGCTTACGGTAGGTTTTACCGTAATGTTAATCCTGTCCTCCGACATGACAATTGGAGTAAATTCAATGGAGGTGCCCCATTCCTTAAATTCCGTGGTATTTGCATCGTTGCCAGATTGCTTAACAACATAGCTTTCTTCGCCTCCCGCTTTAAACGTCGCCGTTTTTCCGGAGAGCGCTATCAGCGTTGGTTCGGCCAGAACCGAAGCAAATGCTTCGCTGGCTAGAGCTTCTATCAAACCCGATAGGCCGTTGCTTTTACCAGCATGCGCCAACCAACGCCCCCCGCTCGCGCTTGTTTTTAACGTATCGACAATATTTTTTGCCGCAGTCTGCGGATCCGCAGTCTCTGCAGCGAAAGTCGGAAAACTAGTTGCATCTCCAGAGATGAATCCATAATGCATTCCACTTACGTCTTTATTAGTGGTAATAGCTCTCCAATTAATCCCCAGGCTTTTTGTCAAAGTCCTCGAAACTTCGGCTATCTTCACTTTAAGCATAACCTGAGTGGCAGTTTCGATGGATAATTTATTTATGATTTTTGAACCATCAACGAAACGTCCCACAATGTCTTGCACATCTACGGCCGTTTCTGGAGATGCAACTTTTCCTTTCAGTATTATCGAATCTTCAAGCGAGCTTATTCCTATTTCTGAATCTGGGCATACGCTTGCGATTGCATTTCTTATTTCCCTAAGCGGATAGGTTACTCTTATTTGGTAGTCAGCTATGACATTGCCCTGTTTATTGTGCACGACTAAAAACGTAACTCCAGGAGCCAATCCCGTTAGATACAAAGAGCTGTCGCTTAGCATCTCCACGTCTGCAATTTCCGGATTAGGGATAAAGATCTCGCTGGCTTTTTCTTTTAACTTGATAAAGTTTACGGAATTCACTTCGATTTCTTTTATCTCGTTTCCCTGATGAGTTGGAGAAGCTTCTGATGATACGACTACCTTCGCTTTATTCCCTGTTTTAGCTTTTTCTGCCGTTTCCAGTTTTATTTCCGTTTTTGGGGAAGTGCTTTTTTTGCCTTTTGCGGCACAAGCAAGCTCTTCGCAAGTGATGCTTGCAAAAAGAATGCCAATTATAAAAATAAGATCATTTTTCATACTACACTCTCCACAACTACGTGAACACTTCTACTTTTATGTAAGTTACCCATCAACCGAATCTCCCTAACTCGCACTCTTCGATCTCAACGGACTTGTTGAACTACTCGAGTCCATCCTGGCTGCATCTTTGCCGTCTATTTTCTTCCCGTCCTCGCCAAATTGCACCTCGTTGGCTTTTAATTTTCTGTATATAACAACAGATTTTCCTTCAGATTCCTGTTCCTCTCCGACGATTTTTCCGCTGACAATTTCATATTTTCCTGTTTTTTCGTTCTTAACCAGCTTTTCTTTGTCATACGACCTTCCTACAACGTCGTTGCCGCTCGCCGAATTAATATTTTTAAGTATCATGGATAAATTCATCTCCTCGGCTTCTTTGCGTTTCTGTGATTCTTCCAATGCGTTTTTAGAGCTATTGCCGATAGAATTCATGCTGCTAATCAACATGGACAGATTTTCCTCTTCCGCTTCTTTGCGAGTCTGCGCTATTTTTAAGGTCTCAGCAGAACGCATGCGATTCATGTCGATGATATTTTGCAACAAAGCTTCATTTATATGATCATCTTCATTTTCTTCAATTTCTTCTCCATCATCGTCCACAAACTTTGCTTCTTTTTGGTTGCGTACGGACAAAATGACCCCGCTATTCCCAGCGCGTTTAATCATTTCCTCTACCCGCGCTTCCTTGATCTCAAGGGTCACATTTTTAGGTGTTAATAATCCACCTATGGAGCCTAATCCACTCTTTGAGTGTTTACTTTCAAAACTAGTCATTCCATCGATCGCCAATATTCTTAGTGCTTTATACTTGTGTGTTTTTACTTTTTCCGCCATCTGTTCCATTATCAGAACGTCAACAAAATCTCCAGGAGACAACATGCTGGAAGAATTGGCGGATTTTTGATCGATTGCGAATGTAACAGCTCGCATACCTTTTTTAATGAGCTGACTCGTTTTTTTCTCTCCTTCCTTTTTGATTTGCTCCTGCTCTTCTTTTTTCTTTTTTTCTTCTTCCTCCTTTTTTCTTTTTTGTTCTGGATTTTCATTGGTAAGCATGCGCATGGTCAGTGGAACTCCCGCAGGAATATCCGAAATTGCCCACATTTTTAGCGCATTGTCGTAATCTGCCCCGTTATTAAGGGCTGTCCCACTCTCGTCTTTGGCTATAAAATAGGGCTGCATCGCGTTGTTTGGCCATCTCTTCCAGGTAAGATTATCAAGCACTATTTTTGAATCTTTTTTGATGTCCTTCGAGACCATCAGAATCTGCCCTTCATTTCCTTTTTTTGTTTGCTTTACCATCAGGGGAATATCAGGCATGGAAAGCTCCTTCTGCACTATTTGTGATTTGTCAGAAGTGTCCGAATCTTCGGATATCAACAATCTTACAATTCCAGTAACCACAAGAGCGATTCCAGAAGCTATTATCATAGGAAGCACGTCTTTTTTACCGTTCATATCACCACCTAGTCGCAAAATTCTCAAAAATCACATAAAAACCACCACAAGATATTGCTATTCCATATGGTATTTCCTGTCTTATTACATTAGATGTACACTTCCTCAATGCAACAATTCTTCTATCGATCCTACTTAATGAAAGTAAAACAAAGTTTAATAATCTAAATTTGTTTTGTTTTTTTCTTAAAATATATAATGAGCGGACTAATTTTCGTCTGATGAAGAAGATCTGTCGGCTGAAGATAAGATAAATGACGGCTAAAATCATTCCACCAACAGATATGCCCATCCAAAAAGAGGATAGATTGTTTTCAGACAGCATAATTACTGGAAATAATAATTTCACGTCTCCGCCGCCGATCAGATTGAGGTGGTTTAGGATCAGAGTAACGAAAAACGTTCCAAAAGCTATCAAAAGACTGTCGTAAAAATTATTTCCAGATACACCGCTCAGGTAGGAAATTGCATACAGAATCATCAGCGCCATTACGTATTCGTTTTCTATTCTAAAAAATAAAAAATCGCTAACGCTGATAATTACTAGGATCAGTCCAAATATTATCCACACCAACAATACATAACCTCTACCTTATGTTTGATAGATTACTTAGTTGATAGTAAAAATAGAGTTAATTGTTCGAAATTTTATAATGGACAATTCAATCAAAAATCACCCTCTGGCGGAGAATGCGGCAAACAGGGTTCCATCGTCTAGATAATCAAGCTCTCCTCCGATCGGAATACCGTGCGCCAGAGAAGTTATCTTGATGTTTTTATTTTTGAAAAAATTTTTTATGTAGTGATCTGTGGTCTGACCTTCCACAGTTGCGCTCAGCGCGATTATAATTTCCGAGATATGATTTTCGTCACAACGCTTTTGCAGTTCCTCAAGCATTAAGAATTCGGGGCCTTGCCCGTCGATGGATGATAATAATCCTTTCAGGACGTGATATTGCCCTGTAAAACATGACGTTTTTTCTATGGCCCACAGATTCGCTATGCTTTCGACTACGCAAATAATGTCGCGGCGTCGTTTATTATCGGAGCAAATCGAGCAAACATCGGCAAAGGTATCGATATTTGAGCACACAGGGCACACTTTTATATTTTTATAGACGTTGTCCATGCTCATCAGCATGGGCTCCAGGCTTTGCTCACGGTTCCTTATGAGATGAATCACTATTCTTCGGGCGGATCTCGGACCGAGCCCCGGTAATCTTGAAATTTTCTGTATCAGTGTCTCTATGTCTGGACTCATTGTTTCATCTATTTAAAAAATCTCTCAAACGCGTTCACCACGACCGCGTTTTTGTCGAGCATTAGGGGTTCACACATGCACATCATGGAAATAATTTCCTGGATCTTTCTAATTTCACGATCCGGATGTTTTCCTAGAGCGACCCTGGGCTCGAGAATTTTTATCTCGTCTCGTTGTTTCGGATCAGCAAAACCGCTCAGCATGTCCGCGTATATTTTCAAAATTCTCAAAATGCTCGTCTTTATCATTTCAAAACTATCACTCAGATTGTTATCAATGATCCATTTCAGCGTTTTTGGGTAGCAACTCCCGTCGTGGAAAAAGCCACTCAAAATATTGTTGTATATTTCGATTCCGTTGTTCTCGCTCAGATGCAATGCGTAGCCGACGGATCCTCCCGACAGACACGCTAATCTGGCCGAGTCTTTTATACCTCTATCGTCCAGAATTTGCCTGACAACCGCCTCTTCAAGCGGATGAAAATATAATTTCGCTGCCCTGGAAAGTAGCGTCTTTGGAATTGCGCCGATATGACTGCACATCATAATAATTACGGTGTTCGACGGCGGTTCTTCCAGCATTTTTAAAAGAGAGTTATAGACGTTCTTATTCAAATTGGAAGAGTTTTCCAGCAATACGACTCTCCATTTCGAAAGTACGGGAGACTTCCTCACTTTTAGGAGCAATTTTCTCGTCTCGTCTATTGGAATCGATTCGTTTGTTTGTTCCAGCACAAAAAAATCCGGATGGGTTCGCAAGTCCACCAGTTTATGCACTGGGCTTTCAGAGTCGATATCCAGCGTATCTTCCCTGGGAACGCCGTTGGAAAATAAGCATTTTGCAAACCTAATTGCAACGCTCGCTTTCCCAATTCCAGACGGCCCATGAAAAATCCACGTCGGAAACATCCTGTCGTTCATTATCGCACGGGCAAGTAGAATCTCTTTCTTCTCGTGTCCTAAAATTCGATGTGTTTTTTCAGAAATCATAATCTTTCTAGTGGTGCGTCGACCCATTAAATGATAGTATTGCTTCGCGTTAATGGCAATAGTCCTAGGATTGCTTAGGAGGTATGTTATGAAAAGAACGGCTCTTGTTACCGGCGGAACCAGAGGAATCGGCGGTGGAGTTTCAATGGCATTAAACGACGCAGGATATTTGGTGGCCGCGAATTATCAGAATGGAGTTGAAACCGCAGAAAAATTCCAAAATGAGACCGGGATTCCAACTTTTTCCTGGGATGTTTCTGATTATCAATCCTGCGAGAAAGGAATCTTGAACGTTTGCGAAACCCTCGGCGGAACCATAGACATTCTGGTTAACAATGCCGGTATTACCAGAGATTGCATGCTGCATAGAATGAATCCGGAAGACTGGGCGAAGGTTATATCCATCAATTTGAATTCTGTGTTTAACATGTGCCGGTTGATCATTCCTTCCATGAGGGATAGGCAATTTGGCAGAATCATAAACATAAGCTCGGTGAACGGATTAAAAGGACAGGTGGGACAATCTAACTATTCCGCTGCCAAAGCTGGAATTCTTGGATTTACCAAAGCTCTTGCGCTTGAATCCGCGTCCAAGGGAATTACGGTCAACGCAGTGGCTCCTGGGTATGTGTCAACCGATATGACTGAGGCCATTCCACATAATATAAAAGAAAGCATAAAAACCCAAATTCCCGTCGGAAGATTTGGGAAAATTGAAGAAATCGCAAATACCGTTTTATTCTTGGCAGATGAAAAATCTTCCTTTATAACGGGGGCTGTGCTGAGTGTAAACGGCGGTCAATATTTATAAAAGAGGATTCATATGGAAAAAGGTCGCACATTCGAAACGGTCGTTGGAGTTTTTGTTCTGGTCGTTGCCGTTTTCTTTTTCAATTACGTGTATAGAAAATCCGGATGGCATGGCATGGACGGATATGTGCTGACAGCTAAATTCGATAAAGCCGACGGATTATCCGAAGGCGGCGACGTAAAAATCAGTGGAATACAAGTCGGGAAAATCATTAGCATGAAGGTGGATCCACATTCATTCTTTGCCATTGTTAAATTCTACGTTCCGAAAGAGCTGAAATTACCCAGGGATACCGGCGCCAACGTTGCCAGCGACGGATTATTTGGCGGAAAGTATCTGTCGCTAACGCCAGGCGGAGAGGAAGAATCGCTAAAAGAAGGCGACGAGATCGAAAACACAGCCGGCCCAATCAATCTTGAGTCGCTAATCGGAAAGTACGTATTTTCCCAAAGCAAAGATGGTAAGTAATTGTCCAGCCTTACAGTTTTTAGATATACATGAATCACTTTGGAAATGCGATTCTCATTTTCTGGATTGCTTCGCTGCGTTTGCAATGACGGAAAGTAGTGGCATCATCATTGCGAGGAGCACAGCGACGTGGCAATCCAGCAATATTACCCATTCTCGTCATTGTGAGCGCAGCGAAGCAATCCATTGGTTTCTCAGCTACGCACCTACGGCAATCAAGCTAAATGCTGAATTCGCACTTTTAAAGTAGTCCTTGTATAGTCTCCTATTTAGCAGAGCTCGCTATAAAATTGGCCGTTGGAAAACTTATGTTCTGTTTCTTATATTCAGCGTATAACCTACGATAGATCTCGTATTTCAATGCCAACCCCTGGGAGCTAGGAGAAGTTTTTATCTTCCAATAAATCTGCGGCTTGGTTAAATCAAATGGTTTCAGCCCATGAATTTCCACTTCACCTAAAATTACATCCCGATAATCCTCTTCATTTTTCATGTTTTTCACAATATCACGAAGAATTTGAGAATTTTTCTCAATGTCGTCTTCGGCATTTATATACAAACTTCCGCAGTAGCAGGAGTAATCCTGAGAATAATTGGTGACGGTATTAACCATACTGTATGGAATTATATGGATCGCACCCTCGTCGCCACGGAGATATATTACCCTTGCGGCCAACTTTTCAATCGCTCCTTCTTTCTCGTTTATTTTTACATACGCTCCTATGTATAAGTCCTTCTCGATAAGAAACGTAATTCCATGCAAAAACGATCGAATAATATCCTGAGCTGCCAAGCCAATCGCCGCGCTGAATACCGTAAATGCCGCCAGTATTGGAGCTATATTGATTCCCAGATTCGCCAGGACCAGCAACGATGAAGTGGCGAATAATATCGTATAAAATATGGTGGACAGGGTCGGCAAAAACGTCTCCAACTTTATCTTATAATTTTCTTCATTGGCGTCGTCTTTCGCTTTTTCAAGAAGGATATCTGCAAACTCGTGAAATCCCCTATAAATAAGGATAGTTGCAAAAATAATTCCTGAAACCGTCACGGTTTTCTCATGAAAAACATGCTCTCCTAGACTGATCCCTATATATTTCAAAACAGAGCAAACTATAAAAAGATAAAATATGATCACCATCACATCGCAGATCCATATTAGATTTTTTTGACGCTTGGAAGCCGTCAATTTCGAATGTATTCCCTGTCTAACTGAATCCAGTTGTTTCACAAATTTATCGATGATTTTAGATATCGCTATTTGTGAAAAAAATATCGTCGCCACAATACGGTAAATATTTTTCAGACTTTCGAAAAAGAATCTTTCCGCCGTCGAATGGGTCATAAAAACTGAAACAATCATTCCGGCTAAACATAGAAATACGAGCTTCCCATTGATGTAATTGGTCAACTGAAATGAAAATGAGCCTCCTTTCATTTTTTTCATTGCGAAAATATCGTTTATTATATCGCGGGAAGCCATCATTTCAGAGAAATAGTAGATGATCGTTAGCCCGACAAAAAAATATCTCCATTCCGGTTTAAACGACGCGATCATGGTCATAATAAACGACAGGACAACCACTCGAAGAAATTTTTTATATACGAGAATGGCATCTCGATCGGAAATGTTTAAAACTCTCAATCGAGGATGGTATGGAGTCGTTATCGCATAACTCGTCGTCAGTAAAATTGAAAAAATTATTATTAATCTGAAGTGGGATTGACAAACCACATTGGCTCTGTTCCACCAGTATTCCAAAGCAAGCCCCGTACACATAATGAAAATCACGACTGTCAGCGTCGATAGCACTATCCCAGACACCAGAATTATGGCTCGGTCGATTTTTTCATCGGATTGAAGTTTGTTCAACTCCGAGTTCATAAATTTTTTTGCGAATGAAAACGAAACGGCCATCGCCAATCCAAGAATTAAATGAACACATAGAAAACAAAATTCTTGTTCTGATAGGAGATTTGCAAGATTTAACACAAAATTCATAGGACCTCGCTACGATACTTCAGGTCGATTCTAACATTAAAATGGATTATCGAGGTACTTTTTTGTTCGAAATTGTACGACAATTTTTATTGAATTTACAAAATATTTGTTTCCCCATAACCTGCTATAATTGCGGGAAAATAGTCGATTCCGAGGGGCTATGCCAGGAATGTTGGAAGAAAATCAGGTGGATAGGCGATCCAAAATGTAAGATCTGCGGCGTTCCGTTCGAAATAGACGCCTGCGCACTGTGTCCCAATTGCCTCAGGAAAAAACCTCATTTCGATCGTGCCGTTTCAGTGTTCGAATACGACAGTTTCTCCAAAATAATGATACTGAAATTCAAGCATGGAGATAAAACCCATATCTGCCGGCAGTTGTCCACCTGGATGTATCGAGTGGCGCAGGATGCGATTAAAAACGCCGACGTTATCATACCGGTACCTATACATTTCCTTAAGAGACTGAAAAGAAAATACAATCAATCGGAACTGCTGGCCCGCGAACTCGGGAAACTCAGCGGAATTCCCTACGAACCAAGGATTCTGCAAAAAGAAAAACCCACACCGCAACAGGAAGGATTGTCGCGCAATATGCGTCTGAAAAATATCAACGGCTCCTTTGGAGTAGATTCCAGATATTTTTCCACGCTATTCAAAAAAACAGTGGTGCTGGTGGACGACGTTCTAACAACCGGAGCCACAATCAACGAATGCTCGAAAATCCTAAAAAAACACGGAGCAGAAAAAGTAATAGTCCTAACAATCGCAAGGGTTAATCTGGGTGGCGATCTGTAAAACCATTCCCCACAATTGATTATTTGATTATTGATTAGCGATAAGTTACAGAGCAATGAAAAGGATTTACAGATTTTGTAGGAACGTGCCGCGAAAGTCGTCTGGTTTATGAAGCTCTACACAGGTCGAGACACCATCCATGTGTCATCTTCATCGCTGTATTGTTTTCCGAAAAAACGGTGCATCGCGTCAGGCTCTTCCGTCTTACAGTCGACGAACTTCACATGAGTCAGCTTGCCCAGATTCTTCAAATAGTCACAGATTAGCCACAAGTCTAATCAAGCGTGAGATTCCACAGTGATGTTTTTGAACACTATACCACTGGCCTGGCTAAATAAGTCCGTTGTATCCAAAAGAGTCCTAAAAACGGCGAATGAGTCCACAACGGGGAAGCACTCTCCACGAAACTCCTCAGCCTGCAGTTTCACAAGAGGGCTGTGTTTTTCACAGAGATACCTTAAATTCCTGTTCATCTCTTTCGATTTCGCCACAGCCTCTCCCTCTCGTATTTTATAATTCTATCTGACATGCAATTCACTTCTGCAGCAAAGCACAAAACAAATGCCACATATTTTCTTCGGATATTTTTCCTTCAAAAAATCGAAATATTCAAAGATTGAATCGCCGTTAACAGTCTGAAATCTCATAACTTTTACCTCCATGCTTTTCAAATTGATCGTTCCGACTATATTTATTCTCGTTCTCCAACAGCTGCTCGCCTTGGTATTCATCGTTGGATGAACCTCCTCCATGAACAAAACCATCAAACGATTGAGAAAATAGCCGGATGGAGTCACGCCACTCTTACTCAAATCCGCTCTCTCAAAAATTTTCATGGAGTGCCCCTGCGAGATGGATTGACCTTTCGTCCTTAAAACTGTACAAGAATAAGAGTGCGGCGGGTGTAGCTCAATCGGCTAGAGCGCCAGGTTGTGGCTCTGGAGGTCGTCGGTTCGATTCCGATCACTCGCCCCAGGGCATATCGCGTTTCGGAGATAAAATGGATAGTTTCAAATATGATGAATTGGTGCAGAAAGCTCTTATTTCTGTTGTTAAAGAAGTTCTAGAAACGGCGTCTGCCAATGGACTGCCGGGAAATCATCACTTCTATATCAAGTTTCGCACAGACCATCCAAAAGTCGTAATTCCATCTTTTTTAAGGGAAAAGCATCCGGAAGAGGTCATGATAGTGATCCAATATCAATTCTGGGATCTAAAAGTTTCCAGCGAAGGATTTGGCGTAAAGCTGAGCTTCAACGGGATTCAGGAATCTCTTACGATTCCATTTTCCGCCCTAACAGCATTTGTCGATCCCTCCGTAAAGTTTGCGCTTCAATTTACGCCATCTCTTGAAGACGATCTATCTCCGGAAAAACCAAAGAAAAAATGCGACGGAGACGATGACGACGGCAAGATAATAAGCTTCGACAGTTTCAAAAAGAAATAGGGCTTGCATTGTTGATTGGATTGCTTCGTCGCTGCGCTTCTCGCAATGACGGGGTGGAGGCGGCTATTTCCCACCTCTTCGTCATTGCGAGGAGCGCAGCG
>JAIRMS010000036.1 GCA_031258475.1 Holosporaceae bacterium
GAGAAGTTCTACCTACACTTGAAGGAGACTGAATGGCGCTTCAATCATGGACATGAAAATATTTATAAATTATTGTTAAATAGACTGAGAAAATCCCCGCTCTAATCTACTCTTGAACCTAAATTCTTTGCAGAACTGCGCTGTTCCTAGTCGTCGTCATCGTCATCATTCCGGTAATTGTTTTTGCTCTGTTTGCTCTTGCTGCGAGGCTTTTCATCGTCATCGTTATCTTCATCATCCTGGGAATTCTTTCCGCGTTGTTTGCTTTTGCTGCTGGGATTTTTAGAGTCTCTTGAATTCGCCGATCCGTTGGTCTTCTGCTGAGTACCACCGGCGAGAGAACATTTTTCCAATAAACCGTCAATGACGTCTTCTTCTAGTCCTTCTTTATTGAAATAGGTACTAAGTTGACTTAAAATCTCAAGAAAAATGTTAATATCGTCTATTAACTCGTTTAATTTCTTTTCATCCAGTTCCACATCATCGCCGCCGGCTTCTTTAATATTTTTGAACGTGTCGGCAAGTGAACGTACGTCGACTGATACCTCATCACACTTTTTTTTAATGGCGCTAAATTCGCTTTTCCATTTGTTCACATTTGCCTGCGAAAAATCCCCCTGTTTTATTAGTTGCAAAAGGATAGTTGCCGACGTCTTTGTGTTTGCTCTTATCGCCAAAACCCCATTTCCCAATAACATCGCAATGGCTCCATTTAGGCTTGTTTTTGCTGTATCCAGATCATTTTCTGCGTTTGCTGTAGCTTTTTCATTTTTTGCCTTATCCAATGCAGCTTGAGCGCTTTTCATTTTATCATAGCTAGCTTCTAATGCAGTCAATAAAATACGCACCCATCCAAAGAATCCAGAGGCATTTTTTGTAATAATCCTCAGTGCAAAAATAACGGAAGTATCATTTTTATCTTTATTATTCCAATTTTTTGTGATAAATTTTTCGGCTTCTGTGCTCGCATCGGCTAAAGCGTTAGAAAGAGAGTTTACTTTAGAATCGGTCTTGTTTAGATCTGTGCTGGTTTGATCTTTTTTGCTAAAGAGCCCAGCATTCACATTTTCTATCATTCCCAGGGCTGAAATAACGAGCAACGTGCGGAATATTATTTTCATCTGCCAGATCTCCATTAATTTGCTGTATTATAAACATCAAAGGTTAACTTTTATTTAAAAAACCGCCTAAGTTCCCTGAAATGTCTTGCAAAAAGAACACACTCCGGCTTAAAAAAAATAAAATACTTCCCGAATACGAAAAAAAATCTTGAAACGGTAACTCCCTATTAATATTATGGATATATGTTTGTTCGTGGTAGTTTTAGGAGAGTAAAGTGAATAGAAATAGAGCGAAGAGTTTTGTTTCCCTCGTTGGGTTAGCTTTTTTGGTGGCTTGCGAGTGCGAAACAGGCAAGGATAAAGGGGTCGAGGTCATAGAAGATGAGGCACTGAGAGGAACAGCGGCGGATTTTATTGCTAACGCAGGAGATAGAGTTTTCTACGCGTTCGATAAATCGAATCTTTCCTCGGAGGCGGAGGCCACTCTGCTGCGTCAAGCCGAATGGCTGAAGCAACATGAATCACGGAAGGTCCTTATTGAGGGGCACTGTGATGAGCGCGGGACCCGCGAGTATAACCTTGGATTGGGCGAGAGAAGGTCCGATGCTGCTGCCAGATATCTGTTGGATCATGGGGTTTCTGGAGATCGCGTGAGAACGATTTCCTATGGTAAAGATCGTCCGATTGTGGCTCAGGGTACTGCTGACGAGATTCACCGGATGAACAGAGTTTCTATCTCGGTTATCGAATAGGGCACGCGTTGATTTGATATTTCGACCGTTTCGCTGCCAAGCTTGGCTTTGGATAGAGGGGCGGTCGGTGTTTGTTGTTTATTTGTTGCGTTCCCGGTTGGCCTGTTTGTCGCCGAATTGCAAGTTGCTTCCCAATGGTTCAGGCTTGCCTTTGCATACATGAGTCACTTTGGAAGTGCGATTTTTGTTTTTCTGTATTGCTTCGTCGCTCTGCTCCTCGCAATGACGATCGTGAGTTTCGCAGAGACAATATACACGATTCGTTATGATAATACACAACATATAGCATCAGCCAAGGAGTCAAATTTTTGTTTTAGAGAGCGGATTTTTCTTTTTGGCCAGCTCCAAAAATGCTCGATCGGATTTTGTGCGGACCGCGGGGAACATGATCTATTTCGTTACACTCCTCAGACAAACCCCAAATACTTCTCGGGCTTCTTTGCGACTATGACCCGACTCTGTGTATTCTATCACTTTCACTCTCACTCTCAAATCTTCGCTATATGCATTCATTCATAACTCCATCTATTGCAATCCTTAGTCTAACATATCTAAATGCATTTTCAAAACAATTTGTGTATACAATTTCGTCATTGCGAGGAGGGCAGTGGTGTGGCAATCCATTATCCTCTCAGTTACGCATCTTGTATGCCCCACTCGTTATCAAGCTAAATACTGACTGCGCACTTCCAAAGTGATTCATGTATATTCGCATTTTGAGACTGCTTGCAACAAGCTCCTTACTCTACCGAAACGTTACTGACTATAGCAGATTAGCAATCCTCTTTGAATTTATGTTGTTACGTGGGATGGGTTAACACCCTCGCCTTTAGGCGAACACTTTAGTATTATATGTTCATGAATTATAGAAGAGGTAGCCACAGTCTATACGATCTAAAATATCACAT
>JAIRMS010000037.1 GCA_031258475.1 Holosporaceae bacterium
TGTGATATTTTAGATCGTATAGACTGTGGCTACCTCTTCTATAATTCATGAACATATAATACTAAAGTGTTCGCCTAAAGGCGAGGGTGTTAACCCATCCCACGTAACAACATAAAATCGTTCTATCCGAAAACGTCTTTTCCAAGTGTCTTCTTTCGTATACAATCCAGCTTGGATAGTTGGGCATTGAAGATCGCGAACCCGGTCAGGTTTGGAAAAAAGCAGCCGTAGTGAAACTAAGATGGGTCAGCTATCCTGTTTATAGTTTGGTAAAGAAAACATGGGCGTATACGTTCCGCTAGCAACCAAGTACAGACCTCGGAAATTCAGCGACGTTGTCGGACAGGACATGACGATTAGAATAATCACCAGAGGTATGCAAAAAAACAGACTGGGATCTGCACTGCTATTTTCCGGCACTCGTGGAGTCGGGAAAACAACTATAGCAAGGATTCTGGCAAAGGCATTCCGCTGCGAGAATCACGCCGCCAACGATCCAGAACCATGCTGCAAATGCGAGTCGTGCCTGAATTTTTCACGTGATAATCAGATCGATGTGATCGAAATAGACGCTGCGAGCAACACCAGTGTGGACGATGTCCGCGAAATCATAGAGTCGAGCAGATATAGACCCACCTCTGGTGAATTCAAAATTTTCATCATCGACGAAGTTCACATGCTTTCCAAAAGTGCTTTTAACGCCCTTCTAAAAACGTTGGAAGAACCTCCTCCGCATGTAAAATTCCTATTCGCGACGACCGAAACCTATAAAATTCCCGAGACCATAATGTCTCGCGTTCTAAAATTCGATCTAAAAAAAATAGATGCAGATTTGATCGCTCAGTATTTGTCATCCATCTGTAATCAGGAAAATATCGCGGTCGACGCTGAAGCGCTCGCGCTGATCGCCAAGGCTGGCGACGGGTCGATTCGAGATAGTCTTTCAATTTTAGATCAGGCGATTAATATATCCGAGAACGGCAAGCTTTCTTCCAGCGACATAAGAGACATGCTCAACATATCCGACGACGGCGATATAATAGATTTGTTGGATCTGATTTTTGCGGCGGATGTAAAACCGGCCGTCGAAAAGTACAGGGATATCTTAAAAAATAATGCCTCGAGCGCTGAAATCATCAATGCGTTGGTTGACTACGTTCACACATTAACTTGTTTGAAAACGGACGTGGTTCCGCTGGAAGTAATCGTGTCCGAAGATTTGCTCCCGAGATTAAAAAAAATGTCCGAGAAAATTTCGTTGGCAGCTCTATCCAGAATTTGGCAGATGCTTCTAAAAGGAATCGAAGAATTGAGGTTTTGCGAGCGTTCGGATATAGTACTGGAGATGTTGTTGGTTCGCGTTGTCTACGCTTCGAAACTGCCGGATCTGCAAGAATTGATAAATGGAGCGGGCGTGAATAAATCACCTGTGGAAAACAAGGAAAATGTCAACATAAAGGACGAAAGATCAGGATCCCTGGTGAGCGAAGCTTTGAATATGTTTCCGAATGCAAAAATAGAAAGGTAAAAAGATGAGCAATAATCTGAATCAATTGATGAAGCAGGCACAGCAAATGCAGGCCAAGCTTATGGAGGCTCAAAATAAATTAAACGAACTTGAGATCACAGGAACCTCTGGCGGAGGAATGGTAACGATCACCATTAGCGGTAAATGTGAAATGAAAAAATTAACGATCGATCCAAAGTTGTTATCTCCGGACGAAGCTGAAATTGTTTCAGATTTGGTCGTTGCTGCCTTCAGCGATGCAAAATCAAAACTTGAAGCGAAAATGAGCGAGCAAATGGGTGGGTTTCTTCCTTCTGGAATGAAAATGCCATTTTGATCTTTTTAGTGGAAGTATTTTCATCTAAAATGCTCCATGATCTATTGACTTATTAGCGCAAACGCGTATCTTATCCTCGCGGGCCTGTAGTTCAGCGGTTAGAGCCCTCCGCTCATAACGGAGTAGTCGTAAGTTCGAATCTTACCGGGCCCACCATATCTGTCTAGCTTTCTGCTGGACAAATCAATTTATAAAATTTTCGAAAATTTGTAATTTGGTAATGTTTTTCTGATTTAATAATCGGGAAAGCTGGGAGGAATTGAAGTGACAGACTATTCCACAAATCAGAAACAGGAAGGTAGTTTTTTCGGCGGGAACAAAATAGTTCTGTTTGCAGTTATCGTCACCAGCCTGCTTTTCGTGATTGTACTTTTCATAGAAAAATCGAAATCCGTTAAAAATATGATTCCAATGATTCGAGGGGAAGTATCCATCAGCAAAGATTTCTCCATTACCACCACCAAGGATAAATTCCCTATTATAATTAAAAAAAAGGATCCCACCATCGGGAAAAAACTACGATTTTCAGGAAATGTCGAATCAGTTTTTTTAAAAACCGCAGTTTCTTTAATGAAGAAAAACGATACCATCGTAGAAGTAGGGGCACACTTTGGGTACAATACGATAAGCATTGCGAAAAAATTAGACAATTCCGGAAAATATTATGCTTTCGAACCGAATGGCACCGTGTTTTCCTGCCTGAGGAAAAGCGTAGTTTTGAATGATCTCAGTGAAATTGTGGTTTTGAAAAATCTCGCAATCGCAGACAAAGTTTACTCATTTCCCATAAAAGATTGCCTCTCCAAAAAGAAAAGCTCGGATGGACATTATACAAAAACCCGTGAAGTCATTGTTAATAGCAGTACTCTTGACAGAGAGTTGGCTGAAGAACATAGGCCAATTTCTTTATTGTTAATAGACATTCCTGGACTAGAATTTTCCATTATCAAAGGAGCTGAGACAATAATAGCTAATTCACACGATATAGAAATCGTCGTTTACTTTGATAGGGCTAGATCGGCCAAAAATTTTGATCTCGAAACAGAATTTCAAAGAATGAAAAACATGGGATTTAATTTCTACATAGCAAAAGAAGCTAATAACTACGAGAAAGCAGATATTTCGAATATTTTGTCTAGAAATGAGTCGGTGATAGTAATGACGAGAAATAATCTTGATTTTTAAATTATGGTGAGTGAGGAAAAAATGAAAAAAATTCATATTTTTGCAATTTGTCTAGGGGTGGTATTCCCATATCTTGAAACTGCAGAATCCATGAAAAAGAGGACAACTAGGACTTCCCAAAAGAACGAAGTTTCAACTTCGGGAGAGTCTCAGATTGAACTGAATTTAGGAAATCCCGCAAATCCTTCTGAATTGGCGGATTGGATGGAGGAAAACCTGGGGGCCATTTTAGAAAACGAACTCACGAGGCGCCTGTTGGAAGCCTACATAAGAGAAATAATAACAACCAACCTTGCTTGTATACCACCCGAATACATAAATAATGCAATACAAGTTCTGAGTGGGATTATCAAGAATATGTCCAAGAAAGATGAAAGATTTTCGTCATTGAAAAAGCTAATCAACCATTTGAGAGAGATACTTCGACTTAGGAAAAGTATTTCACGTCCTTTAGACGCAGTGGAAGAAAAGTTGGCCCATCCTTTTTTGGATAAAAAAGATCCTCTGATAAAGGGAATTTTATATGCCTTTCAATATGTTAATATAAAAAAAATAGAATATATTGCTAAAATTTTGCTAAAAATACCCCCATACATAACAGATAAAGCTAACAAAAGAGAAATTAAACAGTTTTTGCAAGATTTATCAGATTTGCTGGAAGAGATGGAATCCATGACTGCGCTGGTGGATACTTTGGAGAAAGATCTCGAAGTCGATACCGATATTTTAGACCAAAAATTTCCGCAACTACCAAACCTAACAAAAGCGGCAAACAGTCAACGCTAACTCTTTTCTGCAAAAAAAAACTTTCTAAGCCGCTGGGCTTAAAATCTTGTTTGCGATCTGTTTTGGCTCCTCGGGACGGACTCGAACCGCCGACCAAGTGGTTAACAGCCACTTGCTCTACCACTGAGCTACCGAGGAACATCCCGATATCAATACCAAAAAGAAACTAGTTTTACCAGAGTATTCTGAATAAAAATTTTCATTTTTCTAAGGCGAATCGGGGTTCTTCTGTAAAAGTATAAACCTAGCGGTTCGCGATGGCTGTTAAGGTATCAACCACCCACTGCCAATCAGAGTGCAAATATGGCTCTGGCCACATACTCCCAAAATCCTTCAAAGCGAACTGTACGTTAATCGCGGCGTACTTTTTTCCTTTTAGGAAAATTTTTGACAGCACTATATAGTTTCTTGTCCGATCAATATTACGTGGGAAGTGTGCGCTGTGGTCCGGAGACAACATATATCGAGTTGCGCCGGGTGGAATGGGAGCGGGACCTTTGCACGATTCATTTTGATGAATCGACTGTTCCTCCGCATAATCCACCTGTCCCATTTGATCGCCTTGATCGTTGAAAACTTTAATGTGTTCCTCGCATGGTCCACTCATGTAGCAATGAACTGTGCCGTCTTCTGGCCCGTACCCGCCTAATTTGCCTTCTGGCCCGTACCCGCCTGATATGCCGGCGTAACCGACATCATCTCGGAATAAATCATGGAATTTTACCATGAGTCCACATAGATTATTTTGTTTATTTTCCTCTGATCTTATATCACAGTCAACGTCAAACGTAATGTAGAATGCGTCGTACGCTTCTTTGTATGCTTCTTTCGGCCTTTTGTCCTTATTAAACATTAGATCAAAAACCTCTGACATCTGAGTGCCTGGTACAAAAAAAGCTATTGTTTGCCTCTGAGCATGATCAATGAAGGGAGTGTAGTCTTCAACATGTACGGTTGCTAAACGATGACCCAATGCCTTCTCGGCAAGTTGCTGTGCGCCGTCTCCAAATCTCTCCGCGAGACTGCGAGCATTCGTACAATCACAAAAATCAATATTCATTGCATCGACTTCAAGAATTTTACAGGACAAAACACCTATTACTGCGCAGGTTATGCAGGGCAATATCTTCTTCATGTCTATCTCCTATGTTAACTAATAGTATATATATAACGCATATTCTCATTTTTTCCAATGGCAATTTTTGAAAAAAATGAAAAAAAACAAAGGTTCAAGAGTAGATTAGAGCGGGGATTTTTTTAGTCTATTTAACAATAATTTATGTTGTTACGTGGGATGGGTTAACACCCTCGCCTTTAGGCGAACACTTTAGTATTATATGTTCATGAATTATAGAAGAGGTAGCCACAGTCTATACGATCTAAAATATCACAT
>JAIRMS010000085.1 GCA_031258475.1 Holosporaceae bacterium
ACTAGTAGATGACTACTTTTTTGGAACACCGATAAAGGTTGAAGCAGAACGGCTGGAGACTTCGGCGTGCGTTCCAGCCTCCGTGAGGACTTTGTCGCCCTCTCAATTCGCTTGTTGCAGAGCTCTAGCGGCGATTGCATTCGAGTTGAACTCGGCCCTGACTCAATTTCCTAGACTCCTATTCGATCGGTGCCATAGCTTGGCATC
Organism: Holosporaceae bacterium; assembly: GCA_031258475.1. Classification (GTDB taxonomy): domain Bacteria; phylum Pseudomonadota; class Alphaproteobacteria; order UBA3830; family UBA3830; genus JAIRMQ01. The sequence goes on from JAIRMS010000085.1 coordinate 208, forward strand.
CATATGTATCCCGAGGAACGTTGCGGAATTGGGAGTCGCCTGTTTCCAGGATTGCCGGAATCTGGCCTTGGTACTATTTGAGCCAGGTTCACAGCTGGGTGCCATTGGGCCATTCGCATTCTCGACCTGCCGTTCGTTAATATCCATATGTATCCCGAGGAACGTTGCGGAATTGGGAGTCTCCTGTTTTCAGAATTGCTGGAAGGCCTTGGTACTATTTGAGCCAGGTTCACAGCTGGGTGCCATTGGGCAATTCGCATTCTCGGACTGCCGTTCGTTAATATCCATATGTATTCCATCGGGGGTGGGAAGAATTGCCCCATTCTGTTTCTATAGCTGCCGAAGCCTGAGACAAGTGGAATTCGCAGATACCTCGCCCGCCTCGCCGCTGAAGCGACTGGAACTCACCGTGTTCCGTGATTGTTCTTCTCTGGAGTCAATAACTATTCCAGGTTCCGTCGTAGTTTTGTCCTTTTGTTGCTTCTATGGCTGTTCATCGCTTCGGTCGGTGACATTTACGGCCAACTCAAGGCTGCGGTGGATTCGTCCGTGGGCCTTCGGAGAGTGCCCCGCAATGTCGCAGAACCACCTTCAGGAGGGGGTACCGAACGGGGCACGTGTTTCTGCCCTCGCCACGCATTCTCTTGAAGGAAGGGGGGCAGATTGGATGATGTACGATTACTGACAGCGCCTTGAAACAACGCAAACATCCGATCCCGGCTCTGGCCGGGACGCTGTGGCTTAAATTCTCTTCAAAAAATTTTCATGAAGTATCTCCGCTAAAACAATTCTACGCCAAAACTAAAGTTGGAAAAAACCCCAAAGGCCTCTCCTATTTTCGACGGAGCACTTCCCGGACTACTACCACCTAATACTGGAGCTTGTGTGGTACAGCGTCCTTACCTCACTCGATAATTCTTTCAGTCTACCTTTTTTTTCTTGTATATTTTCATTAATCCCGGGCCTGCTTAGTTCCTCGACTTTCTCAGCCTGGGATTTTGCAGGCTTCACGCCGCATTTCCAGTCCACGTCCTCTAATATGGGCGAATCACTATGAAAGTGCACTTTTCATTTCCTGGATTGCTTCGTCGCTCTGCTTCTCGCAATGACGATCCCCCTACTTTCCGTCATTGCGAGCGAAGCAATCCATTGAGATGCTTGGAATTAAGCGTTGATTTTTTTAATTTTTTCTTCCAATTCTTTTTGCTTTTGCCAAATCTCTTCGGAGGAAAACGTTTTTTTCTCTAGGTCCGGCAATTCCGGAGTTTGATATCTGGAGCAGGCGATCAGAAAAAATACCAGGATGAATTTTTGCATTTATTACCTATCCATCGATTTAATTTTGGTTAGCAATCTTGTTTTCAACGCCTCTATATTAGGCGGAACTGGTTTTTCTATGTAACATTTTTTTCTGGTCGTCGCGCTCGGGTATATATTAGGATCGTTTTTCAGGTCATGGTTGATGTATTCGATTGCTTTTACGACGGCGTTGGCCCGCGATGTGGTGTTTGTAATTTCAGCTATAACCATGGGATGAAACAAAAATCTAAAAAATGCATAGATGTTATTGATATGTCTGGCTTTCGCAGGAATCGCAGCAACGTCCACCCACAAGGAAGCGCCTTCTTTGGGGCAGATGAATTTAACATCCGGATCGTTGTTATCACGTCGCACCTTTAGTATATCTCCAGACGTTCCGAGCGTAGCGCAGACATTTCCAGAGGCGAGATCTTCGAATCCAAAAGACGTAAATTTCGATATGTGAGGTCTGATTTTTTTCAGATGCTCAGCAGCCATTATTATATCTTCTTCGTTCTCAGTTTCCGGATTTAAGCCCAGATAAACCAGGATAGAAGGAAATATTTCATCCGGAGATTCGTACAATGAAATTCCATATCGACTGAGTTTTTTCGCATTGGCTGGATCGAATATTATGGAAAATGTGTTTTTAGGCAAATTACCAATCAATTGATCGACGATCTTTGCGTTGATTCCTATTCCGGAGATTCCAAATTGAAACGGAACTGCGTGACCATTATCCACATCGTATTCCGCCAATCGATTTAAAATATCTCTATCGAAAATGGACATATCTATCCGATTTTTATCCAGTTTTTGATAAATTCCGGCTTTCAGTTGTCGTGCAAAATTAGGCCATGCCGTCGGGAATACTACGTCGTACTTCGCTCCGCCTGCGAGCAATTTTGCCTCCAGTATTTCGTTGGAATCGAAAATATCAACCACGACTTTAACGCCGGTTATGTTTTCAAATAATTCGATTAGCTCAAAAGGAATGTAATCTATGCCGACGATAATATATAGTTGCCTGTCTTCGTCAAGTGGCCCAAATTTTTCCCTGGATAGCGCGTTGTAAAGCGCGGATTCCGCGTGTTCTCTATGACAGTGCTTCTGAAAAAGAAAGGCGCATACCGCGCCTATGAATAGTATGAGAATATATCTTTTCATTTATTTGGCTGAGGATGCTTCTTTCACCGTTTCATTGGAAATTTGATCGTTTTTAATCTGTGTATATCTGTAGATCCCATAGGGAATTGAAAGTAGATACAGCACTATCAATATGGACAGAGTCAACCAGACTTCCGTGATCACGCTAATTATAAAGAAGCTGATAGCTAGCAAAGCAACCGGAGCTGAGCTATTACTTACTTCTATCATTTTAGAGGAAAAAGTTCTGATGGAACTGATCATCAAAACTCCAGACATCAATAAACACCAGGAAACGAATCCTGGATTTAAAAAGGCGTAGCTACCTGTCTGAAAGAATATAATCATTGGAGAAATGGCCAAAATGGCTCCGGCGGGCGCGGGGACGCCTTTAAAATACTTTTTTTCCCAGTCCTGTTTTTGTTCGTCCTGCTGCATGTCGACGTTAAAACGAGCCAATCTCAAAGCACAGCAAACCGTGAAGAACATACACACTCCCCAGCCGACGTTTTCCATCAAATATATGGATTTTAAAAATAAAATGACGGCAGGAGCTACCCCAAAGCAGATCAAATCCGACAGAGAATCCAGCTGTGCTCCCAGTGGCGAAGAATATCCCAATAATCTTGCAACTCTTCCATCAAGGGCGTCCAATACGGCTGAGACAAAAATACAGAGTGTCGCCAGCTCCCATCTGTGAAACAATGCAAATCTAATGGAAGTTAATCCAACGCATAGAGCGAGAATAGTAATAGTACTTGGCAGAAATCGAACCAGGCTTGCTCTTTTTTTGAGAGTCTCCTCACCTCTTATCTCTTCTGTTTCAATAATTACTTCATCTTTCCTGCTTTTTTTCATTTTTTACCTCTCTTTTTTTTAGATCAGCCAGAATGGTTTCTCCGGCAACTGTCACCTGCCCTTCCTCAACCAACACCGTAGCATCATTTGGTAAATAAATATCTACCCTGCTTCCGAATCTTATTATTCCTATGCGCTGTCCAAGTTCCAATTTCTCTCCCTCGGTTACGTCGCATCTGATTCTTCTTGCGAGAAGGCCAGCGATCTGAACGAACGCTATTTGGGTGCCGTCCTCCATGCGCATGAAAGTGGCGCGTCTTTCGTTAAACTCGCTAGCTTTGTCCAGGGTCACGTTAAAAAATCTACCCGGAACGTACAGCATTCTTTCGATGGTTCCGGTCACGGGTGCTCTGTTCACATGAACGTTAAAAATACTCATAAATATGCTGATTTTTTTCCATTCGCCGGAAAGATCTAATTCAGCAGGCGGAACGCATTGGGAAATTTTCAGAACTATGCCATCCGCCGGGCTAATGGCCACACGGCCCTTTGAAGGATGAACTCTTTCAGGATCCCTGAAAAACGCCAAACACCCCACCACCATCAAAAAACCAAGCCATCCCATGTTAGTACCTATATTGCCAAGACATATGGCAATTATGGCGACGACCCCGGCAATCTTGCCTCCGTCTTTATCAAACGGCAGTTTAATATCCATGCTAGCTCCCAATTCTATGCTCACGCGGATTATATTTCTTTTCTTTTAATAATTCAAATCAGTTGACCTAATCCGCTCCATGGGGTAGATATTTGGACAGGTAAACCATCAGAAATTATTGGAATAAAGTTAATGTTTGCGTTTTTTATTATCTCTCTGATAATCATCATTTTCATTGCCTCTATTATGGGAATAATGATTTCTTTTCTGTGGGGAATTTTGTTGGTAGCAACGATCACATTCTTCGGCATAGCCTCATCTCTGATATTTCTGACGGACTTGAAATTAATTTTTACCGCAATGCTTACGCTGACGGCGGTTTGGTTGCTTTTCATGCCGAACATGTTGGCCGGCAATCATGAAGATAAAAATGATTAAACATGTCGTTGCGTTCCAATTAGTTGTTTTGTTAAGAGATCTATTTTGCAAGGTAAAGTTATAAAATTCAAAACCATAGACAGCACTCACAAATTTGCCGTTCGTTTAATCGAAAAAGGAAAGGCAACGGAGTGCTCAATAATAGCTGAAAAACAAACGGACGGCATCGGCAGATGCGGCAGAGCCTGGGAATCTCCCAGGGGAAATCTCTTCGCGTCTATTATCAAAAAATCCTCATCGAACAGCGAGTTAACGAAACTGTCACTTATGATCGCCTGCGCCGTTCACGAAGCGATTTCGCATTATATTCCGGACAATTTGTATTTGCATTGGCCAAACGATATCTATTACAAAAAATCAAAGGTTGCAGGAATGCTCACTACTGTGATAGACTGCTGGTTGGTAATTAGCGCAGGCGTAAATGTAAATTCTGCTCCGGAAGTCGCCAACGCCGCAAGCATAAAAGATGTTTGTGGAGGTGTGGCTGTTCCGCCGGATGAGGTGCTGGAAAAAATCCTAGTTGCACTGGATAAGTGGTTTGATAATTTCAATGTTTTGGGCTTTTTATATATAAAAAATTATTGGTTACGATATATTAACGAAATCGATTGTAAAATTACCATCAGGAACGGTTTAGACTCGCTTACGGGCGTTTTCAGAGGAATAGATGATTCCGGTAGATTGATTTTAGAAATGGATGGTCGACGCTTGTTTATTTCCAGCGGAGACATGTTCTCAAATATGGAAGGCATGGTGACATACCATGAATAGGGCATGAGTAAAAAAATAAATGGGTTAAATTTCATTCCGATAGGCGGATGTTCAGAGGTCGGCATGAATCTTTATGCGTACATTTACAACGATCAATGGATTCTGGTTGATATGGGGATGGGATTCGACGGAGATCTAGGGCGAGAATTAATTGTTCCGTCTCCGGAGGAGCTGGTGAAAAATAAATCCAAGATCAAGGCGTTGTTCATAACCCATTCCCACGAAGATCATATCGGTGCTATTCCGTATCTATGGCCCATGATCGAATGTCCCGTCTACGCGCGACCTTTTGCCCTTGAAATGCTGAGAGATAAGTTATCTCAATTTGATTTGGACAAAAGAATTTCCATCATTAAAGTATCACTGAACAACAAGTTGGTCGTGGGCGATTTCTCCGTGGAATTCATTGCCATGGCCCATTCGACTCCGGAATCATCGGCCCTTGCCATTACAACTCCGGACGGAGTCGTCATACATTCTGGCGATTGGAGAATAGACGACGATCCTGTTCTGGGTTCAAAAACCGATGAAGAAAAACTAAAAAGTTACGGAGACAAAGGTGTTTTAGCCCTTGTCTGTGATTCAACAAATGTTTTCAGAGATCAGCAATACGGAGCAGAAAGAGACGTTCGCCAGAATCTCATAGATTTGGTGAAAAGGTATCCAAAAAACAGGATACTAATTACCTGTTTCGCGTCCAATTTGGCCAGATTGGAATCCTGTTATCTGGCAGCGAAAGAAAGCGGCCGGCAGATGGTAATCGTTGGCAGATCGCTGAAAAAAATCGAAAGAATCGCAAAAACATCCGGATATTTTTCGAACATCCCTGCATTTCTGGATGAAAAAAAGGCCAACTCTCTCGATCCGTCCAAAGTATTGTTGGTCTGCACCGGCAGCCAGGGAGAAGTAAACTCCGCCCTCAGTAAAATGTCCAACGACACACATAAAACCGTAAAAATAGAAGAAGATGACATGGTGATTTTTTCGTCCAGAGTCATTCCGGGAAACGAAAAATCTGTGATAGAAATACAAAATTCCCTCGCGGAGCGTGGCGTCAGGATTATTACAAGTGTGGATTATGAAATCCATGCCTCCGGACATCCAAGCAAAAAAGAACTGATGCATCTTTACGATCTGGTCAGACCCAACGCCCTCATTCCGATACACGGTGGGAAATTGCATCTTCATAAACATGCGGAAATCGCTAGAGAGTATGGCATCAAAAATATTTTAATTCCAAGTGACGGATCGGTCGTAAAACTTTCCGATAAAAAGGTCGAAATAGTCGACGAATTCCGTTCTGGAACGCTGGCCGTTGACGGCAGCAAGCTGATTCCTCTCAACGGAGTGGTCTACAAACAAAGGGAGAGCATTTCCAATAATGGGGTCGTGAGTGTGTGCCTGAAATGCTCCGGTGGATCCGTTAAATTAGTGGATATGACCTGTCTTGGAATATTCGAAGAATCCGAACAGGATGAAATGATGGACATTAGAAACGACATTTCTTCCGAGATAAAATTATCGCTGGAGGGTATTCTGAGAAACAAATCAGACAACAACAAACTGAAATCGCTGGCTGAAAAACTAATAAAAACAGTATTTGTGGATGCCAGAGGCAAAAAACCAACGGTGATTGTCCATATTTCATCCTAGAAATAATCAACCACAGCGGGAGATTTCTGTTGCCCGGCTCTCCCAAACCGCGTCTATTCTAACTAAGCAGCTATAGCTACAGCTTCATCTGCAAAGTTATCATTGCATGCGACAAAATTATCGTTCGCATTTATATTTTAGTTCTATAACGTAAACCACCACGAGTGAAAACCGAGTTTTTCAATGTGCGTCGAATCTATTCATCCCCAAAAATGGTGGAGATGTCGGGCTCTGCCCCCGAGTCCACATCATCTATTCGTCACGATGTTTATCACCATAGTCGTCACAAAAACGACTCTGTCAGTATAGACTAAAAAAGTATAAAAAGCAATAATTTTTTGAGACCGGCACCGTGATGTCATTTGTTTCTCAATGAGTAGCCACTCCGGGTTAATATTTCTGACCGACAATAATCCAGTTCCAGTGGTTTTTGTGGAAACTATAAGCCGGATTCTGTAAAACATACTGTTTTGATAATCATTCATCTAGCGTTTACGTTGCCGCAAACGTCAAGCGATCTACCCGAATAACCTGGCGTGGAGGACGCGTTATTCCTATTTGATCTTGCTCCAAGTGGGGTTTACCATGCCGCCGCCGTCACCAGCTGCGCGGCGAGCTCTTACCTCGCCATTTCACCATTGCCCTAGAAGGGCTGTATATTTTCTGTTGCACTTTCCCTGACACCATTGATGTGTCGCCAGACGTTATCTGGCACTTTTCCTCCAGGGAGTCCGGACTTTCCTCTATATAATAATACAGCGATTATCCATTTCCACAAAAACCGCTGGCATTATCGCATAAACACAACGGAATGCAAAGCCGAATGCAGTGCCCAAGGGCCAGGGTCTCCGAAGGCATTTTCGCACCCATGGAATAGGGCAGCGCCAGTGCCGAAACTCAGAAAAATGCAAATTGTAATCATGGACGATGCTTCTATTCGCAGAAGAAAATAGATTCGAGAGGCAATCGAGAAAGCCGGATGCCTCCTCGTATATCAGCTTCCATATTCAACGTATTTAAACCCGATCGAACATTTCTGGAGCCGGCTGAAAAGAAAAATTTTACTCCCTGGCGGATGCTACATGCTATGCATCGTCATAAACAAAGTATGCACGGACGCCCACGTGCGGCCGTATTATAGGTGTCTGAGCGATCGAGCCGGGCAGCCGCAAAATCTCCCTAAATTTGGCCCCAGAAATATGAGCTCTTCTTATGGTATTTTCGTGCTGTACCATCGAATCGTGAGTTTACTTTGAGCGTTTCGTCGTAATCCGGGTCGGTTGGTTCGGGCGCTGGCTCTGCGGCTAAAGCCGCGTATTCGTCGCAAATCTCTTGACAAGTTACGCCGGACTGATCCAAATATGCGTTTGGTGTGGCGAGGGTCTCTGCACAGGCGGCTAGAGCTTTCTCACTTTTCTCGACTATTGCCGTGACGTCAGGACTTTGGTGCCGAGTATCAAACGCACTAATGTCCTGTACTGGAAAGTCTTGCCCTGCTTGAATTTGCGAACTGTCTTCCATACAGAATCCGCTATCCACGACGAGTGCGCAACCCAAAGCCAGCGCTGTCATTTTTTAAAATCCTTTTTTCATTACGTTTCCTTTCATATTAAGGGCCAGCCTAATCATGCTGAGCTGGTGGCAGGATCTTGGCAGCTTTCCCTTCCCTGTATTCTCTTTGAAACACGCGATGCCACTCTCCAGAGCTTCTAACCTCTCCGAACACTTTGCGACTAAATCTGCTATTTTCGGGTATATGGCATCGCCTGGTTGCAACGTACCTTGTAGGAGCTCTAAAGACGCGCGTACTTGCTTAAGGGTTTCATATTCTTTTTCAAAAACTCTCCAAAGCGGCCGCATCCTTGTCGAATTGCTGAGCTCCAGCCGAACCGGCGTCACGTATTGCCTCGAAGTCCCCAGAACTAGCTTGTCCCGTATCCAAAGCGACGAAGCTTGGTCGCGCCGCCCGCGTTATTTCCAGTGCGTTTGGATCTTGAGACACTGTTTCCATACAATGCGCTCCCTTATCAACGAATGCGCAACTCAAAACCAGCTCTGTCATTTTTAAAAAAGGTGTTGTTTTTGAAGAGCTGACAACCGCAAATCTCTAAAATCAAAAATCCATTTTTATAGGGCAATCTCATCCACGACTTTCGAGGCAATTTATATGACATTTTCGGTGCTGGTAAAATGCGCTTTTGTCGGATATAATCACCGAAACTAAATTAGAGGGATTATAAAAAGTGCATAACTTTCGTTGCTGTTTTGTTTTTTTGATTTTTTCTCTGTTTTCTTTGGGATCGGTTGGAAATCTTTCGGCTGCCTCAGTCGATTTTGAGGAAAGAACTAAATGTGAAAAATTTGTCCAGGAGCTGGGAAGTCGAGCCATTGAAATAATAAACATTCCGGGAATACCAGATGATGAAGTCACGGATAAGTTCGCCGAGATAATAACGTCGAATTTTGCAACAGATTCTCTGGCAAGATTTTCCCTCGGAAAGCATTATAGAACTTTGAGCAATGCTCAAAAAGAAGCTTTCATAAAATGCTTTATAAAAATGTTGGTGAAATTTTATGCATCCAATTTTAAAGAATACAAGAGCGCAAAATTTACTGTCGTCGTCGTCAGGAAAAAAAAGGAAGGTCAATATTTTGTCGAGACTAAAGTGTCGATCGGCGGGAAAAAGGACGTTAGTATAATTTGGGAAGTCCGCTGCAAAAACGGCAGGTGCAAAATCTATGACGCCGCCACCGACAACATAAGCATGAAAAGACTTCAGCAGGCCGAAATATCCGGAAGTATTTCTGAAAATGGCTTGAACAAGTTTATGACTGAGTTTGAAAATAAATACAAAGAAATTAATCGATGAAAATTCCTCTGAAAATTTTGGATCATGCTCTGGGAATGGAGCTCCCCTCCTACGCGACAAACGGAAGCGCCGGCCTGGATCTGCGAGCGGCGATTTCTGAAAATATTACCATCAAAGCAGGGGAACGAAAGTTGATTCCCACGGGACTCGTCGTCGCCATTCCCCAGGGATATAACGGAGAAATTCGTTCCAGATCGGGACTCGCCTACAAACATGGAATCGCGGTGTTAAATTCTCCGGGAACCATCGACAGCGACTATCGTGGCGAAGTGAAAGTTTTGCTCATTAACCTTGGGAACGAAAACTTTACAATAGAGCGTTCTATGAGAATCGCGCAATTAATCATACAAAAATATGAAACTATCGACTGGAACGTGGTAGACTCATTGGATGAGACTAATAGATCCACCGGTGGATACGGTTCCACGGGAACGAAATAAGAGGAAGTTATGAAACTTGGTCTAAAGCTGTTATCTTTCCTGTTATTAGTCGGTTGTGCATCCAAGAAAGAGGATTTTAAAACCCGCACTGTGGATGGCATATACAATAAAGCGCGTTCTTTGCTGAAGGGGGGAGAATATACCGATGCAGCGTCGGAATTCAAAGATATAGAAACGCTGTTTCCCTACTCTTCCAAGGCCAATGAGGGGCAGATAATGGCGGCCTACTGCTACTTTCTGGCCTCCGATTATTTGAGTGCCACGAGGGAAATCGAAGTGTTCCTGCGATATCATCCTTCACATGAGTTTGTTCCCTATGCGATGTACCTGAAGGCGATGTGCATATACATGCAGGTTGTTTCCCTTGGGCGAGATTCCAGAGCAGCAATGGATGCAAAACATGCATTTGTGGAACTAGCAAATAAATTCCCGGATTCTGAATATTATAGAGACGCTCTGAAGAGGATAATAATACTGGACGATATAATTGCCGCCCATGAAATGGCAATCGGTCGGTATTATCAGAAAAATAGAAGCCATCTTGCGGCGACGGGCAGATATATGTTTGTATCCAGTCAGTTATCCAGCACCAAATACGCCGAGGAAGCTCTTTATAGAATTGTGGAATGCTGTTATGCATTGGGATTAAAGGAAGAGGCGAAGGATGCGTATAGAGCGTTGAAGTCCGATCTTCCAAGCTCTTCCTGGACCAAAAAAGCAGAACTCTTGATAAAAAAAATAATTTGACGGTTTTAACAATTAAATAAGGTTTTTTTGATATGAATATAAATACTAGCGAGATGGAAAAGAGAGACTTTTCAATAGAGGATGTTGTGTCATATTCAAACATAGAAATAACCCACGCCAACGACAACGCTTTGCCGATGAAAATTATCGTAACGCGGGCTATCGTATGGGTGGTTATTATCGCCTCTATTGCGGCGCTGTCGCTGATTTGATAAATACACGAGAATTTTTAAATAAACACATTGTTAAACGTCAAAAGAAAGTGTATTTTGATAGACGCAGATAATGGAAATATCAAGTGAAAAAAGTGTATATTGCACTGTTTATGTGTGTCGCATGCGCTCGGACCGACAATGATGCAGGTCATAAAGTAGAAAAACCAAATGTTGGATTATCACAAAACAGTCCGATTGTTCTAAATCATCCGCTCATTGCTCATTATTTGAGTATTATTAGAAATAAAAATACAAAAGCAGATGAATTTAGGGAATATCTAAAAAGAATATCCAACATATTGATACTAGAAGCAACTAAGAACCTACCGACGGTAGCTGTTAATATCGAAACTCCACTCAAAAAAACGACATGCCAATGTATTGATCCTAGCAAAAGGATTTTTATCGTATCAATTTTAAGGGCCGGTCTCGGCATTACGTCCGTGGCTGAAGATATGATTCCAGGCGCAGTTATTCAGCATATTGGAATGTACCGTGATGAAAAGACTCATAAGCCGGTTAGGTACTACAACAGATTACCGACGACTTTTACCAATCCATCAGTCATTAGAGTTCTCATTTGCGATCCCATGTTAGCCACCGGAGGTAGCGCCTCGGAAGCAATCAAACTGTATCTGGAAAAAGGCATAAAAGAAGAGAACATTATCTTCGTCTGTGTAATAGGGGCTCCGGAGGGAGTAAAAAAACTTCTTGAGGCATTCCCGAAAATAAAAATAATAATGGCAAGCCTGGATGAAAAATTAAATGAAAAAGCATTCATTATTCCGGGGCTAGGAGACGCAGGCGATAGATTTTTTAATACCATGACTCCAGACTAGCAAAAGTCTATAACTTGCGTTTTAATTCAGGTTCAAGAGTAGATTGAGTAGATTTTCTTGTCGGATAAGGTAGGATATATCAAAGAAGAATAGATACATAAGAAGAGCTCATATTTCTGGGGCCAAATTTAGGGAGATTTTGCGTCTGTTTGGAGCGGATTTAACGGCGACTCAAATTTCTGAAGTGGCAAGATTGGAGAGGAAGACGGTAAACAGGATTTTTCAACTTTTGCGAGCGAGAATTGCTGAATTTGCGGAAGAAGAATCGTATTTCAGCGATAGGGTTTTGTCAACGAATGATTGTGGAATCAATCGAAGCATTTGGAATGCTGCGAAATATGGGCAGATTCCAACAGTAGAGGAGATGTGCTGTGAAACAGCAAAATGAAGAGAGA
>JAIRMS010000073.1 GCA_031258475.1 Holosporaceae bacterium
ATCCACCAAACAAAACAATGCTGTGATATCTTTCTTCATGGCTAAAACCTTTGAAATTTCATTAAGATTTTAGCCACTTCTCCTCATATCTCAATACTTTTAATCCATTATTCGCGTTACTGGATTGCCACGTCGCTACGCTCCTCGCAATGACGATCGTGAGTGTCCCAAAGACAGTACCATTTCGTCATTGCGAGCGAAGCAATCCAGAAAATAACGCATTTTCAAAAGTGATTCATCTATATACACGAATTGTATGGCATCAGACAGGGAGGGTCAAATTCTTGTTTTGGAGAGAGGTGGCGGGAGTGACGGGACTCGAACCCGCGACCTTCGGCGTGACAAGCCGATGCTCTAACCAACTGAGCTACACCCCCGTGCCGTCATCCACCGATGACAGGCTACGGTAAAGGAAAGGTGGGCAAATGTCAATCTTCAGGATTGTGCTGTGCTGTATTGTGTTAGTTCAGTACAAGTGGGGGCTGACCTTATGAAGTTATATTCAGCAATGTATTGCATATGATACCATTCCTCATTTCAACTATCGAAATAATACGTTGTTTTTCAGCGCCCGCAAGCCATAAAACAACACCATTTCGTCATTGCGAGCGAAGCGAAGCAATTCAGAAAATAAAAATCGCATTTTCAAAGTGATTCATCTATAACAATAAGTAAATTTGACTTTTATTTTCCATTTTATCGCTCCAATTTCCCTCAGAAAATCCTCGTCATGGGAGATGATGATCATCGCCGCCGGATATTCGCGCAGAATTTCCGCCAGGTGATCCCGGGTTTCCAGGTCGATATTATTGGTGATTTCGTCCAAAATTAGAAGTTTCGGCGGACAGGCAGCGATTTTCGCCAGCGAAAGTCGGGCACGTTCCCCTCCGGAAAGATTTTTGCTCGGCGCATTCACTTCCTCGTTTTTGCGGAAGAGAAAATCGTTCAGATGACGGCGAATTTCTCCGTGAGTCCAGGCGGGATTTATCTCCGCAATGATTTCGACGGCGGATTTTTTCGGATCCAAATTTTCGTAATGCTGATCGAGACAGCCGATGTCGCGCGGATTGGGAAGATGCCAATCGCCGGATTTTAGGACGTTTTCATCTCCCAAAATTGCCCTGACCAGAGTTGTTTTTCCGCAACCGTTATCTCCGACGATGGCGACGCGCTCCCGCGAGCCAACCGACAGATTTATGTTTTGCAAAATAATTTCATCCGCGTATCCAACTGTTCCATCGGTTATGTAAACCAAAGTTCTGTCGCCCATATCCCGGTGCGACAGATGAAATTTCGGCACGATAATTTCCGGCAGACGGATTTCCGAAAGCTGCTCCGACAGTTTCTGCTTTTTCTCGTCGATGGTCGTCAATTTTTTCCCCTGGGATTTTTCCGCCTTCATTCCTTTGAGATCACCGACCATTTTCATCCATTTCCTATTGGCGATTTTTTTCTCGCCGGAGGATTTACTTTTTGCGGCGCGTTCCTGCTCCTTCATCAGCTTCTGATGCATGGATTTTTTCTCCCGCTCCAACAGATCCATCTCGTGCAGAATCGATTGTCGACTGCGCTGCATTTCGTTCATATAATCGTCGTAATTTCCGCGAAAAATCGTGATTTTTCCATCGTCGATGTGCCACAGAATATCGACGCAATTACGCAGCAGCTCCCGGTCATGGGTTGCGACGATCAGAGTTCCAAAATATCCCTCCAGCATGCGCATCAGACTTTTGCGATTGTGCGAATCCAGATGATTGGTGGGCTCGTCCAGCAGCAGTAGCGCCGGATTTTTACTCAGTGCAGCCGATAGAGCTTTATTGAAGCGTTGCCCTCCGCTCAGCGAATCGAAATCTTCGATGATTTGCGGAACAGAAGCAATCTCCATATCAGAATTTTTCTCAAAGATCATTTTCAGCAGCGACGATTTTCCAGATCCGTTTCTGCCGATAATTCCAATGCGATCGCCGAACGAAATCTGCGCCGAAAAGTTTTCAAAACATGTTTTGTGCGGAAACGATAAACTGAAATCTTCTATTTGAATCGGACTGTGCATGATATTTCTCTCTAAATTTTTTGCAAAAAAACTGGGCTTACCCCACAATTTGCGCTTTTGCGGAGAATTCCATCTCACCACGCTTTTCATTATAAAGAACTGTAATCCCATAGTAAAAACTTCGTTCATTTTCCTGGAATTTGATAGAATCGGAACAATAAGATTTGGGTATGCGCCAACTGTGGCGGATTCGTTCAGCATATGTGGAGATAAGTTCCTGGTCGGCTATCTCGGAGCGGGAAGTGGAAATCTCGATATTTTTTATAACGCATCCGCAGGCTCCATAGTTGGCACCGGCTTTCCAGCCAACGATTCGCGGGCCGCAAAAATCGCCTGGATATCCCCTGTAATTTCCGGATTTTCTGCGGGTTTGTCGTTTACCCTAGACAGCCGCGATGCAAACTTGTTCAAGACCTACCCCAGCAAATCGGATAGTCTAAACGAAAAGGTGAATTTTTTCGGAAAGAAAAGAGCCTATTCAAAAAATATTGTTACCGGCGGCGTGGCCTATGAATTTGGATCTCCGGACGACCTGAATGCTAAAATTTCCTTCGCCTCCTGGTTCGGAAAAGGTGAAGCTGGCGCTGACGGCGCAGAGGTACATAATGTTCGCGCCTACAATGTCGGAGTTGCGATATGCTACAAAGATCTTAAAACGTCGTTTGGATATACGGACAACGGCAGATCTCTGCTGGCTAAAAAATACGCTTCCGAGGAAGTGTCGGCATTATATAAATCACTTTGAAAGAGCATTGTGCGAATAGCATCTGGCTGGATTGCCGCGTCGCTTCGCTCCTCGCAATGACGGGGCGGAGGCTGATATTCTCCACCCCTTCGTCATTGTGAGAGTATTTCCGCCGCCGCACACCATCGCCTGTCCTACACTCGTCATTGCGAGCCCGCAGGGCGCGGCAATCCATGGGATGATGAAGCGCACTTACAAAGTGATTTATGTAGGAGGTTGAAAAAATGACCCAGGAGCAAAACGAAAAAACTTTGGTTCAAAAAGTGAAAATACCATTTAAGATTGTAAAAAGAGGCAAACACAAACCGCATATCATCAAGCCAAATAACTCGGTGGACGAGAAAATCATGGACGACGTTCTGGTTCGCGCTCTTGGCAGGGCAAAACTGTGGGAAAACGAGCTGATGGGCGGTGACGTTGATTTGGAAGAATTCTGCCGTAGGAAAAAGCTCACGATGAGGTATGTGCTGAAAGTCTTGCGGTTGAATACCCTCAGCCCGAGCATAAAAACCGCCATCATGAATGGAATGCAGCCGAAGACACTCGTCCCCAAGGATCTACTCAAGAAACCGTTTCCTCTGGTTTGGGAGGAACAGGAGAGAATGTGATAAAGATAAACGAGACCGTCCAATAATCGCAAATACCTCCTAAATATAACTACTTATACCCTTTTTCGGCATTTACACAAATTACTGGACGGTCTCCTATTTTACGGAAGCAAAGACTATCCCTAAAAACACTAGGCTCTGTCGTCATGAGATTTTCAACCAAAGCATGATGCATCTGATTTGAACAGCAGCAATGAATGATTTGACATTTTTTGCGTATCTTGTGGCGATACCTCTCCAGTCTTTCAG
>JAIRMS010000079.1 GCA_031258475.1 Holosporaceae bacterium
GTAAGAATATATTCCAATTTGTACTCCCTGCCGTTCGATGTCCGCGAATCCCTTACTTTTCGAAACATCTCAACTATCGATAATTCCATACAATACTCCATCATATCATGTGACTATACTCCTCTTAATACTTTATCCTCTATTCTTCCTAATAATTATCCTTAGAAAATCGCCCTGATTGCGCGCTATGGATGTATTAGTTCACCTTGACTATGCTCATTTTATAAAGTTATTATCTGGCAGTAGGGAACTCTGACGTGAAAAGAGATGAAATCCGCGAGTCAGTTTGTTATCACAGACAGGAGAACTGTTCGGTGAATGAAATATAGCTGGAACTGCTGTTAAAAACGTATCTTCATGAAAGCAGGTTTTTAAGTGGATAGTAAAAAAAAGGGATATCTATTCCTTATCCTCGGTCTTTTCCTCTATGCATTTACCGACGCGGCCATAAAGTATTCTATGATCACGTATAGTGTGCCGCAGGTGACATTTTTGCGAACCGTTTTTCGCTTCATCCCATTTCTTGTTTATGTTTCCATTAAGCAAATCAATCCTCTAAAGACAGAGAAAATCAGCGCGAACATTCTAAGATCTTTGATAGCCACGGCCGGAACATACACATTTATGTATGCCTTCAAGTACGCACCATTGGTGGATGTTACTGTCGTTGGAAATGCAACTGCGATTTTTATACTGCCTCTGAGTGTTCTAGTTCTTAAAGAAAAATTCTATATACAAAATGCAATCGCAGTTTTGCTTGGGTTTGCCGGAGTAGTTTTAGCATTTCGTCCTGGGGAGGGTATTTTTCAAATCGGCATAATGTACGCGATCGTGGCAGCCGTGATAATGGCGCTAAATTCCGTGATTATCAAAAAATTGTCGTTCACCGAAAATGAGTTGACTATGATTTTCTATCACCATATCTGTATGCTGTTGGCATCTGTTTTTATCGGATTTGATTCTTATATTGCGCTGTCTCTGAAAGATGCGGCTCTTCTGTTTCTTGCTGGAACCGTCAGTGCGCTGGGGCAATATTATCTAACTCACGCCTACAAATTTTCTGCAAGCTCAGAACTCGCGTCCGCCGCTTACGTATATCTTTTACCAGCAACGTTAACAGATTACTATATGTACGGCAAAATCCCTGATGCATACATCATTGGCGGACTTGTGCTCATAGCAATGGGAACCTGCAGAGCGTTTACGATGCAATCCAAGCGGAGATAGATAAGTGAAAAGTTTATGTGGACATGTTTCCATTCTTGTCAATCTCCAATTGGTAAATCCCCTGCAACTCGCTGCATGTGACCAGTGGAAAAAACCAGAAGATCAATAGAATTTTTGAATCTGTTTTTTGTAGAACTCCTCCACATGGCTTTTTATAAAAGAAAGATCTTCGGCGCGACTTATGACCTCCCTGAAGCTTGAGGATCCGACTAGCCCGCTGCTGTACCAGGCAAAATGTTTTCTGAATAGTCTAATTCCATGGGATTCCCCATAAAAATCTAAAACCGCCTGAAAATGCGCCATAATTATTTGAAATTGCTGATCAATGGAGGGATGCGGAATGATTTTCTTTTCATTCAGAAATTGAATGATTTGATTTGGTAGCCACGGTTTTCCCAGGGCTGCGCGCCCTATCATGATGCCGCGGGCGCAGGATTCTTCCAGAGCACGAACGCCATCCTCCGGAGATTTTATATCCCCATTGCAAAGATATGGAATTTTTACGATGTTTCTCAACTCCCTGATCACAGACCAATCTGCTTTTCCGCTATACATCTGAGCACGCGTTCTACAATGGATTGCAAGCATTGAAATCCCCGCGTCTTCGAATTTTTTCGCAAGAGACAGACAATTAATGTTTGTGCTATCCCACCCGAGACGCATCTTTAGAGTAACGGGAATTTTTACCGATTTCACGACGGATTCCGCTATTTTCACGGCCAAATCCTCGTTTTTCATCAAAGCAGCTCCGGAATTATTGAGCGTCACTTTGCGGGCTGGACATCCCATGTTTATATCCACAACGTCCGCGCCCAAATCTTCGTTGATAATGGCCGATTCTGCCATGCTTTTGGGATTTGATCCGACCAACTGGATAATTTTCAAAGAATTTTCTTTTTTGCTAACCAGTCGCCTATAGGTCCTGCGGTTTAACCTTACAAGCGCTTCGCTCGATATCATCTCCGATACCATGGCGGTTGCTCTGAAACTGCCCACGAGATCTCGAAACGGCGCGTCTGTAACGCCGGCCATGGGGGCGAGAAAAACCCAGGCGCCTTTCGGTAAACGCTCTTCCAGAGTCATTCTAGAACTCTACCCTAATATCGTATATCGGATGGGAAAAGAGATTCACCGTGGGCGAAGATGCAAAAATCCAATTGGAAAAAATAAGTTTTTCTTTTTCTCTTATTTCAACAAAAGCAGAAATTTCTTTGTCGTCTTCCGGTCCGTTTTTGTAGCATCTTTTTAGTTTCAATTCGATGGATCCAAAAATTTTGGGAGAATTTAGCTTTATGTTTTCCCTATAAACTTTGCCGCTGATCTTGTCCAAGATTTGTATATTAACGTTATCGACCTCTATTGGGTCAGATTCCCAAATCGACGATTCGTCTCCAAAGTCTTCGTTTCGAACAATTTCTTTTATGGACGATCTTTTGCTTTTTTCAGAAGGCGCAGCCAATAAAAGGCGGCCATGGGACAATAAAAAAATCGAACAAACAAGTAGACCGCTAATTTTTGTCATCGGTCAGCACAATGTTTTCCTCATCCTCGCTCAACTCATCAGTGGATTCTTCAATTAAATCGTCCTCATCGACTACAATATCAATATCGTCGATGACCTCACTATTTTTCTCCTGAAAGTTTTTGGTCTTTTTTCTTGATAGATAATCAGGATCAAATACCCCTGCGCAGAGAGGACATATTATCGGCGATTTGCTGAAGTCGTAAAAGCGGGCTCCACAGCTCAAACAAACCCTTTTAATGCCCCAATCTTCTCTATTCATGATCTCCCCATTTATTAGTCGGTTTAAAGTAATATCTACTCCGTTTAGCTATGGTAATCAATGATTGATATCAGTTTTTCCTATGATGGCTCGGCTGCTTTTATTCAGCTTATAGCTCGTCAAGCCGGCGCTGAAAATACTCAGCAAGTTCCAGGTGTTCGTTTTCCTGAGCTTTTGTGAGCAAGAAAGCCAGTTCGTCTGGAGTCGCCTCGGAAAAAAATATATCGAAAAATTTTACCGCGGTTTCCGGATTTCCTTTCATTATAATTACGGCCATCACCTTGTCCGATGGAGGCGCTGCGTTCTCCAAGTTTCTAAGCAGGGATATCATGTTACAAGTTCTTAAATCTGGATCGTTGATCCAAATTCTATAATTCCTGTCTTCTGTCCAATACGCGAGCGTGGTGTAATCTCCCGCCAGTAGAGCGTTCCTAATGATCAAATCCACGAACGGTTTGTCCTCCGGAAAAACGTCTTTGCTGTGCGCAAGATCAAAAAAGTCGGTCCAGCAAACAGCGCGTCAAAGAGTGCTATCTTTTCCTTTTTGTCCTGTGTATTTGCCGCCAATTCAGCCAAAGCTATTTTACAAAAAGAACTTGCCTGATCTAAAGGATGTTCCAACATTGTGCCGTCAGGATCGTAATAGCTGTACACGTCCAAATTCATGGGCGATTTTACTCTATCTGGACTCATACAATCACAAAAAATTGAACAACACAATCCACCAACCACTACACAAGTTTTAACAATATTTGCCATTTTATCTCCTTAAAAACGCGAATAATGGATTAGATTGTTTATATTTCAGTTTGTTGCAGAAAAATCACGTGATTTTTTTGCATTTTCAGCTCTACTCTAATCCCCGAAACAAACGTTATAGATGAATCACTTTGAAAATGCGATTTTTATTTTCTGGATTGCTTCGCTTCGCTCGCAATGACGAAGATGTGTAAGCCGTCTCTGCTCCGTCGTTGCGAGAAGCGAAGCGACGAAGCAATCCACCCAGATACTATTTTTGCAACGTTCTTTCCAAGTGATTTACGTATAAAACTACTCCGCAAGCGCAAAATTTCAAAAAAATTATCTCCATTAACTTTTTTTTAACTTTTTGGGTTTATGCTTTTCTTATGGGGTAATCGTGGAGCGGATGCAACACAAATTATTTTGAATATTTGGGAGTTAATTAAAAAAATGAAGAAAAATGGAAGTTTTTTGAAAGTAGCTATTGCCATATTTTGTGTTATTTTTTCATGCCATGCCAATCAATTGTTTGGTGCATCGTTCGAAGATGCTTTAAAGATCAGTTGTCTTGCGGCTGAGTTAGAAGCCCCGAACGAAGATGAAATTCAAACTCTTGCCGTTGAAATTGCTAGACAAGCGATACCGCAGCAGCCAAAAGAGCAAGGCCTGGGCAATATCCTGGTTACAAAGTGGACCAATTCCAAGCATATGATCTTGATATCTGGTTTACTGCCGGAAGTGCAGTACACGGACAGTAATATAGGTAGATTAAAAGATTTTATTAATAGCAGAAACTTTGGATCTCTTCCGCGAATAAGATATGGTTTACACTGGCTCGTGTCAGATGATGAACAATTCGAATCAGCCAAGACCGCAATAACAGAGCTAAAAGACGTTGAATTAGGCAATTTTAGCGAAGTCTATGAACGAAACAAAAATATTTACATATCAATTTTGGAAGGGCTTATTAGATACATTGAGAGCATAGGACATTTGGCAACCGAAACTCCCAAGAATTCTCCAAAACTGAAGGGAGGCTCAGTTACTAATCAAGCTTCAAATGAAAGAACGTATGCGATCCTTCATCATTTATCATCTGGCGCAAAAAAAGGTTCTATACCCCTAGATGATTTATACGCAGCACTACGACTGATCTTCTTCATGGATGATCTCAGCAAAAGTACCAAGATCCATGTTGCTACAATGACGGCTGCTGGAAAAGGATCTTTTTCAGATGACGATTGGCTTGAAATGAGAGAATATATCGCGCATGCCATGCATACGGAGGTGCAAGCCATACATGTAAAATTAAAATTTCGCGACACATTAGAAAAAGTTCTAATTTCAAGTAAGTTGCCATGCTGGAGCTGTATCAGGATAAACGATCCGAACCTATGGAGCAATGGATTCAAAGGGCTTGTTGCTGGTATGACTATTTCTGAATTTTTCTCATGCCCTGTTAATGTCAGCTTTGTTGGTAAAAATTTATCATTGCATTTGGCATCAGCCAACAGTGAATATCAATCAACTTCATGGGCAACTGAGGAGAATGGACATCCTCATAATATTATAAGAGTTCTGGAACCAAGTACCCAAAAACAAGAAATAGAGGAATTAACTAAAGACCTAGGAAGATACCAAGGCAATCTAAAATACGAGCGCGATAGAAACGAATTTAACTCTTTCATTAATTACTTCTTGATAGCGGCAAAAACTGAGAGAGACCGAGCTATCCTTGAAGCAAGTGAGAAACGCGATGCTGATGTAGTAAAAATAATTGGTGACCAATGCAGAGCTGCTATTTCTTTAGTAAATGAGGAAAAGAAAAAATATAACAATGCTGTTGCAGGATGGCGTACTGAGATTTATCAAGCTATATTTTGTAACGGTGACGCTGATAGTGCGATGAAAACATTCGAAGCAAAGATAGCAGAAGCTAGAGAAGCATTCGAAAGAGCTTTAGATCCTAAAAATCTGTCTTCTGATAAAGACTGCGCAACTATAATTGGATTCGATAAGAATTTCTTTATGGCGACATTAGAAGAAGAGATTGCCACCGCGAGAAGCTTTTGCAATTACATTAGAGACGTTCGAAACGCTAAAGCAACGTACAATCAAGCTGTTCAAGCCGCTGAAACAACGTACAATCCATTAGCTAAAGCCGCCCGAGACGCTGACGCTACACTTAAAGCGTGCAATCAAGCTGTTCGAGACGCTACGTCAATAGCTAAGGACACTAAAGCTGGCGTTGAAGGTGCTGAAGCATGGCATGATCAAGCTGTTCAAGTCGCTGAAGCTGAGGCTGGTCAATCCATTGAAGTCGCTAATGCAAGGCACGTTCAAGCTATTCTATTACATGAAGACGCTATAGCAAAGCACGATCAAGCTGTTCAAGCAGCTAAAGACGGCATCAGACGCGCTCGAGCGGTGCGCGATGCAGCTGTTCAAACCGCTCGGACGGCGAACAACACCGACACTGCAGCAATTGCTGCTGCAAATCAAGAATACAACAGAGCCATTGACGCTGCAAACCAAGCAGAAGCTGCCACAATAGATAAATTGCTCGAACTTCAAAAGTAAAACCAAGACTCATCTGCAGGATAATGAAATCCCATTTTTATAAGCTCCTGACGGCAATTCTCTTCCAAAAACTGTGCGTACTCCTGGACTGCTTCACTGAATTGATCACTCTTTAGCTCTTCAATATCGTCCATTGCGGCACCGGCAATCGATGAAATTTTTTTAATCAGCTCATAATCCGATGATAATACAAATGGTTCTCTGATGGCATCTGCCAATATTGGAAGTATAAACTTCATAGACGACCAAATTTCATCGTCGATCTTTGGTCTAATCGCCTCCCAGTGCTTTGTGAACAACAACATAAATTCACCATGGAACAACCCTAAATCCACTCCCTTCCGTTGCCTTGCAAATTTCGAACAAAAAACCATGTGAGCCAAAGTTCTTTTTAGGTCATCATCACTTAAAGTATCTCTAACATTCAATATAGAACCAGCACCCAAAGAATGATGCTTCAGTTTATTCAGTTCTTCCTCTGTTATATTCGGCGATAGAGAGCCATTCAAGGGCTGCACATCCTGCAACGAATTGCCACTACAATGCTTCTCCGCTGTCATCATTCCCTCATCACTCATTCCATTGCTCACCCCACACATCATCACTGCAGCACAACACGCGCTGCTTGCACACTTCACAATACCACGAAAATTCATAACAACCTCCTAAAATTCCACAATTCCCACGAGCCAACAACGAGACGAGACTATCTAAAAAAAATTACTGAGTTCTCCTCTACCGCTTTCATCATCTTTCCAGCATCGCTCGACCCCTCTTACAATCACAAAAACCACAACCATCGGAATCAGGCTAGCACACACATTTTCCTCAATCAACAGTTTTTAAGGAAAAATTAACTTTTGCAGTTAAAATATTTATTTTTTAGATATAAATAATTTTTTTCCATTTTGTTATTGCTAAAACTCATAAATTACGAAATAATGCGATTTCTCCGCTCGTGGATTATTCGCCATGGAGTTGTATTTTCTTGAAGAACGCGAATAATGGATTATTCTGGATGTAATATTGGATTGATAGAGAAGGCTTGGACGGTTTTAGTTGATGAGCGATGAGAGTGGAAATCAAATGAACGAGCATATTTACAAAAGACCTGTGTCTCGAGTGCTCCAGCATAAATTTATTTTTGAGATAATCGAAAACAGTCTCCACGAGAGAAGGTTTGC
>JAIRMS010000084.1 GCA_031258475.1 Holosporaceae bacterium
TACTCACCCGTGCGCCACTAAATTATGAAGCAAGCTCCATAATTCCGTTCGACTTGCATGTGTTAAGCGTGCCGCCAGCGTTCGTTCTGAGCCAGGATCAAACTCTCAAGTTAAACGACTTAAAGTCGTCCTAGCCTCATATCATATCTGACGCAAGATCCGATATGTATTAGGCTCTAATTGCGCCACCTACATATCCTTTCTTCTATTTCGTCTATTCACTTTTCAAAGAGCGTGGGGCTATTTATATACTCTCGCTTCTAACAAGTCAACCGTTTATTTTTATTTTTTTAAATCGGAGCATTGTCTGCAATTACAGCCTTTCTAACGTACGGAGTGAGTCCCTTGAGAGTTTTTAGACGTTTTGTGTAATTAAAGGAAATTCCAATTTCTTAGCTAATCCAGTATTCGCATTAAGATAGCGTGCGTTCGCATCTTTCCTGGAGCCAGGTATATCTGGCGGCAATTTTATTGTTGTTAATGGAAAGAAACATGGCCTTTTTGCTCCCGACAACGACGACGAGTTTTTTCCCTCTGGTGATTCCGGTGTAGACGAGGTTTCGCTGGAGCATTATATAATGGGCCATTACCAGCGGAATTATGACCGCTGGATATTCGCTTCCCTGACTTTTGTGGACGGAAATCGCGTAGGCCAGAACCAATTCGTCCAGCTCGGAATACTCGTAATTCACCTCTCTGCCATCCACATTTACTGTCATGGCCTGATTTTCTGCGTCTATGGCGGAAATTACTCCGATATCTCCGTTGAACACGTTTTTATCGTAATTATTCCGGATTTGCATGACTTTGTCCGCTGTGCGGTAGCGCCTGCCTCCGCGAATTATCTCGAAACCACGAGGATTCAATGCATCCTGGAGTGCTTCGTTGAGTTTTATGGTACCGACGACTCCTCTGTTCATTGGGGTCAGCACCTGAATGTCGTTTATCGAATCGTAGCCAAATTTCTGCGGAATTCGCTCTTTTACCATGGCAAGAATTTTTTGCAGAACTTTTTCCTGATCTTCTTCGGCTATGAAATAGAAATCCGTTCCGGGCGCGTTATCGATTTTTGGATACTGGCCGCCAATTATTCTGTGTGCGTTTACAATGATCGACGATTGCGACGCCTGGCGGAAGATTTCATTCAACTCGACCACTGCAAACGCTCTGGAGTTGATGATATCTTTCAGAACGTTTCCGGCTCCAACCGAGGGAAGCTGATTTATGTCTCCGACGATTATCAACGTCGCCTGCGGCGGAATGGCTTTAAGTAGGTGATGCATTAACAGTGTATCGATCATGGAAGCTTCGTCCAAAATAATTAGATCACAATCCAATTGATGGTTTTCATTTCTCTTGAATCCGCCTTTCGCAGGATCAAATTCCAACAATCGATGGATGGTTTTGGCCTCTCTGCCGGTGGCCTCCGATATGCGTTTTGCCGCCCGTCCGGTTGGAGCTGCGAGCAGGATTTTACCGATCGCCAGCGAAAAAATCTCCAATATCGCCTTCGTAATCGTCGTTTTTCCAGTTCCTGGACGTCCTGTTATGATGAGCAGTTTGTTTCCAATGGCGGCGTTTACAGCTTCAATTTGCTTATCGGCGAGGGATATCGACAGTTTTTTCTGGACGTATTTCAGCGCCGCCTCGGGATATATTTCCTTTATATTTGCTTTGGTATTTTTGATTTCACAGAGCTTTTTTGCAATCTGTGTTTCTGCAAAATAATATCCGAGTAGAAAAACTCCGCGGACATTGACATTGTCATTTTGCAAATGCTCAATGACTATTTTATTCTCACTTTCAAGGGATTTTATTGCGATCTCAACAACTGATTCGTCAACGCCAAGCATTTCTTTTGTTGCAGAAATCAGATCTTCGTACGGATAATAAACATGACCTTCCTCCGTCAATTCATGAAGTTTGAATATAATTCCGGCCTCGGCCCGCAGAGGAGATTTTTCATCAAATCCAAGCTTTTGCGCGATCTTATCCGCGGTCAGGAATCCAATTCCATGCACGTCGTAGGCCAATTTGTAGGGATTATCCTTAACGACCGCAATCGACTCGTCGCCATATCTTTTATAGATCTTGCTTGCATAGGCGGAACTAACTCCCTGCGATTGAAGGAAAACCATGACTGAACGAATTTCTTTTTGTTCAGCCCAGGCTTTCGAGATCATTTCGATGCGATGCTTGCCTATTCCCTCAACCTGCAGTAATTTTTCGACCGACTCTTCGATTATGTCCAGTGTTTTTTCTCCAAATATTTTTATGATGCGTTTGGCCATCACCGACCCAATACCCTTGATCAATCCTGATCCCAGATATTTTTCGATTCCATATACCGATGCAGGAACGGAACAGGTGCAAAACGCCACCTTAAATTGTTCACCGAATTTTGGATGATTGATCCATTCCCCACTCATACTCAAAACTTCGCCGGGAGTTGGCGACGAAATGCTTCCCACCACGGTTACCAAATCTGCGCGTCCGTAAACCCTCACTTTGGCCACAACGTAGTCGTTTTCCTCGTTGCAATAGGTAATGCGCTCCAGCTGACCTCTCAGCTTAACCATGGTGCAATTTGGCTTTCCTGATTCCATTCATAGCTATCCTTTCTGGCAATAATACCTGGAATCGGGAGAAAAATCACTCTATTAATTTCCGCAATTCTCTGTTAATACTGTACTAATTTGCGAAGACCTTATGGATTTTTTTATTGATTTAGAAAATTTCTTATCGAAAAAACGAATACCGCTAAAACATATTGTGCTTCTGTGCCTATTTTGGTTTTTTGCACTGTTTTCCATAGTTGTTGGCATTTCAGATGAAAACTATTGCTCCGTTGCGGCCACTTTTGCGGCTGCCTTTATCTGTTTTTTATTTTCCAAAGAAATAAGGAAAATACATAATCATAACCAGGTTATCTCCTATCAAAAAAACATAGCGACAAGCGGATTTGACGCGTCGCTGTTTGCGTTTTTTATATTCTCTAAAAATGGGAACTGCATTTTTGTAAACAGAATAGCCCAAAATTTGTTTCCCGGGGTGAAAATAAGGACGATTGAAGATTTTATTTTTTGCTTCGGAAAATATCCCAAAGTGGTGGAAGCTATTCGCAGACTGCAGACGGCGGCGGAAAATATGAAGCAATCCCACATCGACATTCCCGTGAAATTACGCCCCGACAGTATTACTCTTTGGCGGGTTGCGGTTTCTCCGATTCCAGAGCACAAAGGATTTTCCGGCTGGACGATTATCGATCTTACTCCCTCCAACGTAAAAATTGAATCTTTGGAAACGAACAGCAGTTTTCTCCTGGGAATTATCAACAATTCGACGGTTGGATATTTTTGCCTAAATGAAGATGATGAAATAATATTTTGCAACACAGCTTTTTCCAATTGGCTGGGCAAAAAGGCCGAAGACATTTTAAACGACGAGTTTACCAAATACATAGTTAGGGAAAAAAGCGAAGAATTGCCCTCCGACAATGGCAGCAATGGAAAACTCACTGGCTCTCTGCCTTCAAAGATCACCATTAAATCGAACGATGCAGAAGGATTTGGAATCGTCGTCAGTCACATTTTTCAGAACGGCAATGGCAGCGAAAGAGCTTATCTGGCCATGCGCGATACACAGCAAGGAAGCGACATCGTTCAGGCTCTTGGAAAAACAAAACTGTACTTCGAGCATATTTTCGAGGACGCTCCGGTTGGCATAGCGATAACCGATGGAGCTGAGATAATCAGCGCCTATAATCGAACTTTTCAAACGATTACCGGTATTGATAATTTGGACGACTTGTCTTTTTTGGATCACGTTCATGATGTGGAACGGGAATCTGTGAGAGGGAAGTTATATCAGCTGCTGGCCTCCACGCACAGTTCGATTGCTCCGTTTGAGATACATTTTAAAACACAGATGAAGAAGACCGTTATGGTTTACGTTACTAAAATCGACGAAACCAAACGAGTTAAAGACGTCGATAATCTGGTGATGTATTTCATTGATATTACGGAACGGAAGGAATTGCAGCAGCAGTTTGTTCAATCTCAAAAAATGCAAGCCGTGGGACAATTGGCCGGCGGAATAGCCCATGATTTTAACAATCTGCTTACGGCCATGATCGGCTACTGCGATCTGCTGTTGGAAAAGTATCTTCCATCTGATCAATCCTTCAACGATATCATGCAGATAAAGCAGAACGCCAATCGTGCGTCAAATTTGGTAAGACAACTATTGGCTTTTTCCCGCCAGCAGACGCTGCAACCAGAAATATCAAATGTGACCGACGTAATCGGCGAGCTGTCGGCTCTGCTGAAGCGATTGCTGGGAGCCACAATCGAGCTTAAAGTCTCACATGGAAGGGATCTTGGCTTCATAAAAGTGGATCAGATACAATTTGAACAGGTCATAATAAATCTTGCGGTCAACGCGAGGGACGCGATGAAGAGCGGAGGAGTCCTAACCATCCAAACTTCCTCCTACCTATCCAAAGAACCTAAGTTTCTGCGCGGCGAGACGATGCCTCCGGGAAGCTATGTGATGATAGAAGTGATCGACACAGGATGCGGCATCGAGGAGAAAAATTTAAATCGAATTTTTGATCCCTTCTTTTCTTCCAAGGAGAAGGGACATGGAACCGGACTTGGATTGTCCACCGTATACGGCATAGTCAACCAAACCGGCGGATTTATTTCAGTGGAAAGCGAAATCGGAAGCGGAACTAAATTCAGCCTGTATTTTCCGACGGCTTCTTCCGAAGAACAGGCAGCACAGAAAACAAGGGATGCATCGTCCGAAAATAAAATCGTGGATCTCACCGGAACCGGTACCATTCTCCTGGTGGAAGACGAGGATGCCGTGAGAACTTTCAGCTCCCGCGCCCTTCAGGATAAAGGCTATCGAGTGATAGAGGCTTCCAATGGAGAATCCGCTCTGGAGTTCATAAAAAAAGGAGAAAACGCCGTAGATCTGATAATAACGGATGTTGTCATGCCGAAAATGGATGGTCCTACCCTCATTAAATGCATTAAGGAATATAGCCCAAATATGAAGGTTATTTTCACTTCAGGATACGCAGAAGATGGGTTTCATGACTCATTGACAAACGACGATAAGGTGCATTTTCTGCCCAAACCATTTAATTTAAAAGAGCTCGCTTCTAAAGTTAAAGAAATAATAGGATAAATTCGCAGTTTTGTGCAAAATTATTCGTTAGTAAATCAGAACCAACAAAATTTCGTCCTGAGTATTGATCATGTTCCCCGCGGCCCGCACAAACTGTTTAAAGAAGAGCTCACTGCGTATGTATACATGAATCACTTTGGAAGTGCGAAGTCAGCATTTAGCTTGATCGCAGACGCGTAGCCGAGGGGGGAATGGATTGCTTCGCTCGCAATGACGAGGGGATAATATTACCGGATTGCCACGTCGCTACGCTCCTCGCAATGACGATCGTGAGTGTCTCTAAAACAACACCATTTCGTCATTGCGAGCGAAGCGAAGCAATCCAGAAAATAAAAATCGCATTTTCAAAGTGATCCATCTATAAAAGCGAATCCTGACGCATGCATGAGAGAAGGACCACTTAGGATTTTGAATACTTATCAAGGTTTATACAACTTTCCTAAAATTTTCTACATTTTGCTAACAGAACCTTATACATCAAAAATTTTATGCATGTTTACGGGGCAATACCTATAGCCTCCCATTCTAGGAGGAAGAAAAACGGCAGATAAAGTGCGTTGGCCAGGTTTCTACGGATAATTTAGTCATTTTAGGCGTTATCTTCTCGCACAGCGCTTTGAATCTTTCCTCTATGGAAAAGGAACTGTCCATTCTCCTGATAAATTCGTTTGCAATGCCGGTTGATGTCACCAGGGCGGAGTCAATGCCATTGGCATTTGCTCCGGAAATGTCCGTCCATGGAGTATCTCCCACCATAACGGCGGGCCCTTTGGAATTTGCGATCTGATGAGCATATTCGAATATTCCGGCGTAGGGTTTTCCGAAGTAAACGACTTTTCCGCCTAGTTTTTCATAGTAGGCCGCAATAGCCCCCTGGGTGATTATCGCGCCGCAATTTTGGGAATCATTCAAAGAACTAAGAGCAAAAATATCAGGATTGGCGACCACCAGAGTTTTATCTAGGCGTAGTGAATTGTTAAGCAGAATAGTGAACTCCTCAAAACCTCTCCTCCCCTGGCTGTCCTGCAATTTATTCCAGTCGCTTTCTAGCACATCTTCTATGTTTACTTTATTGCCGCCGCAGTCCCAAACGTCGTCTATTCTGACGGCGCCATAGGAGGCTCGCGGAATTCCTATATATAAAAAATCCGCTTCGTATATATCAACTTTTCTTACGTGAGTTTTTTCGAAAACGCCATTATTTCCCATGAAAATGCATTTTACAGAATCGCACTTCTTTTTCATGATTCTCGAAAATTCTTCGGGACAATCTTTAATGATATGATATAGGAACTCCCCGGAAGTTATAAATTCATCATAGTGCAGACCTTGTATCATGCCCTTCCTGGAATATCCTGCCTTTGCCTCATCGGACACCTGCGTCGAATTGGATAGAAGAATGATTTTCTTTCCTTTGGCCTTCAAAGCTTCCAGCGCAGCAAGAGCTCGCTTATAGAAAGAAATGCCATCGAACAATACTCCGTAGAGGTCAATGAAAAACGTTTCGTAATCGTCCGCTATGGACAGGATATCATCCTTTATCTCCAAATTTATCACCTACCTATTGCATCAATTTTTTATATTTTATTTTTCGAGGAACTATTGTGGATATTCCATCTTTTTTCATTTTATATTCTTCATAATCTGTGAAATTTCCCTGAAACCACTCCACCTTGCTATCCCCTTCAAAGGATAATATATGTGTTGAAATTCTGTCCAAAAACCATCGATCGTGACTGATAACGATGGCGCATCCGACGAAATCAAGCAGAGCATCTTCCAAACTTCTGAGCGTATCCACGTCAAGATCGTTGGTGGGCTCGTCCAACAATATGACATTGGCTCCGGATTTTAAAATTTTAGACAGATGTACCCTGTTGCGCTCTCCTCCGGACAATTGACTTACGTATTTTTGCTGATCCGATCCTTTAAATCCGAAATTCGAAACATAGGCGCGACTTGGCATTTTCCTTTTTCCAAGTTCCAGTTCATCCAGAGAATCCGAAATTTCTTCCCATACGGTTTTATTGCCGTCAAGAGTGTCTCTACTTTGATCGACGTAGGCTATTTTTGCGGTTTCTCCGATCTGCAGCGAGCCAGAATCAATTGATTCTTTTCCAGCTATCATTTTGAACAGAGTAGATTTTCCAGCTCCATTGGCTCCAATGACTCCGACTATGCTTCCCGGAGGAACATCGAAGGACAAATCCTCCATCAGGATTTTATCTCCGAAAGATTTGGACAGAGAATCGGCTTTTATCACTATATCACCAAGACGAGGTCCCGGCGGAATGTATAGAACGGAAGTATCGTAGGATTTTGAAGATTCCTGTTCCAACATTTGGTTGTAGGCGCTGATTCGAGCTTTGCTTTTCACCTGGCGAGCCTTCTGCGATTGGCGCACCCATTCAAGCTCTTTGTCGAGGAATCTTTTTCTTTCCAGTTCTTTTTTATCTTGCCGTTCGACCCTTTTTTGATGTTCCTCTAGCCAGGCGGAATAATTTCCCTCGAACGGGTATGAATTTCCATGATCGAGCTCCAGAATCCAGCCGGCGACGTTATCAAGAAAATATCTGTCGTGAGTGACAAGAACCACAGCGCCCTTATATTCCTGCAGATATTTCTCCAACCAGGCCACGGATTCCGCGTCCAGATGATTGGTTGGCTCGTCCAACAATAAAAGATCCGGTTTTTGAAGTAATAATTTGCAAAGAGCGACCCTTCTTCTCTCGCCACCGGACAGATTGGCCGCGCAGACGTCCGGATCTGGACAGCGCAGAGCATCCATGGCTATTTCAATGGAACGATTCAAATCCCACAGCCCCAGGGTTTCTATTTTTTCCTGAAGCTCCGCCTGTTTTGCGATCAGGGCATTCATTTCGTCTTCACTTATATCTTCAGTAAATTTTGAGGATATGGAATCGAATTCTTCCAGTATCGCCATGGATTCTTTCAGAGAAGCGGTTATGTTTTCGTAAACTGTTGCGGTATTATCCAGTTCCGGTTCCTGGGGCAAATATCCGACGGTCGCCCCTTTGGCCAGCCACGCCTCTCCATTAAAATCCTGATCTATGCCCGCCATTATCTTCAGCAGAGTGGATTTTCCAGCGCCATTTCTTCCGATAATGCCGATCTTGGCGTCTGGATAGAATGAAAGCCAGGTATCTTTAAGAATTTGCTTCCCACCGCTGTAGGCCTTCGATAACTCTTTCATAACATAGATATATTGATAAGAGGCCATCTTCCATTCCTAATTTTATTTAGTCTTTAACAGTTTTGCAGACTTCAATTCCTGAATATTTCCACATCCAACGCACAGCATTGCTGTTTTTAATTCCAAAATCAGCGACTCGACAAAATTTTCGCAGTCGGAATGGGAAATTGTTATTTTTTGTAAAAAATCCGACGCGTTTCCACAAATATCCGCTCCCAGAGCTATTGATTTCGCTATATCGACTCCGTTTCTTACTCCACCGCTGGCAATGATTTTGATTTTCTTCCCCATTTCTGCAATTGATTTAATGCAATCGACCGTTGAATTTCCCCAGTCCATAAAGGCACTCGCCGCATTTTTAACGACGATGTCGCTGGAACGTTTACTCTCTAGACAAGACCAGGAAATCGTGCCAGCTCCGGCCACGTCTATTCCATAAACACCGGCGTTCTGTAGTTTTTTTGCAACAGTTGCTGAAATTCCATATCCGATCTCTTTCACAATCACCGGATATTTTACGGAAGAACACACCTCCTCTATTTTTTTCAACAGACCAGAAAAATCCGTATTTCCCTCGATTTGAAAGACCTCCTGCATTGGATTTAAATGCAAAACAAGAGCGTCTGCCTCTATCATGTCAATGGCGCGTCTACACTCGTCGACGGAATAGTTATAGTTTAACTGAACTGCCCCGAGATTCGCTAATAGTAGAATATTTGGAGCATAGCGACGGATCCTAAAACCATCTTCCAGTGCGCCATCTTCGATGGCGATTCGCTGACTGCCAACTGCCATGCCCAAACCGAAATCATTTGCGATTCCTGCTAAACCTCTATTGATTCTTTCGCTTACGTCGTAACCAGTAATGGAGGAAATAATCAGTGGTAATTTTAAATTTCGGGACAAAAAATCCAGAGAGGTATCTATTTCTTCGAAATTCAATTCCGGCAGGGCATTATGTTCAAAACGATAATCGCTGAACCCAGCGCCGACAGTCGATCTGTTAACAAAGTCGCAAGCCAAAGAGAGATGATCTATTTTTCTTTTTTCTATTTCTTTCAATGTCACCTTTACTGCCTTCTAGCAAGCTCTGTGTCAAACATAATGACTCCCAAATCCGTCGATTGCATTTTCCGCAGTCTATTCAAAAGATTTGAAACTGCCGCTTCTTTTTCGGATTGTTCTTTTACAAAGCAGGAAATAAAATTCTGCGTCACATAATCTTTTTCAGAAACCGAGAGCTCATAAATCGAATCTATTAAAGTGCTGACTTTCTGTTCGTGCCTCAGCATTTCTTCGAAAATATGAAGAGGTGCCCTCCACGCTTGGCCAGGGGCCGCTATTGGCAATAATTTTACTTTTGCATTACGTTCTTGAATATGCTCAAGAATTTTCATGGCATGTTGATATTTCTCTTTGGATTGCAACATCATCCAACTGGCGCATCCATCCAATCCCATGTCTTTCAATACGGCGGACATCGCCATGTATAAAAACGAAGATCCAAACTCCTCCGATATTTGCTTATTTAATAGTTCATAGACTCTTTTTCCAAAACTCATTCCCATAACTACCACTCCATTACAAAAACCACAAAACAGATAATAATATTATTAAAAAATTAAAACAACTCGCTACTTTGATCTGAACGTGATGCGCCCCTTGGTGAAATCGTAGGTCGTCATCTCCACATTTACCTTATCTCCGACCAAGACGCGTATCCTATTCTTTTTCATTCTTCCAGAGGTGTGTGCTAAAATTATATGATCATTCTCCAATTTTACCCGGAACATCGCATTGGGCAATACCTCCGTAACCTCTCCTGAGAATTCTATCAAATCTTCCTTCGCCATGAAAACTCCGTCTATATTCTACAAGAGAGTATATTTTTTTCATCTTTATTACAACGGAAACCTGTATCTATTCGGGAAGCAGAACCCAACAGCACGGCGCAGCCTTAGAGTGGGGCGATCTTGCCAGTTATGAAAATCCTAAAGCCCCTAATCTTCAAAGTTTCTTCCCGCTAGATCCAATGCCTCAGTCCATTCCCCGGAGTTACCTTCCGCAGCGAAAGCGTCTGCCTCAGCAGGGAGCGGCAAAAGACCACCGAGGGTTTCTTCCGAGATGGGACCTCCCTGTTTCAGAAGGTCAGGGGGGGTAGGTATGCGCGAACCAGCACAGCATGCCTTGTTTTGTCCCTAGGATGTCGGTAGCCATTAGTGTGCAAGGTGTTGGTAGCAGCGGGTTGTAGTAGTTACGCAGGTGTGCAAGCGATACCGCGCTCAGCACTAGATCAATAATGCCAAAAGAATCTCCTAAAAGTTCGATCTCCCGTGCGATCGAGTTATACTTTCTCTCTTGCGAAGAAGCAGCAGTGTGCCTGTGTTTAGCTATTTCTTTTAATTCCCGAAGTCTCGAGTTAAGCGTGGCTGTCATGCAGTTTAGCAGATCTACAGCTGAGCCGGTTGACGGAAAGCCAGCGCGCAGCCCGCCCATCAGCGCAGCAAACTGATTTTGTATTTGGCCTATTTCTACTATGGTAATTAAGCGATTCGGGCGGGATTGGTGCCTACGTCCGGCTTTCATACTAACCGCGCTATCGACACAAACCAAATCCAACAATATATATAAATAAAGCAGCCTTTTCATGATATTTTTCTCTTATTAATAATAATTTATTATAAAAAACTCTAAAATTTTAGTAATAGTTTTTTTAAATACATGAGAAGATCTAATGAATCACCGCTTCTTTGGGTTTGGGGCTACGCTTGCAAAGCAGCCACTGGGAATAAACTAAAAACTCCGAAACTTTTAACCAATGGTGCGATCGAAGGGATTTGAACCCATGACCCCGAGATTAGGAATCCCGTGCTCTATCCAGCTGAGCTACGACCGCAACATCAAAAATCTATACAAAAAACCGGTTTTGTTCAAGAAATTTAAAGCTGATCGTCCGACTCTGCTCTGACAATCGCATCAACTTTCTCAAACATTTTATGGAGCCTATGCTCTATTTCTCTGGTGATATTATCGGCTTCAATCAGGGAAATTTTTGAATCGACTTTTACTCTGAGTTCCACATATTTCTTCATTCCCGCAGACCTGGTTCTCAGTCTTTTGATTTTCTCCACTCCACTGACAGAATTTGCTGTTTTAAAAATGTCACTGCAAGTTTCCGACGGAAGCGATTCATCCATTAGATCAATCATGGCACCTTTTAGAATTAGGAGCGCATTATACAGCACGTATCCGCCGATAATTACTCCACACACAACATCAATGTGCGGAAAAAATTTAGAGATCAATAGAGATGCGATAATGCAAATGTTTACCAGAAAATCCGATAGATAATGCAACGAATCTCCTCTGACGAGAACAGAATTCGTCTTTAACGCCACGTATTTCTGAAAATACAGGAGCTGATACACAGCGAAACAGGAAATCACCATCACGGCGATCCCAATTTCGCCATTTTTCAACGGTTTTGGATTCAGAAGCACTTCGTAGGCTTCAACGAATATCATTACTCCGGAATAAACCACCAGCAAACACTGGCAAAAAGCCATTATTCCTTCTATTTTCTCATGGCCGAAATTGTGTTCTTTATCAAACGAAACAGCTGAAAATCGCAGAGCATGATAGGCCATGAACGAAGTAAGAGCATCCAGAATCGAGTCGTTCATTGAGGCTCTCATCGAAATAAAATCCGTTATCATCCAGGTTATGAGTTTCAATACGATCAAAAAAACCGAAGTAATAACTCCCAACACAACGGATTTTTTTGCAAGATCTACGTGGGAACAATTTTTAAAATATAGATCCAATACGTCATCAAGTAATTTTATGCGGAAAAACATAATTCCTCGGATTTGGCGACTTCCATCAGGCTAAACCGAAGTTTCCGCAATTTCAAGAGCCTGCCCAAATAGAACTGCACCCGCGCACCTGCACATCTGTGCATGTTCTGTTTTTAGCATGGGCTAGGCTCTGTCGTCATGAGATTTTCAACCAAAGCATGATGCATCTGATTTGAACAGCAGCAATGAATGATTTGACATTTTTTGCATATCTTGTGGCGATACCTCTCCAGTCTTTCAG
>JAIRMS010000002.1 GCA_031258475.1 Holosporaceae bacterium
TCGACGCATTGCCTCTGTCGTTGTGGCGCAACTGTGTAGTATTTGGCCCATAATGCCTCCTTTGCTTCCGGGCATAATATTATATCATTCCCAATCCCTCCACAATATGGGACCATACAGTCCTCAGCGGAGGACCTTACTCCATCTTCACCGTGCCTTCTCTTGGCACACCACAAAATATCTTACGGCCTCCTGCCGACGTTTACATACATGAACAGGTCTAATCTACAATCCCAATATTTGCCAGCCGGGATTTTCCACGTAGTTTTTAATATTCGATAGAAATTCCGATGCCTTGCGGGTATCTGAGACTCTATGATCATAGGATAATGAAATATAAAGCATAGGCTTTATTTCCATGCCATTATCGGTGGCGACTGGGCGGTTGTGCATTTTATGAACGCTCAGGGTGGCGACCTGCGGAGGCGTCAATAGATCTGTTCCTATCAGCGAACCGTAAATTCCAGCATTAATTACCGTGAATGTCCCCCCTGAAACCTCCTCTATCAATAAGGTTCCCTCCATTGCTCTCTTGGAAAGATGGATCATTGATTTTTCTATCTCCGCAATTGTGAGAGTATCGGCATGTCTAATGACCGGCGCAGCGATTCCGTCGTTTCCACAGGTGATAATCGATATATCGAAATTATTTTTGTATATTATTTCATCGTTATAAATATGCGAATTGAAAACTCGATATTGCTTCAACGCCGCTATGCAAGCCGATATGAAAAACGGTGTAAATCCTAGCCTTGTGTGGTGCTTTTTTGAGAAAGCGATGCCAAAGGTTTTTTCCAAGGCCAGGACTGCGCTCATGTCGACTTCGTTTGATACGGTTGAAATGACAGATGCGTCATAGGAGTTCTTCATTTTTTCAGATATGCGACGTCTCAGAGTATCAGTTGGTTTGCTGTAATCTTCCGTAGACTCAAAAAAATTCGGACTGTTCAAATTATCCGCATATAACTCGGGAACGTTATCATTTTTTTCCGCACTGTTCAGGAGTCTTTTGATAATTTCAGCCTGTTCTTCTATTTGAGAATCTTTTTCGGATATGATCTTCCTGCACAAATCATTTTTGCCCTCGTTTTTTATGGCTCTAGCAACTTCGTTCTCCTGACGGAATTCATCATCGATTCTCTCTATTACTTCCGTTTCTTCAACCGCTTCTTCCATAAGACATCGCGATTCTCTTCCAATTTCTTGCACTGTACTTTTTACCGCATTGCGAATATCTTGCTCCGCTTCCTTTCTGATCTCGTCGCTGACGGAATGCAGGACTGAATTTATTGCCTCTCGAATTTTCTCATGGGCGGTTTTCAGAATTTGCTCCCTCAGAGACTCAGCCTCCCGGGAAGCCAACTGCGCGGTGGATTCTATTAATTCCTCTGCCTGCAGGCGGGATTTAATTTTCGCGTCTTTCACGACGTCCTTCACAATATCAGCGGATTCCTTGGCCGCATGCTTTTGAGCGGAATGGATAATATCTTTTTTGATCGCCTTGGCCTCATTTTTCGATTCGTTTATTGTTTCTTCAATAATTTCTTTTGAAAGTGATTCGGCTTTTTGCTTTGCTTCCTCCTTGGCACAAGCGACCGCAGCTTCGATCTCAGCCTCAGCTTTTTCTTTGGCTTCTTTTTTTGCGTTGTCGAGGATTTCTTTTCGGAGGCTTTCCGCTTCCTGTTTCGCTTTCTCTTTTGCCTCTTCTATCAATTTCGCTTTTGTGGCTTCAGCCTCCTGAATAGACCCCTGCACAATTTTTTGATGCATTTCTCCAGCGTCTTTGGTGGCTTTTTCTTCATATTCTTTAAGAACTTTTACCTTTAGCTCTTCTGCCTGAATCAGCGCCAATTTTTGTGCTTCTTCGAGGATTTTTTCCTTCAATTTTAGAGCTTCTTCCCTTGCTTGACTTTCTGCGTTTTTAAGAATATTCAGGCATTTTTCCTCGGTATGTTCGGAAAAATCCTCGATTATTTCTTCAGAGACTTCTTCTCTGGATTTTTCATCCAAAGGAACTGAAAAACTGTACCCTCTGTTATCGACAGATTCCTCGGCGATTATTTCTTCCTCCTCAATCTGAGGAGCGATAATGGTGGATATATCTTCGGTTTCGTCTTTTTCGATATTTTGGGTAACATCTGGCATATCCGCGTTCAGATCCGTTTCTATGACGGCGATTTTAGTCCCCTGAGATATAATATCTCCTTCCCTAACCAAAATTCTCGCCAATATGCAGTCATAGCTGGAAGTAATGCCGCATGCCACAGACGGAGTTTCCGCGTCTGCGATTATTTCATTTTTAGAAATTTTATCTCCGACATTCTTATACCATGAAGACAGAGTCACTTCGTCTGAAGAGTTATCAAAATTTGGAACTATAATATCTATACGCATCGCTAATTATCCTAATGTTCTTTGATAATTAAACAACAAAAATATTTTTTTTATATTAATTTGAGTAAAAAAATATGCGTTCCCAATAAAATTCTGTAGATTATTATTGCCAGCAACGTATGGCTTTTTAAAAATTCAGTCATGAGTGACAGCGAGATCCATCCGGATATAAATGCAGAAAAACTTCCAACCACAACAATTGGCCAGCTTTCTACTAAAATTTCCCCTGTAAAGATTTTTGTTAGTTGTAAAAAACAGGCTCCGAGTACGGGAATAGTGGACAACATCATGCAGTATCTGAAACTTTCCTCCCGAGAATATTTCAAATACCTCATCATGGATAGACATATTCCCAGCCGACTAACACCGGGAATAAAAGACAGAGGCTGAACAAAGCCAATCAATAGACTATCTTTTCTAGAAATGTTTTTCCTGTGCGTCTGGCTTTGGTCGCAAAAATATAGAACGACACCGAACAAAATCAGCGCCCCTGCTAAAATTATTTCGGAATTAATGCTTATATTGAAAACAATTTCCAATATTCCAAAAACAGTTATGGTCGGCAGGCTCGACAGAAGAATCGTCACAAAAAAATATCTGCTTGTAGTTTTCCTATTTCCGATAAAATCAAGAGATCCAAGCAGCAGCTTCCACATTTGCTTTCTGAAAAAAATAATGATCGCCAGCAGAGTTCCGGAATTTAGGAAAATATCGAAAACCTTTTCATGATGAGAGATTCCGAACAATTTGGAGAAAATGGTCACGTGAGCAGACGAACTTACCGGCAGAAATTCGGTGATTCCTTGTACGGCTCCCAAAAAGATCGCCTGAAGAAAAGTCATGTATTTCCCTTATAAACCCTTTCCAGGAAATGAATGTCGAAATTTCCAGCAATTACATCGGGATTGTTTGCAAGTTTCAGATGTAACGGGATAAGGGTGTCTATTCCATCTATAACGTATTCTCTTAGCGCTCTGCGAAGACTTGCCAGGCATTGCTCGCGGTCGTTGGCATGGACGATCAGCTTGGCGATTAGACTGTCGTAGTAGGGGGGCACTTTACAGCCATCGTATAATGCGCTATCGACTCTAACTCCGGGTCCACCTGGACAATGATAATTGGTAACCGTACCGGCAGATGGCATAAAAGTTTCTGAATTCTCTGCATTAATTCTGCATTCTATGGCGTGTCCACGAAATTTAACGTCATCCTGGGATATGGAAAGCCTGCGTCCTCCAGCGATAAGAATCTGTTCCCGAACGATATCGATTCCTGTTATAACCTCTGTGATCGGATGTTCCACCTGAATGCGAGTATTCATCTCGATGAAATACAAACGTTCATTTTCGTACAAAAATTCGAGGGTGCCGACTCCACAATATCCCAGTTCTCCAACTGCTCGAGCGATTTTTCGTCCGAAATCATCTCTAAATTGTGGAGTTAAGACTGAACTCAGCGCCTCTTCCCAAACTTTTTGATTTCTTTTCTGTAGAGAACAATCTCTTTCCCCTAAATGAATGGCGTTTCCGAATTTATCTGCGATAATTTGAAACTCTATGTGGCGCGGATTGGCCAGATATTTTTCCAGATATACCTGATCGTTTCCAAAGGAAATTCCAGCCTCTCGGCGGGCAGTCTCATAGGCTTCTGCAAAATCTAGTCGAGAATTCGCGACTTTCATTCCGCGACCGCCGCCCCCACCGGCAGCTTTTATCAGGACTGGATATCCCATTTCATCCGCTATTTTTAGTGCCTTGTTGATATTGCTTACGGAACCGTCCGATCCTGGTACTATTTGTAATCCAAGGGAGGAAAAAGTCTTTTTAGCCGTTATTTTATCGCCCATCATGGCGATGTGATCAGCTTTTGGACCGATGAAAATCAGGCCGTGTTCCTCCACCATGTGAGAGAACGTGGAATTTTCGCTGAGAAAACCAAATCCCGGATGAATCGCATCCGCGCCGGAGATGCAGGCCGCCGAAATAACCGCCGGAATATTAAGATAGCTTTCGCGCGGTTGTGGAGGACCGACGCACACGCTTTCATCCGCCAATCTCACGTGCATCGCATCCGCATCTGCGGTGGAGTGAATGGCCACCGTTTGTATTCCAAGATCTTTACACGCCCTCAAAACTCTAACGGCGATTTCGCCCCTATTGGCTATTAATACTTTTTTTATCATCAAGATGTTTCCAAATCATTCAATGACAATGATCGGATCTCCGTACTCAACCGGTTGAGCATCCCTTACGAAAATGTACTTTACCATGCCGGAGCGAGGAGCCTTTATCATGTTCATAACCTTCATGGCTTCGATTACAAATAGAGTCTGTCCCTGTGAAACTGATTCGCCGACCGAAACAAACGGACTGGCGTCCGGTCCTGGAGATAAATAGACCGTGCCGACCATTTGAGCTTCAACAATCCCCGGATGGTTTTCCCAATTACCAAGTTTTGTCGTTCCTGACGCTGCAACAGCTGGCGTTTGATCCTGATTCGGTGACGATGGTGCTTGTTGAGATGATGTTTGAACGGGAATAACAGCCTGCTGAACTGCGCGAGATACCTTGATTCTTAGAGAATCGACCTGATATTCAATCTCCGTTAGATCGGTTTCTCTCAGAAGCTCAGCCAGAGATCTGACCGCATCGGAGTCTATTTTCACACGTTGATCCAAATCTATCTTTCCAAATTCCAACTAGGAAACCAATGGTGGGCGCAGCAGGGATCGAACCTACGACCACTACGATGTCAACGTAGTGCTCTACCTCTGAGCTATGCGCCCCGATGCCTTCCGAACAGAGGTATATACCGTTTTGCCGAACTTTTCAAGGGCAGATCGGCAATTCCGGAATATCGTATAAATTTTGCAGCGACGATGCGCTGGGACGTCTGAGCCGCTTTTGCTTCGCCAGCCATTTCCTCCGGTATAACATCCGAAATTTTGGGTTACTCCTGATGCTCTCTGCATCAGCTTTGAGATATTATCTCGCCAGATTGCGACGAAAAACTAAATGTTATTCTAAATACAAGGAAATGCTTAGGGCTTGTCGTCAGGAGAGGGATCTGATATGATAGCGTAGTTATTGTAGTATGGAGAATGGCTATGCAACAATTGGCGCACAGGAGACATGATATAACAGATAGGGTATGGTCTCTA
>JAIRMS010000003.1 GCA_031258475.1 Holosporaceae bacterium
CTCCAATAGAGACCATACCCTATCTGTTATATCATGTCTCCTGTGCGCCAATTGTTGCATAGTCATTCTCCATACTACAATAACTACGCTATCATATCAGATCCCTCTCCTGACGACAAGCCCTAGTGTGTCTATGTTAATTTTGGCGAAGAATTTTCGAGATTTTGCGGTTATTTCGGATCTGTGCCAATTGCCGCGAATATTTATTTGATATACGGTTTTTGCGCATTCGATAGCGTCTTTTGGCGATATTTTGTTGAGTAGTTCTGCATTTCTCAATCTATTAAACAACTTATAATATGCAATCATTGCGATAAAATTTACGAACAGCCATCCCTCCCAAACGTGTCGATTTTGCATATAAGTTTTATCGGCATCCAAAAAATGTTTGTAACTGTCAAACATTATTTCATTTCTTTGTTTATATATTTCATAAAGTTGTTTTGGAGATTGTTGTCCGGTAGTGTTATGAATTAACGTCAACGTTCCGAAACGATGAAGTTTTAGAAAATGCAGAGTGTCGTTTGCCGAAATATATGGCGAAGGAAGCCGCAAAATTGTTACTTCCCACAGAACAACGAAATAAAGATGCGCTGGCATCTAAAATTGTTGATTTTGTTTATTCTACTAATAATAGAAACTCTTTGGGCTTATGGATGAAAAGTCGCGTGAATAGAGGAGAAATAATAGCTAAAAAAAGGGGGTGGGGAGAAACTACGTTGATTGGCAAAGAGTTTGAAGACTTTTTAAGATTCGTGTCCAACGCTCATAAAGAAGACGTCGTTTTTAATAAATTGGTTAATCTTGCGTTTCCTTGTTGGACAGGAACTATGACTTGTTACATTGAATGATAACAATTTATGTCATTTTGCTATGAGCAAAGAATGCTTGATAGATGCTTGTAAATTGCTTTTATTACCTGTTCCTGGGTCTCACAGCCAATTTTTTGAAACCTTCCAAGGTTTGGATACTATCGTTTCTGCTAAGAAAATGTTTCCTCTCCTCTCGACGATAATAGGTATTATGTTTACATTGGAAGCGCTAGATACATGGAAAGATTTTACAGCAGTAATAAACCGAAAGGTAGAGGAACCTGGCTATCCAGAGGAGGA
Source organism: Holosporaceae bacterium (assembly GCA_031258475.1). Taxonomy (GTDB): domain Bacteria; phylum Pseudomonadota; class Alphaproteobacteria; order UBA3830; family UBA3830; genus JAIRMQ01. Next base: position 1,113 of record JAIRMS010000003.1, read on the forward strand.
TTATGATCCATACGATGTGGTACCAGTTCCTAATACTTCGTATCGCGGTGAATCAAAATTGGAAGGTAGTTGTATGATATCCACTGTTCGCAATCTTTTGTTTATATTTTGCCGCCATAAGGTCGGAATAAATAGTTATATACTTAACTTCAGTGGACTAAATTCACTGGTATCCGATTTCTTAAGAAAAACGTATGGCGCTTCGAAAAACCATTTATCCTTAAACCATGGCTAAAGCAAAATTTATTCAGTCCGCTCGTATCCTCACCCATCCCCCTTACCTCGCACACTATCATCACCGCAGCGCAGCACGCACCGCTTACGCATCTCATCATATCACGAAAATTCATAACAACCTCCTAAAATTACAACAGTCCACAAACAAACAACAAAACGATGCAAAATCATTTAGAAAAATTGACGAAACCCGAAGGCGTTGACCGAGACTCTCCGCTACCGCCTTCATCGTCTTTCCAGCATCGCTCGCTCTCTCTTACAATCACAAAAACCACAACCACCAGAGTCAGGCTAGCACACACATCTTCCCCAATCAACAGTTTTTAAGGAAAAATTAACTTTTGCAGTTTTATTATTGCTAAAACACACAAAATACGAAACAATTCTACCCTTGAACCCATCCTTCACCTTTTCTCTATCCTGCTTATACCAAACGTCATTTTTGATTATCGAAAAGATGGCTTGCGGGCGCTGAAAAACAACGTATTATTTCGATAGTTGAAATGAGGAATGGAATTAGTTCAGACAGAAGTGAGATTACCTTAATCAGCGATTTGATTCTGGGAATTCGTCGTGAAAATCCGCCCCCAGGGAAAAGCGAAAATAGCCGTAATTTTGCAGCGAGAGCATGGATTCAAAATCAGCGGGAAAGTTTTTGTTGGAATTGGTGGAATAATCGCCGTTCAAGATTCTTTCGATTCAAGCTGACGGTGGATCCGAGTTCATGGCGGAGTTCGAAGATGAGTGCAAAAAGTTTGAAATTCCACTGATTGTGCTACCACCGCGACGTCCCGACTACAACGGAGGCGTTGAACGCGGAAATCGCATCTTTTGCGAAGAATTCCATAATAAAAACAACCTGTTAGCCAATAATCTGACGAAAATGAGACCAGAATTGGAGAAAGCACTCTGGAAATACAATAATTATCGACCACATCACCACTTGAACGGTGCAACCCCTATGCAGTATATTCTCTTCAATAACCACTCTCGAGAAGTCTCTCCCGTAGTGAACTAATACACGTTCCATGTTTCCATTGCATGGCTGCTCTAATTCGTGTATCTTGGTGCCGTTTCCGGGTGATTAGCTCAGTGGTAGAGCATCTCGTTTACACCGAGGGGGTCGGCAGTTCAAACCTGTCATCACCCACCAGTGCGCCCGTAGCTCAATTGGATAGAGTGTTAGACTACGGATCTGAAGGTTGAGGGTTCAAATCCTTCCGGGCGCACCATGTTTGACGATAAGAGTTTGTTTTGTTTGAATATTTTATACAGTCCTATGGGTACTACGCTGTATTCCTGTTCGCCTGCATAGAGGGAGAAGTGGCGGTGCTGACCGCCGGATTTCTGTGTCGACAGGGATTGATGTCTCTGCAGGCAGTAATGTTTTTCGCGTTTTGGGGCACTTTAATCACAGAACAGAGTCTATTCTTTGTTGGCAGAACACATGGAGAGAAACTGCTGAAAAAATATCCAAAATTCGCTGAAAAATCAGCAAACGCCATCGAGTTTCTGCGCAGATATAATGCAGCTTTTATATTCGGGTCGAGATTTATCTACGGAATCCGCAACATTAGCCCTCTGATTATTGGAATGGCGGGAATTACTCCGCTGAAATTCTCATCGCTAAATGTGCCGGCGGCACTGATTTGGTCGGTGTCTGTTGCGGGAGTGGGGTACGTCTTCGCAGATGTGCTGGAATCTGCCAAGGAGCATATGCAATACATTCAACTGGGGGCTCTCGGCATTTTATTGGTCGCTCTGGTGTATTTTCTATACCGGAAAAAACGGCCGAAACGACAAACCACCGAAGACACGACTCGCTGAGCAACACAAATTCTGGTGTGCCCGGCAGGACTCGAACCTGCAATCCACTGCTTAGAAGGCAATTGCTTTATCCATTAAGCCACGGGCACGCAGCGTGACCACTCTACAAGGAAAACGTGAGATTATCAAGTCTTTGGGATTGGCAATTGACTCCGTTTATTGATATGACTTTCTGAAATTGTACGCGATTAAAAGCTAAAGTTATGCTTCGCTTCACCATCGGCAGCACACTGATCAGTGGAACCAGGGTCAGTGTCGTGACCATCTTGGACTTTCGATCGGCGATGCATAACCGATCTCCTTGTCGTAAATTGCTGATTTAGCCTTATCGAAAAAGAATATTTTTATATTTTTTTGCAAAAATATCATCAAATAAACTTTCAGTAATAATTTATTTGTTTTTCGATTGTATAATAGAATTAATGAGAGGTAATAATGGGAAGATGCTGTTTACTCTTCTTGATAGTTATTTTGTTGAATTTAGAAGTTTTTAGCGTTCCAATTGAAACTCCTGAATTCGATGAGAGGAATGAGTTTGTAATCAGATCTCCTGAAGGATGGGGGTATCGCACGTTCAGAGGAAAAAATGGATTGATAGGGGCTTTGTGGCCAGCTGGAACTAGCTTCAACTCCACTGATACCGCAATTTTTGTGTTTCTGCAAAATGATAATGAAAAATTACCATCTGTTCCAGATAACATCAATCTCTTCACAGAAAAATGTTTAAAGGCGAATTTTAAATTTTCCACAAAAAAAGGCCAAGATAGAACACAATCCATAGCTGAGGAGTACTTCAGCGGGCGGTGCGGGCGTACAATGATCCTTTTTAAAGAAGTAATAGATAATAATTATACAGTTATCATTGCGTTGGTATCTGCCAATTACGTTTCAAAAGCGCAGATGGCAAGCGCCAAAGAAGTTGCGTCTGCATATAGGGAAGAAATAGAAAGACGCCACAAAGAAGAACCTGACTGATGCTCGGTTGTGATTTTGTTATATACCCGATCTGTGTTATACATGAATCACTTTGGAAGTGCGCGATCAGCACTTTTCGTCATTGCGAGCATAGCGAAGCAATCCAGAAAACGAAAATCGCATTTTCAAAGTGATTCATCTATAGCTCAGATAGAAGTGAGATTACCTTAAGTTGTAAGTGTAGTGTTATTGGTTAGATAATTTTTGTGAGTAAACTCGAAGAGTTTTCCACCCCTATGCTGTGTATTCTCTCCAATAGCCACTCTCGAGAAGTCGCATATGTGGTGAACTAATACAATTGCGCTAAAACCCTCTTTTCAAAAGGACAAAAAAGTGCTAGCATTACACAAGTAATCGCTAGAGTGGTTCATGAAAAACGGGGTTTTTAAAGAAGGGGAGTATGTTGTTTATCCTGCCCACGGAGTTGGAATAGTGAAATGTTTTGAACAGCAAAACATTTCTGGAATCGAATTTAAAGTGATAGTTATTTCCTTCGATAAAGACAAAATGATCGTGAAATTGCCGTACAATGAATCGATTTCATCCAAGATTCGGAAATTGTGCTCCAAAAAAGAAATGCAGGAGGCCATCGATTGTCTCAAAACTCCAACCCGTACTAAAAAAATGATGTGGAGTCGACGGGCCCAGGAATATGAGTCAAAGATTAATTCCGGTGTTCCATTGTCGATAGCCCAGGTGGTGAGGGATTTACATAGAAGTGTAACTCAGCCGGAGCATTCCTACAGCGAGCGTCAAATCTATCAGGAAGCTCTTGATCGGCTTATGAAAGAGTACGCTGCTATCACAAAAATAGGCGAGGAAGAGGCATTGGCCTACCTCGAGAAGATTTTGACCGCAGCGTAAAAGAAAGAGTTACCTACGCAGGTCATGCTCATGCAGCAAATGTGGGGGAAGAATATCCACAATAAGCGGCTTTTTGCATGGCACAGACGGGAAAGGAAGTTATTTCGCCCAGTTCAATGAATGGAGTTATTTTCTTTCTGGAACTCTGAGTTGGAGGCGCAAATAAAAATCCCTGTCCAATATCGGCTCCGGAATTTCTAACGCAGTCCAGTTGATCTGGAGTTTCAATTCCTTCAACCACAACTTCACATCCGATATCATGGGAAATTTGCGTACAGAACTTCAGCAGCGCACGGGATTTTTTATTTGATGGCGCTTCCTGCACGAAATTTTTGTCGATTTTTACAATATCGATTGGAAGCTCCTTTAAAAACGATAAACTCGCGTACTCCGTTCCGAAATCATCAAGTGCTATTTTAACATTACAACCACGCAACAAACTCAGTGTCTTTTTTGCCTGCGACAAGCAGTCAGGACTGGTGCTCTCGCTCACCTCGAGAACAATATTAGAGCCCTCTATTTCCTTCTCATTTAAGATATTTCTGAAGGATTTACAAAAATTCAGATCAATAATGTCGTTTGCTGTCATGTTAATAAACAGTCGAAAGTCATTTTCATACTTGCAGAAGGAAGTCACGCTTTTAAATATATCCAATGCGCTCGGATAATCTGTGGAGGTGTTTTCTCTTCTGTAAAGAACTTCATAGCCAAAAATCGTTTCATCGCTGAGACAAACCAACGGCTGCAATCTTATTTTGTTTATCATAAATTCTCCATTTTTTTATTATATAGGGCAAAACACAAAAACTTCAAGATCTTTCGAAAAATTTATTTAAATTTTTTATTGATAGAACTACGTAGGACGGTCTTCCGTGGCAACACTGGGCGATATTGGCCGTATTTTCCATCTGACGCAGCAGCGAATTCATCTCCTGAATCGTTAATTTTCTACCGGCTCGTAGACTTCCGTGACAGGATATGGTGGACAAAACATGATAAATTTTCTCATCCATTGAATAGGCGTCTCCAAATGCAGTAAATTCGTCGACAAGATCGTTTAGAAGCGACTTTGCGTCGCAACTTCCTAAAATCGCCGGAATAGCGTCGACCGATACAAGCTCGCTGGTTAACTTCTCCAGATGAATTCCGAACCTCTGCAATATATCTTTGTTTTTTTCTAATTGCTCGATTTGCGCTTCATTAAGAGGACAAATTTCCGGCAGTAAAAGATTTTGAGAATCCAATGATAGATTATTCTTCAACTTTTCGAGAGTTATCCTTTCGGCTGCGGCGTGTTGATCGACAATGACAAGATCGTCTCCATTTTCCGCGATTATATAGGTACTGCCCACTTGATGAATAGCGTTTCCCAGCGAAATTTTCCCTTCTTCGTGGATCTTCTGCGATACCAAAGGCCTTTCATTTGGATTTGGAAAATCGCGCTCTCTAGGATAGATAGGGTAATTTTCCTCAGGAAAACGATCGATTCTACTATGCTCGTTGCCTGGCGCAGCAGGGCGCTTGAAGTTAAAAGAATCGTCTCTTTTCCCTAAATTACCCAAACTGAAAGTATCGACTGTGGAGGTCGTCGGCTTCATAGCTCCAAAAGACGAAAGATTTTTCTTCAATTCTGATAGGACGAAAAACCTAATTCTTTCCGCGTCCCTGAATCTAACCTCTACCTTGGCGGGATGAGCGTTCACGTCGACTTCACCGTAGGGCATATCAAGAAATAAAACGGCGGCCGCGTATCGTCCGACGGGAACGAGTCCCGAATAGGCCGACTTCAGGGCGTACATAAAATTTTTATCCTTCACGAATCTATTGTTCACGAAGAAGTACTGAAAATTGGCGGAGGCTTTATTAAACGTTGGCACTCCGACGAATCCGTGCAATTTTAATCCGTCTTTTTCGGCGTTTATCTCGAAGGCATTCTCTTCAAAAGATTCTCCCAGAACGTCATACACTCGTCTTTTTCGGTTTTTTTCATAGGAAAATTTCTGTTTGTTGCCATCGAAAAATCGAAACGCAACATCGGGAAACGCCAGGGCGGAGCGATTAAAAGCATCGAGGCAACTGCTCAGTTCGGAAGCGTCAGATTTTAGAAATTTCAAGCGCGCCGGCGTAGCAAAAAACAAATCTCTCACTTCCACTGTGGTCCCTCGCCGACGATTGGCCAAAGATAATCCGAGATTACTGGGTCCCTCCAAATTTATCGTCCATGCCTCCGAGTCGTTCGCTGACGTAATGGAAAGACGAGAAACAGAGGCAATCGAGGGAAGCGCCTCTCCACGAAATCCAAAGGTGCGTATATCGAATAAATTATTCGAATCCAGCTTGGAAGTGGCGTGACTTAATACGCATAGCTCCAGCGATTCTTTGTCCATTCCAATACCATTGTCGCTGACGGAAATAAAACTCTTTCCAGCATCGATAACTTTTACGACGATTTCATCCGCTCCAGCGTCGATCGCATTCTCCATAAGTTCCTTGATAACCGACGAAGGACGTTCTATCACTTCTCCGGCGGCAATTTGATTAATCAAGTTTTGTGGTAATAACTTTATTGTCATTTTGTAACCCCTTGCAGGAACAATGATACCAAAAACAACTTTGTTTACCAATTCTTCATAAAGTCTGGATTAAATTACATTCCTGAGGTTGCGTATGAAAATCATTGTTGTCGGCGAAAAACTCGAGCATTTTTTGTTTGAAATCGTAAAAATATCCAAAATGCTTGAATGTAACTTGTTGTTTTTTAAACAAAATATCAAAACGCAAATGGATCCGAACGATGTGATTATAATAGACGGTGATCTAATTCATCTGCTTCCGTCGGAAATAAAAAACACCGTTATTTCGATCGTCGGTTCTCCGAATTACGTCGCATCTCTAGGGAATGAAGTGAGCATAACTTCGCACTCGATTCGTTCCATAGAAGAAATAATCCGGAATAGGGCCGCAAATCACCATGCTCAAATCATTGTAGTTGATCCGGCTGCCAAAAACGCGTTTCGGATTGCCGATAGAATTGCTCCAACCGACGCCACGGTGCTTATAACCGGAGAAACCGGGACCGGAAAGGAAGTAATCGCGAAATATATTCACGGGAAGAGTCGTCGATCTTCACAGAAATACGTGGCGATTAACTGCGCCGCCATTCCGGAATCATTGCTGGAAGCCGAACTGTTCGGCCATGAAAAGGGGGCTTTTACGAACGCAATTCAAAGAAGAATAGGGAAATTCGAAGAGGCAAGCGGCGGAACGCTTCTGCTGGACGAAATAAGCGAAATGCCCCTTGGTTTGCAGTCGAAACTTCTAAGAGTCGTTCAGGAAAAAGAAATTACAAGACTCGGGGGAAACGAAACCATAGGGGTGGACGTGAGAATTATCGCCACGAGCAACCGCGATCTATACCGGGCGACGCTGGACGGAAATTTCCGAGAAGACCTTTTTTATAGATTGAATGTTATTCCGATAGAAATGCCGAAGTTAAACGATCGTCCTCTGGATATAGAACCGCTTGCAAATTTTTTCTGCGAGAAATATGCGGGAGGAAGCAAATCGCTATCCAATCGTTTTATCATGTCTTTGAAGAACCACAGCTGGAAAGGCAATATTCGAGAGTTGGAAAATATCGTACAGAGAGCGACGCTTCTTTCATCCGAAGAAATTATCGACGATTTTTTCCCGGATAAAAATTTCCAAATCAAAACGCTTCAGCAGGCGGAAAAGGATCTCATTCTCGATACGCTGGAAAAATTCAATGGAAACAAGACGTTAACGTCAAAAAAACTGGATATCCCCCTGCGCACGCTTCATCACAAACTCAGCGCCTATAAAGTTAGCTGAAAACATGACGTCCAGTTCACAGCGCCAGCCAGCTTCACGCTAGAGTCGCATGCGATAGAAATCCTTCGGCCTCGCGGAGAAGAGTCTCCATAATTTCTTCTATGGACTTTTCTTCTTTCACTATTTCAACTATTTGGCCGGCCATGAGTGAGCCGCGATCCACATCTCCCTCGCGAATGGCTCTTCGAAGAGATCCGGCCCAGAAATGTTCCAGCAAAAGTCTCCCGTTGTCCAGGGCGACTTCTCCCTTTTCGAATTTTGCCAGAACTTCACGCTGCTTGGCGATAAATTCCTCTGTTCCGAGATTTTCTATAGCTCGAACGGGAGCGATTGAAAATTTTTTATCCAGCTGCACAGGAGTAACAGCGTTTCTTCCGCTAGCTCTCAGAAGAGCTTTTTTGAAATTTTCATGGGCGATCGATTCTTTGCAGCAGGCGAAAACGGTTCCCAGTTGACAGCCGACCGCGCCCAATTGCAGGACGGACGCAACGACCTCCCCTCTCAAAATACCGCCGGCAACAAAAATGGGATATTCTTTCAGATTCAGTAGAATATCCTGAATTAGTACCATGGTTGAAACTGGTCCGACGTGACCTCCGGCTTCGCTTCCTTCCAAAATCAGAGAGTCTATTCCGTGTTTAAATAATCTTTTGGCAACCGACAAAGAAGGAGAAAACGTCATTACCTGCATTCCATAGGAGTGAATTTTCTCTATTATACTTTTGTCTGGAATGCCTCCGGCCAGGATAACATGCGAGACTTTCTTCTCTCCGCAGACTTCAACGAGATCGTGTAATTTCGGATTTACCAAAATGATATTAACTCCGAAGTTGCGTTTCGTTTTTTCTTGGGTCGACTCAATTTCGGTCTTCAATAGATCGCCGTCCATCGCTCCCGAAGCAAGAACGCCGAAAATCCCGGCGTTGGACATGGCCGACACAAGATTCGATTCGGAGATCCAGGTCATGGCGCCACCAAGTATCGAATATTTGGCTCCCAAAATCTTTGATCCTCGCTCCATGAGTTTTAAAGTTTTCATTTTCCTAATCCGCAATGTTTATGTAATAGCGCGACTGATTCTAATAATTTATCGCTTAAAACAACAAGATTTATTTTATGATCCGTCAGAGAAGATTCTGAGACTTCTATTCTTTTTGTTTTCAGAGCGTTTATTAGAAGATTGCTGGTTTTTGTCGAAATTGACGATCCGATAACGCTAATCCGGGACGATGGCTTGCAAGAGATGACCTGGCGCGCGCTTTCGACGGAATCGCAATTCCTTAATATGCGAAGAGCAACCGTTATTTTCTTTTTATCCAGCAGAACATCAAACTTAAAAGGATCGCCGTTCTTTAAGATTTCTGCCTTGATAAAATATTTATTCAGAAGATCAACGCAAAACTGGGGACCGTTTTGGCAGACGATTTTTATCTGCGATAGGCTGGGAGTTACGGCCAGTCCTCGGAAACCCTCCGAAGGCGTTTTGCCGGAAATGATCGTGCCTTTGTTATCGATAAAGCTGGACGCAACTCTTATTACCACTTCTTTCTTCATGGCGTAGTCGACGGATTGCTCCTGGAGGATTTTTGCTCCCTGGGAAGCCATTTCCAGCATTTCATGATAGCTGATTTCGTCGATTCTCCGAGCTTCGTTGTAGAGATTTGGATCGACGGTGTAGACTCCGTCCACATCCGAATAAATTTCGCACAGATCAGCTTTAACGGCTGAAGCAACGGCCACCGCTGTGAGATCAGATCCTCCTCTTCCAAGAGTTGTTACTCGATTTTCCGTATTGATCCCCTGGAATCCACATATGACCGGAATGATTCCTTCGGCCGTGTCTTTTTGCAGATTATTCGTATCGATTTTCTGAATAACTGCGCGACCGTAATTATCATCGGTAAGGATCGGCACCTGCCAGGCCGAGTATGGTTTTGCTCGGAGTCCGAGATTTCTCAGAGCCATGGCAAGCAGTCCGGCCGTGATGAGTTCTCCGGACGATACGACATAGTCGTATTCCGGATCGCCTTCGCACACATTCAGAGCGTGGGCGTAACCAATAAATTTATTGGTCACCCCTGCCATCGCCGAAACAACCGCGATGACACTCCGTTTATTTTGATGAAAATTGGCGATGATATTGGCGACGTTTTTTATTCTCTCCAGAGTTGCGACAGAAGTTCCTCCGAATTTTTGAATTATACAGGCCAAAAATGTATCTCCAGCTATCCCAGATTCGGTAATTTCATAAAATCGATCAATTCTCGTAATTCCTGCCTAGCGGAAACATGGGATATATTCAAAGGAATGCCGGATTTTTCAAGATCTAGCAAGGTCAAGCCGGACAAAAACAATTCCTTAAAAATAACGCGTTCGCAGAATCCCATGCCCAGCCTAAATCCTATTCTTTTGGATAAAGCTTCCAGCACAACATTTATGTCTTTTCTATTTTTTGTGTATAGGGTTGTTAGACGATTTCTAACCACTATCCAATCGATGGGTTTCTCGCCTCTTTTCGCCCGCTCCTTGCGCTGATTCCACACCATTTCCGCATAGATGCTTGGGTGAAACGTTTTCATATCGCTGTTGGATACCTTTACCAAAACATCGAGGTCTATGAAGCTATCATTTAGAGGAGTGATCAACGTGTTCGCATGGGAGTGAGCCAACTGCGATAGATAGGTATTATTTCCAGGAGTGTCAATAACGACAAAATCATGATTTTCCAGTTTTTTCATCGCGTTATCGAACGATTCCCTGTCCAGAGCATGAGCTTTTTCTCTATCGTTATCGTCGTTTCTCTGAATGGCTATATGCTCCGGAGATTTCACGTCGACATTGTCTTTTCTGTGTTCAAAATATCTTGTGAAAGTTCCCTGGCGAGCATCGATATCTATTGTTCCGACTTTGAAATCATTATTGAGTAAATACACCGACACGTGCATCGCCACCGTTGATTTTCCAGTTCCACCTTTTTCATTTCCAAGAACGATAACATAGGGTTTCACTTAACTTCTCCCCGCTTTATATTTTCTTTTTATAAATCAAAACGGCTGATATTATGACACCTATTGAAAGAACAGTCATCAAAATTGTTGCTAGAGCATTTATTTCAGGAGATATGCCGAATCGTAGACTGGAAAATACTATCATTGGAAGAGTTGTCGCTCCGGGACCGGCGACGAAACTGGCGATGACGACGTCATCCAACGATAACGCAAAAGCCAACAACCATCCCAAAATAATCGCCGGAGAAATCATCGGCAGGGTTATGACAAAAAACACTTTGGTTGGGGAAGCTCCAAGATCAAGAGCTGCCTCCTCAATCGACCTGTCCAGATCATACAATCTTGCCTGCACAATCATCGTAACGTAGGACAGGGTTAAGACGATGTGAGCTATGGTTATCGTTGCTGTTCCGCTGCCAATGGGCCAGCCGATGATTTTCTCCATGCCGACGAACAGCATTAGCAGAGATAACCCCATGACGACTTCCGGCATAACCAGAGGTGCGGCAATTGCTCCGATAAACAGTGCCTTTCCTCGAAATCTTCCCGATCTTGTGATAACTATTGCTGCCATTGTTCCCAAAATAACCGAAACGGTTGCCGAAAGGCACGCCACTTTGAGACTGGTCAGAGTAGCTCTCAGGATTATCGGATTGGACAATAGTGCTTTATACCATCTCATGGAAAATCTGGTCCAGGAAACCATAAATCTGGATTCGTTAAAAGAATAAACGACGATGCAAATCAGTGGAAAGTATAGGAACAAATATCCTAAAAACAGAATAAAATTCGACCATTTGAAGCGCATTTCACTAGCCTTTCGACAATAGCTGCATTTCTCTGCGTCTCTGCGCTATAATTATCGGGAAAACAATGAATATGAGCAAAACCATCGATAGGGATGCCGCCGCTGGCCATGACATGTTTCCAAAAAATTCATTCCAAACAAGACGGCCAATGGTCAACGTTTGAGCTCCTCCCAATAATTCCGGAATAACGAATTCTCCAATCGCCGGAACGAATACCAATGCTGATCCGGCGTAGATTCCAGGAGCTGAAAGTGGAACAACTATGGAAAAAAACGCAGTCATTGGAGAGCTTCCCAGATCGTACGCCGCTTCTATCAGTGAGTAGTCGATTTTTTCAATCGCGCTGTACAACGGAAAAATCATAAACGGCAGATAGGCGTAGATAATTCCAATGCAGGCGGCGAAAGAATTATTTATCAGTTGCAGAGGTGCCTCTATCAGATGAAATTTCATTAGCATCGTGTTTATGAAACCGCGCGGACTCAGCAACATAATCCAGGCGTAGACCCTTATCAAAAACGACGTCCAAAATGGAAGCACGACCAGCATCAGCAAAATACTACGAAATTTCTCTGAGCTTCTTGCGATTGCATAGGCCATCGGAAACCCTATCAGGAGACAGCAAATGGTTGACGTCCCGGCTATCAGAATGGAAGTTACAAATCCTCGAATATACATTTCTTCCGTGAAAAGAACTATGTAATTTCCCAGGTTTATTCTGATCTGCAGCATCTGTCCTGAAATCCAGTCTACGAGCGAAACATAGGGAGGTGACGCAATGACACTTTCGGAAAAGCTTATCTCCAATAAAATCAGGCACGGACAAATAAAAAAGAAAAAAATCCAGGAAAAAGGCACGAAAATAAGAATATTGCGACCACTAACTTTTTTCACAAGCTCCATAATCCAGGAGATAATTTTTTCCTCTACTCTATACATCAAGTCTCCGCCGCGTCTGAAAAATCCGATAAATTCTTGAACGAGTCTATTATAATAAAGGAAGAGGTTCAATATTAATGAGCATCACCTCGTATCCATACAATGAGTTTCATAGTTAATCTTTTGTTAATATTCCGGCGGTACACTAAAAAATCGTTAACATACTGGGAGGGACAACATGCAAGCAAATTTGTTCAGAAAATCTGCCGTTTTAATCGAAAAAAATCTATTGCACTGCAGGCTTTATGAGGACGTTCTGGCGGCGCATGGTTTTGAGGTCTACGTCGCAAAATCTCCAATGGACGGGCTTATGAAGGTTAAAGAGACCGAGCAAGATCTTGTGGTGATTAATACAGAAATAGCGGAAGAGACTTTTCTTGAAAAATTTATTTCGAAGATGAAATCTGAAAAGGCTTCAAAATCAGTGTCAATTGTGGGATTATCGGTGTATAACACAGAATATAGGAAAAATTTTTCAAAAATGCTCGATATATTCTTAACAAAACCGTTTTCTATTGATAGATTTATAGAATCTATATCGGCGTGTATTGAAAGCAAAGCAAATGGTCGGCAGGGTTCTAATAATTAATGAAAACAAATTAGATGTCTCGCCAATTTCGTCGAAGCTACAGGAATTCTACTGTTCAATACAGTTCTCGAAATCCATAGAAGACTCTTTGAGAATAATCGGAACTCAATCCATCGATGCCGTTTTCCTATCTCTCCCGGAAAACATACCTGAAAAATCTTCCAAACTATTTTTAGATTTTTTTTCTTTTTTGCGACAGTTATGCGGAGTTATTCCAGTATTCGGTCTTGTAAAATCGGAGAAGCACCTGATTCCATCAATCGAACTGGAAGACGTCTTCCAACTTGATATCGACGGAGCAGATTTAATCAGGAGAGCAAATGTCTTTATTAAAATGAAAAATCTGTTCGACGATAGCTTATTGAGTGGCGTGCACCTGGACGAATATAACACTCAAAAAATAGTGATGATCTTTCATAATAACGCTGATTTTCTTCACAGCAGCATTATTGAAAACAGCGAAATCGTTATGCTAAGAACCTGGCCGGTAATAGATAGTATCAGCGACTCTGATCTGTTCATTATAAACATGAACCATATTCAGGCTAATAAATGCTGCGCGGATTTGCGTCTTCGAAGAATAAATAGGTATAAACCAATAGTTTTTACATTTGACGAATACAGTCTGGAAAAATTAAAGCAATCAGTGGAATTAAACCTGGAATTTACCGACGCCATAAATATCAACGACAATCCGCTTGTAACTAAATGCCGATTAAATTCCTTTATAAAGTATAAAAAGCGATACGAAGTGTTTTCAAAAAAATTGAAAAATAGTTTATATTTGTCCGCCATCGATCCATTGACAGAAGTATACAATCGCTCGTTTTTTAACGATTATCTGAAAAAGAAAAAACACAATTTTTTAAATTCTGCAGTCGTTATGCTGGATATAGATAAATTCAAAACGATAAACGACCAGTTTGGTCACTCCTTTGCCGACTCAATGCTAAAGTACGTTTCTGATATGATCAAAAGGTATATACGAGCATCTGATATCGTGGCCAGGTATGGTGGCGACGAATTCGTTATCATAATGAATAACGTTGAAAAATCCATCGCCGAAAACATCGCTTGCAGAATTCAGAAAAAAATCAGCGACTCTTTCTTCGGGAATACCAAGTGTACGGTGAGCATCGGAGTGTGCTGCATAGGAGCTGGCGAAACAACCTCTATGTACGAAGCCGTTTCCATTGCCGATAAATTTATGTATGTCGCAAAACAGAACGGCGGAAATTCTGTGAAAGTCTGTGTGTAGATTTTTGATGCTGTGTCCAATTTCTAGTCTGCACTTTGCGGTATAGATGAATCACTTTGGAAATGCGATTTTTATTTTCTTGATTGCTTCGCTTCGCTCGCAATGACGAAATAGTGTTGTTTTAGAGACACTCACGATCGTCATTGCGAGGAGCGTAGCGACAAAGCAATCCAGTAATATTATCCCCTCGTCATTGCAAGCAAAGCAATCCTCTTCACTCTCAGCTACGTGCCTGTGGCGATCAAGCTAGATGCTGACTGCACACTTTCAAAGTGATTCATGTATAATTGTCGGATTGCTTTGTTCGACTCGATTCATCGTGCGGTTGTTCATAAAATTTTGCGGTTTTATCCCAGAATGGGCGAAAATGTACTTACCGGCCTTGGAGACATGGCAAAACTAGAAACCAAAGGATCCCGTGGAGGCTGGCGTTGCACCAGCCATTCCCACGACCCGAAACTGATCATTGTGCGCGAGCTCTGTCCCTGGTTCGGTGTTGTGGAGCAAGTAGCATGGTTTGTATTTCAGCGCCCTCTTGTCTCTGCTGGTTTCTATAGGCCGTGCCTAGAGATGCCCTTGGGTGCACCGGAGAAGCACTATCGAGCCAAGCGTGGTTTGCATCACCTTCCGGTCTCTCTCCCCATTCAGGGTTCCAGGCCCAGTGCCCGAGTTCTTCTCCGGTTCTACATCCTAATTCTCGCAATTTCTTCGCTATGATGATCAAGTTGTCTAACTGACCTGCGCCGTAATCTTCAGATTCTTTCCGGTCGTAGTAGATAGCCACTTCGCAAACTTGGTCTAGAAGTGTTCCGTGGAGTCGGTGAGCAGTACAGCCTTCATCCGAGAGACTGGCAACGTACAAATAGAACGGAATTTCTTCGTTGATGTCGAGGCCGTTCTGGTCGTCCGGGTCGTTCGGGTCGTTTTGCATGCGGTGTTCCCAGACTAGATTCACTATGTTGGCACACAGTCGGAAGTCGGCGGGATCCGCGAGGTACAGCATCCATGAATCGATGCCCTTTTTGAAATCGGCAAATTCGAATTCTATACCGTGAGAGATCAGTATGAGCAAAGCATCGATATTACTGTACTCTAACACTGTCTGTACCAAGTCAGACAAATTTGCAAGAAGGTCCCAGAACATGTTCTTGATGGTAGGGCAAATCACATCTGTCGGATACACTGCGATGATCGGGCCCAAAACAAGAGCAATATCCCATCCAGCTTCATCCGAAATTTGTTCCATCAAGATTCTAATATTGGTGCCATTGCTGTTCGCAGCGACCGCATTCTCCGGAAACAATGAAAGCAATTGATTCTGAGTGATCGTAGAGTCTAACAAAGCCATCCGTGTCGCCTCGTTTACTACAGCTTTACCTCCTACGATTTTAATGCCAACGGCATCATCCATCCCGTGGCAGCCGAACGCCGCCGTTAACATTCCGCCAAACACCATTGCTCTGACGGTTCTATTAGTCTCATACATATTTACCTCCCTAGTCTAATGATTAAAAACTGTCCTCAATATACAAAAAGAAAAAAATAATGTCCAGAAAAAATCGAGAAAATTTTAATATTTTTTGTTGAGGCAGTTTTTGTTTGATCGTCTGGAAAAAGTGTTATACATGGATCACTTTGAAAGTGAGCAGTCAGCATTTAGCTTGATCGCAGACGCGTAGCCGAGGGGGGAATGCTTCGCTCGCAATGACGAGGGGATAATATTATACCATTCCTCATTTCAACTATCGAAATAATACCAAGAAACAAAATCCAACTTTTTACAGTGATGGAGTATGGTTCGATTCGTCAGAAGGTGATAGAGCATAGTCCCATTCGTCAGAAACGACTCCATGTCCTTCCTCTCTGTCCCTGTTTCTGTTGTGCTCGTACAAATATGCTCTTGGGTGCACTGGAGCAGCACTGTCGAGCCAAGCGAGGTTTGCATCACCTTCCCGCCTCTCTCCCCATTCAGGGGACCAGGCCCAGAACTCGAGTTCTTCCCCACTTTGGGCCCCCATACTGCGCAAATCCCATGCCATCCCGACCAACCGATTAAAACCAGTGATGCCGTGATTAAGGTCGTATTCCGCTACTGTTTCGCAAACCACGTCCAGGATCGTGCCTTCTACAGAGTGTTCAAGGAAATTTTTGCCATCGTTATCTGGAGTCATGAGTATTGTGGGTACTGTAGAATTGATACAGTCTGGTGACAGGTGACCTAAGACCAGGTCTGTAACGGCCTTTCTCTTGGAATAGGATGCCTCATCACTTTTAGCGAAACTGCCCAACACACCTATGGCAGCCAAGAGTTCTATGGGGCCGAACTTCACTCCTCGGTCTACTAGCAGCTGCAAAATATTCATATCTCCTTGAGACACTATTGAGCAGACTACGTTCCTCCAATCACTAGAGGAGGTAAGCGTTACGTTCTCTAGTATGTTGTAGGGCCTATCCGCAGTGGTCGTGGCGTATACTGGAGTTACGTCCCCACCTGCTTCATCTGAATCTTGTCTTATTAAGTTTCCTAAAGACGAGTAATCTCCACCACTAGTTTGCTCACAGTATATCTGCAATAGCGAAAGGAATCTATTCAGAGTGATCTCAGGTGATTTTAGTGAATTAAGTATCCACATCCCCTGGCAGTCAAACGCTGCTGTCAACACACCACAGAACATCATTGCTCTGGCTGTTTTTATAGTTTTCTTCATATTTATCCTCCCTAGGTTGATGATTAAAAACTGTCCCCAATGTATAAAAATGGAAAAATAATGTCAATAAAGAAATCGAAAAAAATTGCAATATTTTTTTTATTGAAGCAGTTTTTTTGTTTGATCGTCTGGAAAAAAGTTGTTATGTGCCCAAACAAAAAAAGCCCCTATTTCTAGGGGCTTTTTGGCGTAATTTTGACTGAAGATCAGGCCGGGTTAGAAGCCGTAGTCTCCCATGCCAGCGCCCGGCATTGCAGGAGCCTCTGCTTTCTTTTCAGGCTTTTCAGCAATCATGCATTCCGTGGTCGCCATCATGCTGGCAACGGAAGCGGCGCTCTGAAGAGCAATCCGCACGACCTTCACCGGGTCTATGATGCCGGATTTCACCATATCAACGTATTCGCCTTTTCTTGCGTCGAAACCATAGTTAAAGCTGTCATTCTCAAGAATTTTTCCAACGATCAGCGAAGCGTCCAACCCGGCGTTATCAATAATCTGCCGTGCAGGGAATTGAATCGCTTTTTTCAGAATCTCAATGCCAAGACGCTCGTCTTCGGTTTTGTGATGTAGATTTGACAGAACTTTTGTGGCTCGCAGAAGTGCGATTCCGCCGCCTGGAACGATGCCTTCAACCACGGCTGCACGGGTGGCGTTTATTGCGTCTTCCACGCGATCCTTGCGCTCTTTCACTTCGATCTCGGTGGCTCCGCCGATTCTGACGACTGCGACACCGCCGGATAGTTTTGCCAATCTTTCCTGGAGTTTTTCGCGATCGTAGTCAGAAGTCGTATCCTCTATTTGCTTCTTGACTTGGCCGCAGCGAGCCTCGATATCCTGCTTTGCTCCGCCGCCGTCGACAATGGTCGTGTTTTCTTTGTCGATGAAAATCCTCTTGGCGGTGCCAAGCATATTTATATCGATGGTATCAAGCTTAATGCCGAGATCCTCGCTGATAACCTGACCGCCGGTCAGAATCGCGATATCTTCAAGCATCGCCTTTCTTCTGTCTCCGAATCCCGGAGCTTTCACCGCAGCGACTTTCAATCCGCCACGCAATTTGTTGACCACCAGAGTCGCCAGGGCTTCTCCCTCAACATCTTCCGCAATAATCAGCAATGGCCTGCCGGACTGGGCGACCTTTTCCAGGATAGGCAGCATCGGCTGAAGCACGGAAAGCTTTTTCTCGTGGATGAGAATAACAGGATTTTCCAACTCGCAGGTCATTTTTTCAGCGTTGGTTACAAAATATGGAGAGCAATAACCCCTGTCGAACTGCATACCTTCGACAACCTCGAGTTCTGTCTCCAGAGATTTTGCCTCTTCGACCGTTATGACCCCTTCTTTTCCAACTTTATCGAAGGCTTTGGCCAACATTTCACCGACCGAAGCGTCTCCGTTGGCGGAGATGGCTCCGATCTGCGAAATTTCATCGTTGGTCGAGATTTTCTTCGAAACCGTGCCCAACATCTCAACGACGGCCGCGACTCCGGAATCGATTCCACGCTTTAAATCGATTGGATTAACGCCGGAAGCGACGACTTTGACAGCCTCTTTCACGATCGCCTGGGTAAGTACCGTAGCGGTGGTGGTTCCGTCGCCTGCCAGATCATTGGCCTTGCTGGCGGCTTCTTTCACCATTTGAGCGCCCATGTTTTCAAATTTATCTGATAACTCAATTTCCTTGGCGACAGTTACTCCATCCTTCGTAACCTTTGGAGAGCCAAAGCTCCGCTGAATAACCACATTGCGCCCCTTTGGGCCAAGAGTGATTTTCACCGCGCTTGCTAAAACATCAACGCCCTGCAGCATTTTACTGCGAGCGTCGACCGAAAATTTCACTTCTTTTGCTGACATATTCTATCTCCCTACTAAAACCTATTTAAGAATACCCAAAATATCTGATTCCTTGAGTATGATATACTCCTCTCCACAGATTTTCACCTCATTGCCGCCCCATTTAGCGAAAAGCACTTTATCTCCAGCTTTTACTTCCAGGGCGTGAAGAGTTCCATGATCGTCCCTAACTCCGGAACCGACGGCCAGCACCTCACCCTCCACGGGTTTTTCCTTCGCGGTATCCGGAATTATAATTCCACCAGGACTTTTTTCTTCCTGATCAAGCCTCTTTACCAGCACTCTGTCTTTCAGAGGTACAAAATTTACTGTTTTGGTCATTTTTAACTCCAACTTACCTACAAATTAATCCACTCCGACGCGGAGCAGCACTATGATAGACGCGGACTTTTTTTAATTCAAGATATTTTTTACATTCGTGTTTGTATATTGTTCTCATGGTTAACGGGAAATGGTTGATACTCCGCTTTTTCGTGGGAAGATCCTGGCATCTAGAACTGCAGATGATATAATAGTTCAAAAATATGGAATCAATGGGAAACACATGGAAATAGAAATGAATATTCGAGCGATTATAGGAGAGATTGATCCAAATAACGGAGAATTAGCAAAAACTCCGGAGCGGGTAGCGAAATCCTACGACGAGTTTTTTTCCGGTTACAATGCGGACATATCCCAGATCGCCAGCACGTTTTACGACTCTAAAATGGATGATTTGGTAATCCTAAAAAATATCTCCTTCGAATCGCATTGCGAACATCATTTGGTGCCGATCGTCGGCGTGGCCCATGTTGGATACGTTCCCAATAGAAAAATCATTGGAGCAAGCAAACTGGCCCGTATAGTCGACTGTTTCGCCCATCGTCTGCAGCTCCAGGAACGAATGACCATCGAGATAGGCGAAACTTTGGAGACAATTTTAAACGCCAGGGGAGTCGGAGTGTACATCGAAGCTGAACATTTTTGCATATCTCACCGAGGGGTAAAAAAACAGGGAGCAAAGCTCGTCACACGGTATTTTTCCGGTGCGCTGAAGGATAACCTGAGACAAGAGTTTCTCGCGACTATTTCTGAAAAATGATTAAGCTGATCGCGATAGTAGATTCCCACTGGGGAATATCAAAAAATGGGGAAATTCCATGGAGTTTTCGGGAAGATATGGAATTTTTCCGAAAAAAAACGACGAACAGCGTGGTGGTCATGGGAAAAAACACTTTTCTTTCACTTCCAGATCGTCCGTTGAAGAACAGAATTAATTGCGTGATATCCAGGGACGCTGCCATACATGGAGTGGAAAATTTTAAATCGCTCGAAGATGTTACGGTCGAATATGACGATTTTTGGATAATAGGAGGGGCCAAATTATATAACTACGCGTTGGAAAATAATCTCGTGGACTATGCGCTGATAACTATGGCAAATCAGAACCACAATGCGGATAAATTTCTTGATCTGTTTCCGGAAAAATTCCGGCAAAAAACAGTCTTTTGCGGCGCGAGATATTTGATAATTGAGTTCGAAGCCAAGTGAAGGAGTTGCTAATTATTTTCTGCTCATGATAACCTGATTGGATTTTATATAAAAGCAATGTTATACGTGGGTGAATTACTTTGAAAAAAGTCGGCCCGCAGGCGCGTAGCTGAGAGAGTAATGGATTGCTTCGCACGCTCGCAATGACGAGAAGATAATATTACTGGATTGCCACGTCGCTAGGCTCTGTCGTCATGAGATTTTCAACCAAAGCATGATGCATCTGATTTGAACAGCAGCAATGAATGATTTGACATTTTTTGCATATCTTGTGGCGATACCTCTCCAGTCTTTC
>JAIRMS010000014.1 GCA_031258475.1 Holosporaceae bacterium
TTCGATAAATTGCAAACTGCTGAATTATTAGCAAAAATATCTCCAAAAGACGTGATAGAATTCTGCAAATCCTTTTACCAAACTCGTATGCGAGGAATTTGAAAAATATCCGAAATCTCTTCTAAGAATAAAAAGATTCTAAAAAAAATCGGAATAGACCGCATAACTTAGCACGAAGTTAGGGGTTAAAAAAATCCGGAATCTATTTCAAAAGCTTGCCCTGTTCTCTTGAAAAGAGCATATAGCCTGAGTTTGTGTATGAAAGCGGTTCGAGTTTTTTAGCTCGAAGATAATATCTCAGTGTAGATTGAGGTACGTTGCAGTATTTTGCAAACTCGCCGATTGTCATAAGAGTGTCGTCACAATCCGCTTCCTGTTCTCCAAACATCTTCACATACATGTCCAGAGATTTTTTGAGCACTCGAAACATGTATTTGTGATATGCAAGCAAATTACACTTTGTGTTTCTGGAATTGATGGCGGAAATATAGCGTTTCCTCTCAATCGGAGCTATTACCGTCGGCAAATATCCGGCTCGCATTAGAATGAGATTCATCAAAAGACGCGCCGTTCGACCATTACCGTCAACGAAAGGATGGATTTCGACCAATTTGTAGTGAGCTTCGAAAGCTTTGAGTACGCTATTTGGCCTTTCGTCTAGTTTTTCAGCAAAACCTCTCATTAAATCTGGTACTTTCAGCGGATTCGGAAGAACAACGTCTACTCCAGCAATCCTTACTCTGACATTGCGATATCGCCCTCTGTCGTTGTCGTTAATTCCATTCAAAATCAGCGAGTGAATTTTCAGAATTACGTCTTCATAGTTTATTTTTTTCTGATTTATCAATGAGACGATGTAATCGAAGGCCTCCGCATGATTTTTGGCTTCCAGATAATCTTTGACCGGTTTGGAGCCCGAAGTAAGTCCCTCTTTAACAGTTAGCGCAGTTTCTTCTCTGGTCAGAGTATTTCCCTCAATATGATTGGACGTATATGTCAGCTCAACTCTCAGCCACTTTATTATGGCTTTGAAAGAATTCGGAGAAATTTGAAGTCGCAGCTCCTGAATTTGTTTAAATATTTTATGCATAGTTTATGATTACCATTTTCTATAACTATACACTATAATTTTGAAAATATCAACATGCGAATCGTAGATTTTGGAAACAGTTGACAATAGGCAAATTCGAGGTCACAGTTTCGTTTTATGGACATTTGAAGGCTTACGTCCGCAATGGTTAACAAAAAAATATGAAGTACTGGAAACAGAGCGTCCGATTTTTCATAGCGGCGGAGAGATTTTTCTCTGGAGAGGACGTGCGCTCCACCGTACTATACGGCAAATTTGGAGAATTACAGCTTAAGCCAGATGAGCAAATACAAACAAGATGCGCTGTATCAGAGGTCTTGCGCGCTGCTGCGTTATTATAAACCGACAAAAGATCGTCGCATATTCATTCTTCAAACCGTCCAATTCTTCCAAAATTCTCCGGTTTTTCTCTAAAATAGGGGGCATGGAGATTTTTTGCACCTCCGCTGTAAGGGCTGATACAGAAACGATTTCGGACATTGCTCCCAATTGCCATTTTCATGTTGCGGAGAATTCTGAGTTTGGGTGGATGTCTCGGAGAAGCTGGGACCTGTGCTATAGATTAGCCGCGGCATAAGACGCTGTGCGTAATTTTATTTTTCGTCAAAAATCACAGGTTTCTCTCCGCATTTCGGGCAATCGGAGAAACGGCATTGCCCGTTTTAAGCGACTGCGGGAGAGTCGATTGCTGAGATATTGTTGCGGATGGCGGATTTTGGTTCGGAGAGAAGAATGGAAGGGCGATATGGATTCGAAATTAACGATAATTGCTGAAAAATCAAAGCTTCAAAGAAAATGCCTTCCATGTGAATTAACTTTAGCTCAAAGATCACCTGCGAACCAAAGCTAAATTAACAGAAAATCAATCTGATATAGACGAATTACTTTGGAAGTTTTCACACTACAAATTGCAGTAACGCTACTTTTGCTTGCACATAATTACTTATTCTAAAAGCTCATCTATAAACGACTTTCAGTTTAGATAACAAATCGAGATAGCGATATCTCCATTAGAACCAAACCACGAAAAAACGGCCGTTCCTTTCAAAAAAGGCAGGCTTCACACTCGAACAAATGAGCTAGCAATAACCTGGTACTATGGCATAACATACGATAACAAACGTTACAAAGACCAATCAACTGTTGCTAAATAATCACTTGCTTGCTGATAAGTAAATCTATCTCCGCTGGTTATGAAAAGATTAATTGCAATAAAAACATTTTTTAATTTATTAGGCGGCAAATGAGTTAACGCATATTTGGATCCTGCAGATATACCTTCATCACTAATTTGAAAATCTCCATGATTAAGACACCCTGACTTATGCAGTCCGTCAATAACCAATTCCAGAGTATCATCAATGTTATTGTTATTGACATCTTCCACAAAATAATGTATCGCATCATCATAATGTCCGCTAGATATGCAAGCACTCAAACTAGCAGGTGCTGCCTCAATTTCCATTGCATCACAAACAAAAAAACCAAAAAAAGCAAATGATAAAACAATCATTTTCATATTTCGTCTCCTTTTCTATAAAACTCAGAATAGTAGAAATAAATTTAAAAATCAATAATTGAACAACATTAAAACATTGTGATTATCATTACTGATCCTTACTCGTATTTGTGTTCCTACACCTATGCCACCCACTGCTGCACCAATAAATCCACCGCTTTTGTTTCTAATATTTTGGGTAACGTTAAAAATATTATTGCCACCAAAATCTATAGTCACTGGCGGTGCATTAGTATCTCTTGTTATTGGATGATGAGCTCTAAATGCGCTTGGCTGCTGATAATTATTGGCTGTTACAGATGCTATATTACTTAAAAAATTACAACAATCATCACAAGCACCATACGGATGGGCAACTTTTATTTGTATTACAATTTGTTGTACTCCAACTCCTACGTGATTGACGTTATGGTGTTCAAAATCAAAAAAGACGGGATCATGCAAAAATGTACGTCCTACGCCTGCATCGGAGTGGATTTGGACGGTCAAAAGGAAGTTTTGAGTCTTCATGTCGGAGCCGCCGAGAGCTCGAAATATTGGCTTACGGTGATGAATGAGCTTAAAACCCGCGGAGCGCAAACTGTTCTTATATTTTGCACGGACAATCTCAAGGGTCTTGACGATGCGATCAGGAGTTGTTATCCGGATGC
>JAIRMS010000077.1 GCA_031258475.1 Holosporaceae bacterium
CTTTACAGCCAGCTTTCTGAGGGCCGAGAGAAAGGTTTTTTCTACGAAAGGGAAGAATCGTCCGTCCACGTACAATGTGTAGCTATGCCTGTTTTCTGTCAACAAAAAATAATAGCCGCTATGAGCGTCGCGTTTCCAGTGTTCACCGACGTTCTTGACCTCGAAAAGATAAATTTCAACAAAGAAAAACTCTCTCAAGTGCGTCAAAAAGTAGAAGAACTTATTGCAAGGCACAAGGACGAATGGGTGTACGGAAATTGACCGAGGAGGTTGGATTGAGGCGGATTTATCCGAGCAATGTCATTACTTAATCGAAATTCTTGTTTTTACAAAAACAAATGGGAATACCCAATTGCTGGGTACAAAAACCCTCCACATTCGAGATTGCCTGTTCCTCCACATAGAAAGAGTGATGACTATAAAAAGTTACATTATGTAATGTTCATAGGACAGACCGTAAGAGAATTTCGATACCGCGACCCCACCCGAAGGAGGTGATCAAGGTAATATTGGGACGTGAGTAAGAGATCTTCATGGAAGAAAAGTGGCAGTATGCAAAAATTACGAGGGGAGGAAATTTGATAATGAAAAAAAATTCGATATTAACCGTGCTAATTCTCGTATTAAGTTTAATATTGTCAATGTTTGCAACTTCCATCTGTGCGGCCGAAAAATTGAAGATAGATAAAAACCTAACGCTAATAGTGCCATATACGCCAGGTTCCGCTTCTGACGCTTATGCGCAGATGATTAAACAACTTGGTGAAAAATATGTGGATCACCCTTAAATGGGACCAGTTTTAGCACTACATTAAAAGGTATCTGTTTTTGAACCAGGTTATGGGCTTATTGTAGCTTTTGCTAATTCCTAACAAATCCATTACTCCCCGAGCTCCCTTTGTTGGCGTTTCCACGGTCACATTTCCTGTCACATCGCATAGACACATTAGCGATTGAGTTTTCCCAATTATGCTACTGACAGACATTTTACTGTCTTTCATCTCTTTGCGAAGTTCAAGGTAGATCACCGTGCTTATGATATCGAACAGCAGTTTCCCCATGATTGTCGTTTCAGACCATTTTCTCAAGGGAAGCATGCCAAGATGCTCTTTTGAAGTTTTGAAGAAAGATTCGATGTCTGTTCTGCCAAAATATTCGTCCAACGCACCTTCCGGGGTGTTGTCGGTATTGGACAGCAGGACGAAATAGCCTGATTTGATCCTGCAGAAATCCTTTTCTCGATCAAGAAGAGCCTTATAGTCTTCGGCATGTTTGTTAAGGTACTTGTGGAAACCGGCAAGAGCATTTTCTTGGTCGACGTAAATGAATGCGTAGTAATTGTTCCCCCAAATTTTAACTTCTCTCTTGTCCCCGAAGTATGTATGGTCTTTCCGCGCAAAAGAGTATTTGCCACGGTTGATCTTGCTTTTCACACGACAATACAGTGATTTAAAAGGGTAGCCTTTTTTGGCAGGCATCTTCAGCAAAAGATGACCAAATTTTTTAGCGTCGGCAAATGCTCCTAGATTTTCTTTAGATGCGTAACCAGCATCCAGAACCAGTGAAGATATTTTTACCCCTAATAGGTTGAAAACTTCTTCCTTCACGTTCGATAAAGTGCTTAAATCTAGTATATTTCCGGGAATAACGGAAAACCATACCGGCATTCCGGAGCATTCATCTAGGACAAGCACAAGTCTCGTCTGGTTGTTACACGAATTTGTTCCATGGCGGCAAAGCGCATTGAACGGGTTATCTTCCACGTCATTTGGCAAGGGCGTGGAATCCACGTAACAGCAGTTCCCGAATTTCGGGTACAGTGTTTTCATCAATTTTACAAGCGACTGAAAGAACGAAACTTTGATGCGGTCGTCTGACATTTGTGTGAAAAATGGCGTGTCTGTACAAAATGAGTTCCCGGAAACTTCCTGGAACAAGTGTAGAAGAAAAGATTTCTCCAGAAAATCGTCGCAGGCTATCCGAGCGGAATCTTTAAGGATGCCATGGAAGACATGCCCTATCAGTTTTTCATAGAAAACATTGTTTTTACTTATGCCGTGGAACAAGTTCAGCAGACCGCGCCCCTTCATAAATTCTAACAACATATACGCATCGCCGAAAACCACATGTCGTACAGGTTCCGGCTGCGAGGCAATTTCTGGGAGCCGCTCGTCTTTAACCGACACATTGGAAAACTCATCCTTGGTGGAATCATACTCGATCAGTCCCCGTGTAGGTGACTGAAAGATACCTATTTTCCTATTCGAAGACAACCAAAGCACTTTTCCGAGTCGTTCACGCACGGCCTGCCTGCTGTGATATTTTTCACCGCGGACATAACAGGAAACAGTTATTGCGGCTGTACCGCCATTGATAACCCCGTGAGCGTCGCATTTTATGTTTTGTACCCTAATAAACGGCATATAGATATTCTCCTATATAGTGCTATATAACACTACATAGTGTAGCAGAATTGTCCAGAATTTTCAACGGATAAACTACAAAAGGCTTAAAAAAACAAGGCTTACAGCAAGATGATTATGTCGGATTATAATGTAGTGCTAAAATTGGTCCCATTTAAGGTTCATCTCGCGGATTTGGGTATCACCTTACAGATTGACATAAAGCAGTTAATACTATATAATTTCATCGTTTTAATTTTGATCTTGTGAGATGGACTTTCTGTACGAGTAAGGGAAGGGGGTAGTGGAACCAAGACTCCCGATTTGGCGTTAAAGATTTCCTCTTCAAATTTAAATCAGGTTACGAAGACAATTTAAAAGGTGATAGTCTGAAATAGTGTTGATAAGAATTAGGGCATTACTGCAAAACATAGTCAAAATCTGTGTTGAGAAGATAAAACGATACACATTGATTAAAACTCTTGCAATTGGTGTGTATAAATCCATTACTGAGAATTATATCAACACTATTTTTGACTATCACCATTTAAAAACGTAGAAAACGAATTTGGCTAAGATACTGTGATATATTTACTTAATTGAATATTCTTTAGGTGGGACAAAATTTTGAGGGCGTTGTTTTCCTGAGAGCCTGTCTAATA
>JAIRMS010000027.1 GCA_031258475.1 Holosporaceae bacterium
GCTCTTCGTCCCTTTCCAGGTATAAATGGCGTTTTTTTATATGTTATCCCGTTGCGTTTCAGAGCATCATGCACCGTCGTTCTACCACATCCGAAGTGGTCCGCTATTTCTCTTATGTACGCGTCAGGATTCGCTTTTACATACGCTGTGAGCTCTTCTTTGAACAGTTTGTGCGGACCGCGAGGAACATGATCTATTTCGTTACACTCTTCAGACAAACCCCAAATACTTCTCAGGCTTCTTTGCGACTATGACCCGGCTCTGTGTATTCTATCACTTTCACTCTCAAATCTTCGCTATATGCATTCATTCATAACTCCATCTGTTGCAATCCTCAGTCTAACATATCTAAATGCATTTTCAAAACAATTCGTGTATATCGTATATCTTCCTCAAAATTCTGGGGAAATGCTTTTGCAACCGTTTCGAAAGAGATCCACTCTTGAAATCACTCATTTTGATCCGATTTCCTTGTGAAACTGTCGGCGGTTTCCGTTGATTCATTCCCGAAATCGTTTTCTTCTGCGGCGAATTCGTCGATCGTCTCGCCTTCTTTTTGATTTTTCACTTCTATAGATTCATTGGATGTAACTTTGCAGGTTCTCGGAACTCTGATAATAAATTTTGATCCTGCTCCAACTTCGCTTTCCGCAGTGATAGTTCCTCCAAGGCATTCGACGTATTTCTTAGTCAAAGACAATCCCAGGCCGGCTCCAGAACTTTTTGAACTGTCTTCCTGAAAGGTTTCAAAAATAGTAGATATTCTGTCGGATTCAATTCCAATGCCAGTATCCATTACAGAAAATTCAATAAGATCTTCTCCACTTTTCACAATTGGTGAGACTCTCATAGTCACTCTGCCAAACTCGGTGAATTTTGCAGCGTTGCTCAGCAGATTTAGCAGACACTGTCTTAATTTTGTTGAATCAGAGTACACAACGCCAATGTTTTTTGGACATTCAAGAGATAGAGAGTTCTCATTTTTTGTAACAATAGGAAGCGCGACTCCCTCAACGTCTTTAATTAGACTTGGAATATCAATGTTTTCAAAAAACAACTGGGTTTTCCCAGCTTCTATATTTGAGAGATCTAGAATTTCGTTAATTAACGACAAAAGGTGTTTGGCGGATCCGATAATTTTGCGCAGATCATCCGCAGAAACGGTGTCTTTTCTGTCAATGGCTTCTTCTTCCAGAATTTCACTGTAGCCAATTATGGCGTTTATGGGTGTTTTCAACTCGTTGCTCATGCTGGTCAGGAATTTGCTCTTTGCGTTATTTGCCTCATCTGCAATTAATCTGGCACTTGCCAGCTGACTGTTGGATTCTTCCAACTCTTTTGCTTTTGATTCCAGATCGGCCGTTCTTTCCGCAATCTGCTGTTCCAAAAGAGCGGCGTTATTGGCCAATTTTTTCTCTATTTCTTTTCGACGATTTATATCCAAAATCGCCAGTACTATGTATTTTTCCTCCTCAACTTCGACCGAACTGGCGGAACATATCGACCAAAAACTTCCTCCTCCGAAACTTTGCACCAGCACCTCGTAGTTGAGCACATTAATATTAGAAGAAATCGCGTTGGTTATGTATTTTTTATCACTGTCTTCAATGAACAAATCCCACATATTCGTGGTTTCGATACTCTCCATTTCTATCCTAAGCAGCGTGGTTGCCGAAAGATTGATTTTCATAATTTTTCCGTCTTCGGCCTTAAAAATAACTATGGCCAATGGGGTAGAATTTACAACTACATCGGAGATTTCCTGTTGTTCTTTTGTTTTGTTGTAAAATCTGGCGGCCACTAAACATACAAGCAGCCAAATCACGATTATCGCAAATATTACCGGTGGAATAGTGTTAAACATATCGCTGGACAGCGTATTAATGGCTGTGTCGTTTGTCGCCACAACAACGAAGAATTCGTCGCCATTCATTCTTTTCGGCATTTTGATTTCGTCTTTAAATACTCTGAAATCCAGGGACTCCACGTTTCTATTGGACAATCCCAGGGATATGTCGTTTATTGTCTTTGTCAGATGCATTCCAAGCGCGGCCAAGTTTCTATCGCTGATCATTCCTTTGGGGAGAGAATTCAACGATACGTAGCGCTCGCAACTTGGAGAAACTATAAATAACATACGCGGAAACGATCCAACTTCTAATTGTTGCATATATTTTTCATAATTATTCCATTTTACGGTCAATTCAAAAAAGAATTTTTTGCCCTTGTCCTCTCTGTTATCGAACTTTTTTGCGGCAGTGTATTTTACGACGATACTACCGTCGTTCCGTTGTTGTATTTCATATAAAATCTCGTCCTTTAATTTCAGCACCTTTCTATCACCCGACAAATCCACGCCCGATGAATTTGAAGAACTCGCTAGAAATTTTTCTTTTTCATCATACACGCATATGGAAACGATATTTTTATTGCGTGCAGCGAGAGATTTTAGCGTTTTTTTCAGCGATTTTGCATTCCCCATGTCGGCGGATTCAGTTTCTTCCATGATGTTTTCAAATTCTTTTATGGTGTTCTCAAATTGCAACGTCATGTATTTGGATATTCCGATTCCCTCGCTATGCACAAAAGTGTCTACGCATTTCCCCAGGTCACGAATTGAAGAAGATTTTACCAGCTTAATGCCGACCAATAGCGGCACTAAAATACATACCCATATGGAGACTATTAATTTAAATGTCGCTACAATTTTTTTAAACATTTTTGCACCTAACGTGGGAACCGTATCAAAATCTTAGCCGAATAATGTTACTATTCCGTAAAAATTACAAAAAAATCGTGTGAACTATAAATAAATCATTTTATGACGCAAGCGTACGACTATTTTCCATTGAAAATTCAGATGGTATTCCCAGCGAGATTCGAACTCGCGTTACCGCCGTGAAAGGGCGATTATATACACTATCTTAAAAACAAACGGGCTCTATGGTTTACTCATAATTTAGACTTTTGTGATGTGTGTGTCACTCTACAAACAAATGATTCTGCAAATAAACGACCCCGCCGCAAGCGGCGGGGTATTTAGAAGATTCTTAATTGGAAATCGTTGTGTAATATTTGATATTCCATTCCCTGATTTTTTACATATGGACCTATTACACTTTCGTCGCCATGCTTACTCACTGTGCTAGAAAAATATCCATCACTCCAAAATTCCCCTCCCCATAGTACCTTTTTTACTAACGGAATCCGTCGAAATATTTCCCTAGCACTTATACTCTTTATTATCGTTACAATTTTGGTAACTGAATATGTCGGTACAGATTGTACTAAAAAATGAACTTGATCTTTGTCTGTACCTATTTCCAAAAATTTTATGTCATATCTTTTCTCTATCTCCAAGCATACTTCCTTTAAAACTTTATCCACAAATTCATCAAATACAACCTTTCTGTACTTTGCAGGAAATACCAAATGATACATCAATATACTTACATTATGACTCTTGTGAATATATTCGCTCATAACTCCTATTTGCGCCGCAAGCGGCAGGGAATTCAACCCTTAGAGATTAAAGAAGTAGTAGTTATCTCTTGCGAATCTAGGCTTATATCGAGATTCATCGGAAAGTCAAAATAAGAGTCGTGGACGGATCGATGACTAGGATACCTCATGTGGTTTCTGTACATGTGGCTACTTCCATAAATTTTAGCAATATTCCTCGATCGATTGTTCCTAACGAAACACGACCTAGTACAAGATCTAATTCAATGCTGACACCACTAGGAATTTTTTTGGCTAAGTCTAGATGTATGGTCCCATATTGTGGAGTGGGAAATGACATAATATTATAGCGGGAAGAAAAGGAGTTATTATGGGCCAAATATTACACAGTTGCGCCAGAACGACAGAGGCAGTGCGTCGAGCAATACAAAATAGTAAAGAGAGCCTGAAGACGCTGTCGGAGAGGTACTCAATTAACCACAAAACCGTTACCAGGTGGAGAAAGAGGGATTATGTACACGACGCGCCTATGGGGCCGAAAAATCCTCATTCTACAGTGCTTAGCCGAGAAGAAGAGGCCGTCTGTGTTGCTTTTCGTAGGCATACTCTGCTGCCGCTGGACGATTGTCTCTACTCTCTGCAGGAGAGCATTCCGCATCTGACGAGATCTTCTCTTCATCGGTTATTTCAGCGCCACAGCATCAGTCGATTGCCGGAACTCAATAATAAAAAGAAGGAAAAGAAAAAATTTAAGTCCTATCCCATCGGATATTTTCACGTTGATATTGCAGAGGTTCGCACCGAAGAGGGCAAATTGTATCTTTTTGTGGCCATTGATCGCACCAGCAAGTTCGTTTATGTGGAACTCCTGGAAAAGCAAGGGAAAATGCAGGCAGCGCAGTTTCTGAGGAACCTCGTTGCCGCTGTTCCCTATAAAATTCACACAATTTTAACAGACAATGGACAGCAATTCACGAATCTACCACATCAAAAATACGCTTTCCCACATATTTTCAATAGAGTCTGCGAAGAACACAATATCGAGCATCGCCTCACGCAGCCAGCGCACCCCTGGACCAACGGGCAGGTGGAGCGCATGAACAAAACCATCAAAGAAGCGACGGTAAAACGATATTACTACAGCTCTCATGACAAACTACATGAGCACATGAAAGCATTCATATGCGCCTACAATTTCGCAAAGCGACTGAAAACTTTAAAAGGACTTACTCCATACGAGTTCATCGTAAATTCTTGGGAAAATTCTCCACAACTTTTTAAAATAAATCCATTCCTCCTCAATATGGGACC
>JAIRMS010000047.1 GCA_031258475.1 Holosporaceae bacterium
CATAGGCGCGTCGTGCACATAATCCCTCTTCTTCCATTTTGCTATCGTTTTTTCGTTCACTGAATATTTTTCAGACAGTTTTTTTAAACTCTCTTTACTATTTTGTATTGCTCGACGCACTGCCTCTGTCGTTCTGGCGCAACTGTGTAATATTTGGCCCATAATGCCTCCTTTGCTTCCGGGCATAATACTATATCATTCCCAATCCCTCCACAATATGGGACCATACATCTAGTTAATGATTTTAGGTAGAACTTGTGTTTTTCTCTGTTCCGCTCGGGTGGATTTTGCTGGGGGATTGAGAATATTCAAGGTGTATTTGAAAATCGGGATGGCGAATGGTAGGCGATCGCCATTTCTTTTTTTCTCTCTACATTCCCGGCAATCGGAGATGATGTGGTGCCCGAGGTGGAGGTGCATGGAGAGGCGGAAGGCGAGGGGAGGTTGTGTGTTTGGAGTGATTTAGGTTCGTGAGATGTAGCAGGCGGTTGTCATTTCTTTTCACAAATTGCATTTTTTCTCCAAGTTTTGAGCAATCGGAGATTATGTAGTGCCTGTTTTGGATTGGTTGTGGGAGAAGAGATTGGTGGATTATAAAGGCATTTTAGCTAAATTCTGGAAATTATTTCGTATTTCCCTCTAAAATTAATCTCGGAATTAACTTTTTCTTAATAGTTCATGCCTTATAATCTATCATTGCAGTTGGGAGTGAAAAAGAATGGGTGAGATTTACACGATATGTTCAAGAATCCGTCTCATAAAGGGAAAATCGGTCATGTTAAATAAAATTTTAAAAAAGTTTAAGTTTTTTTTTATTTTGTTGTGTTTTTATATGTCAACATGAAGTATTTTGTGCGCCAGCATTAAATGCAGGAACTATAAGAAGAGTTCAGGATCAAATGCAAAGTTTAGATGCGACAGCGACAGACGCTGAGGTGCGCTTACTTTTTGGAATGTGGGATGTAGATACTCAAAGGTGCGGAAACATTTTATTTTACAACGTGGCTGGATTAGTAGATACGTATGTGTACTTAGAATCAGGAATAGATACTCAATGGGCTATACATGCAATAGATGGCGCATTTAGTTTTTCGAGTAGATTCGGTGATATTTCAAGGCATACATTTATTGTTGTAGGCGGTCTTGAAGCAGCGCTTATTTCAATAGGACATGCATGGACTCAATTTGCCGTTAAAAACTACAAAATAGCAACGTTGAATGACGGTGAGCTAGCTGCCGCTTTAAGGGCTTTGCAGGACGGAGCTAACATGACTGATTCAGTCGAAGAAAATAACGGTTTTTTGCGTTTACTACAAGAATTCAATAGCTATATCCGTTCGCTGGAAATAACAGCAAAAGGAAAATCTTTAAATATTGCAGCAAATAATAACAAAGAATACGAAGAATATTGCCCCAATGCTACAGGACAAAGAAATGCTCAAATGTTACTTTCAGAAATGGCACGCAGATATTCTGCTACACCAAATCAAAAAAACTGCATAAGATTATTGTTTAGAGCAGTTGCTGGAACCATTGTGACAGATGGAAATATTGCCGTTATTGGAGATTCACTTAGAAGAGATTATGGCTTAGACAGAAATGAAGCTACAATAAAGCTTGCCGTTGGTTATATAAAACATTCATTGCATACAGAGGTACAACTAAGCAGTTTAAATAACCATAAACAGCTAGCGCCAAATACGGGAAGATGTATATTTTCCCTTAATGATCCATGTTGCGGATGTATTCAACTGGAATATACTGCGACTCTCAAAAGTGGACCACACAGATTTTTTAGCATAAAAAAAGACAATTACACCGGACAAAAAAAACTAGCAGGGTACTCCTTGCTCGTACGCCCATCACCACCTACCGGGAATATATATACCATAAACTGAGTGTACAGCTACTTTATCAACGGAGCGCAATTAAATCGCGCTCTGTTTTTATTCGAACTGTCCCCACTAAAACATATCAATCCTTGCTTCTTTTTTTAGCCCCCAAAAGCTAAAGGCAACAATCGAGTTAATGAAAACAAACCATCCGCCAGAACGAATAAACTGTCAAAATCTACGATCTCCACATAGCATTGCGACTTTTTTAAATACCAAACACTATTTCCTCGAACGAGAACAAAAAACATGACAATCCTCAAAAATGCAGCGACTGACACCTCAGATAATTATCAAGAACTGGATAAACCAACCTAAAGATAGCCCCATCCGCTTGCGTCAAAATCGGCTTACGCTCAGAATCGAGGTTACATACTAACTGCTTTAGCACCCCATATTCATGGGGGGCAATGATATCATGAAGTGCCAGCGGAAACAAGTTAAAAAACGAAATTACCCGATTCGTTGCAACGGAATCGCAATAACTGGATCCAACAAAAGACACAAAAGATTCGAAGGCACCAGAACAAAAGATCCTAATAGCATCAAGAGAGTATGACACATCACCGACATTCAACATAAATTCAACATTAGGCGAAATAAGTTCGAACAACCGACACCACTCCAACGGTTCTATCCAGGGCTTAGAGCTTACTAAAAATGGAAAATCGATAACTATTGGAGATAGGGAAGCCATATCATACTCATCCTGTGTTTTGTGATCATCATTCATTCCCTTCGCATCCTCAACCATACTCGCCCCACACATCATCACCGCAGCACAGCATGCACCGCTTACGCATCTCATCATATCACGAAACATCATAACAACCTCCTAAAATTACAACAGTCCACAAACAAACAACAAAACGATGCAAAACCATTTGGAAAAATTGACAAAACCCGAAGGCGTTGACTGAGAATCTCCGCTACCGCCTTCATCGTCTTTCCAGCATCGCTCGACCTCTCTTACAATCACAAAAACCACAACCACCAGAGTCAGGCTAGCACACACATTTTCCCCAATCAACAG
>JAIRMS010000066.1 GCA_031258475.1 Holosporaceae bacterium
AATCCGCAATTGGGGTACAATCTGCTCGCAGCTTATGATCCTGTTCTCCGAAAAGCTGAACGGGAGAGCGGCGTGAGCATGGGCGTTTCGGCGCTTTACACAAAACTATTTACGGTACCTAAAAAAGAGAATACACCAAAACACCAACCTACACTGACTTAATTTCTATTTTATGCAAGTTAACAAGCATCAATCGCTTTTTGAAAGAGCTTTTATATAAGCACAAGCCGCAGCTTTAGTAGCATTATCGATTTCAGTTTCTGTACTCCAAGCTCTGCCCACCTCAGGTTCCACGCCCTCTTCTTGCAAGATTCTCATTAAAGATGCTGCTACACAACGCTCGTAAAGTCTTCTTTCTTTTGCATAATGTGACCTTGCAAATAATCCTGGCGTTTCCGGATGCGCGTATAATATAAATAGAGCTTCTTCAATAGAATACTCATGGGAAAGTGATCCCTCTTTAAATATCGGCTGCAATGTTTCCATACATTTATTCCAGGGTAATTTTACTGAACAGAAAAGCAACAATTTATTTGGTATTGATTTATCACGACTTATATCTAATTTTTGCGATTTCAAAATAGATTGAATCTCTTTTGGCAGATTTAAGTAATTAACTTTTTCCCACATGCGTTGCAGCAGATTACCAGATAAAACCAAATGAGCTCTGCAAAAACCAACCAAACTCCCCAAGTTTTCTGATTGAATAGAGATCGCTTCTTTTTTTGCTAATGGCAAGGCTTTTGGATTATATTTTCCCAATATGCCATAATTTTTCCATATTTTAGGAGCAACTTCATTATAATAAGCGGCGAGATTTTTTGAAGTTACAGATAAAATCACAGTCGAATCAATATTTATTTTTTGGTGTTTAAGCATTGCAAAAGAATGGCAAGAAAAAAATAAAGAACAACAAAATAACAAAATCTTATTCATATTCGTATCTCCTTAAACTATATAGAACCACCATCATCTTCCTCAGTTAAAGCAACTGGATTTACTCTTTCGTGTATAAGCGGTAAGGCTTCCGCTATTGCAGCCGATAATTCATTCGCAGCTGCTCCTGCTTTCATTAATTGATCTAAATTCATTCCCGCAATATATTAAATCTTTCAGCGTTACATTATCGTTAGCCATAGCTCCCGAAATATCATTTAACTTCTCTCTACCACTCAACAATCTGCTACAGTACGAAGCAACTTTCGCATCAGATAGAGCCTGCCCTTCCAAAACATTCAGCTGAACCAGAGACGCATGGGAGGAAAATTTTTCTATTAACAATTCATCAATGTCTGAACTTATCTTCTCAATATATGTTCGGGTTTCACCAACTTACATCGCTGCAGGCTTTTTCCCAATTCCAAACCATTTGTTACCAAACTGATGATACAAACCACGACCACACTTTTTTAATCCCCAGCCAACAATTTTAAATATATCATATCCAAACTGTATTCCACCAACCAGCATTGGACCAATCCCAGCGAGAAACGTATCCAGCCCATGAGGCGCTCCGCTTATGAGGTTGTAAAAAAGATATATAGCAGATGGTGTAGTAATTATAAATGACAAAAGTTCTGCGGAAAGTATGCGCTGAAAACGGCCACGCATTCGTTCTTCCCTAAGAGACGGTTTGCAACAAGTCGCTTTAAAAAGTGCTCTTGTTCCAAAATAGATCCATCCTAATATTCCTCCAATATCAGAAGATGCCACTAGCCATGCCGGAATGCCTTTTGTTAAGGTACAATTATCTAACGCCAGGACAGTGTCATTAACAAGATCGCAACTATGCGATGAGCCATCGGAAAACACACACTTCACCATGCTACAAGATAGCGTTCTATTACCCATTACACAATCTGATAATGCACACTCATCAGGAGGCAAAGCCAACAAAGCATTGCTAATGGCTACACTAACAATCAAAACACTTGCAATCTTCTTGAAAAATTTTAAAGTATACCATCTCAAAGCTTATTTCTCCATAAATTCCTAACTTTAATATAGCATATTTCTTTAGTCGTAGGAAGCAATTTATTTATAAAAGCAAAAAGGCAGTAGTTTTTGTGATAAAAATCAATATATTCAATTTTTCTAAAATACAATATAACGCTGCCTAGAATCTCTGTGCAAATTCTTCGGTGATATTGGACAATTTAGAGGGTGAATATATGATGATTTTTTCATTTTGCTGTGATACGGTGGTTGGCAGAACAATTACTACATGTTCGTTTTTTCGTATGGACTAATCGCGACTTCTCTAAAATTTTCATAAATCATTAAAGCGAATTGCTAAAATCACATAGTTATTGATGAAAGATATTAGAGAACATATCGTCTAAAAAATAACGAACCTTCATAATTTTCAAACCAAGAGATATGGCGCAACCGGCAAGAAAATACCTTTTTCTACTCCCACCCGCATGGCGGCTGACACTTCTCGCAAAAACATTTCAATAACCCCTTGAAACTACGATAAAATTTTGGCAGGGGAACGGAGAACACTAAAAGTTCGCCTTAAGTGACATTAACATAGTGCGAGGACGACCTTCAGAAAAATCTCCGTAAGTGCTTGTAACCAAAGAAAAAGTTTTGGCAGCGGAACCGGAGAACGAGTTCGTCTAAAGGGACGTTAGCTCCACCAATTCTTATGAGTGCGCGGAGAATATCAAATTTTACTCAAATGCAATAGATGCCCGGAACCCTCTGTAGCAGAGGCATTTGCGATCGCGAATGTGTTTTAAATTAATGTAAAATGTATGACATATTAGATCTGTCAACCGGATTTTCTCTCCATTTTTCCAAAAATTCTCCAAACGAGCGGAACAGTAGATTTTCTCCGAAATGACCTTCTAGCTTCTTTGTATGAGGGGGTTCGAAAAAACCATCCCAAAACCGACATGCAAAAGTTCAACCAAAATGACTGGAGTAGAGAATGATTTTGTGACGAACTTCCGAAAATCACCGTCGTATCTTAAGGGGGGTAATACGAATTATATCGTGTTATCTTGTAGCGAAGAGGTAGAGAGAGGCCGTGGTCTCCGTAGCGTCTTGGAATGCGTGCGGAACATTTTGTCCCTCTACCTAAAATTGTGTTTTGAGAGCGGATGGTATGTTGCGGAGCTCACTTTGATAAGAAACTACCGCGTATTCTACGACAATGCTCTAAAAACATTCTTTTTAATTATAGTAGGAGATTTGAAATGTTTGTAGGAATCGATGTTTCCAAGTTGAAGTTCGACGCTTGTTGTCTTTTTGATGGCAAGAAAGAACTAGGGTTTTCAGTAACGATAATGAAGGCTTTGCGTCATTGTTGGAATGGACAAAAAGTTTGAAGAGTACAGATATTCCTGTTTTTTGCATGGAAGCAACTGGATGTTATCACGAGTTGCTGGCTGAACATCTCTATAATTGTGGGAGTAAAGTATGTGTTATAAATCCGTTGTTAATCAAGAGATTTAGGGAGTCACAGATGATAAGAACTAAGACTGATAAATCAGATTCATTAGACCTGTTGCATAAGTTGAATTTCAGATAGAGAGTAGTTATAAAAGAGTTGTTTTTTTGAAAATAAGAGGTGGTTTAGGTGAAATACAGCATATTAAGGAAGAAGCCTGAGATATTTTTGAGACTTTTCGGAGTGAAACCTAGGGAGTTTGAGGTGATTTTGGAGGAAGTTTCTCCGTTATGGGAGCAGGAAATCATAGGCAAATACCTACGTTGCGGACGGTTTTTCAGGCACGATCTTGCGGAGATGATTCTGCTTTTGTTGCTGTATTACCGTCATTACATCACGCAGGAGTTTGTCGGCATGCTGTTCGGGTTGCACAAATCGAACGTTTGCCGGATAATTCGGCGACTCGAACCGATTTTGCTGAAGACGATGTCTCTGCCGCAGAGGGATCAGCTAAGTCCCGAGGAGATCAAAGATCTAATTATCGACGCCACGGAAAATCAGATCGAGCGTCCGAAGCGCGATCAAAAGCAATATTATTCCGGAAAGAAGAAGCGACACACGCTGAAGACTGAAATTCGAGTGACGAAGAAGGGGCGGATAATGCATGTTTCGAAGACGGTTCCGGGAACTGTCCATGATTTCACTCTGTTAGAGGACGGCGAGGAAATTCCGCAGGGCGTTCATGCCATCGGCGATTCCGGGTACGAAGGGCTCAAAAACATCCATGAAGACTCTGAAACTCCAAAGAAAAAACCGAAAGGAGGAGAGCTTACTGCGGCAGAAAAAACGGCGAACGGGATTTTATCAAAAGTTCGCGTAATCGTTGAAAATATTCTCGGAGACATCAAGATTTTTCGGATCATGTCCGATCGTTACAGGAATAAACGTTTGAGATTTAACGAAAAAATTAGAATCATCGCAGGAATTGTTAATATGAAAAACGGTTTTGCATAAAAATTGCTCCGCACTGCAAAAATCCAATCTCTTCCCGATCTCTGTTCCGCGGACTGGAATAATACTTATGCAACAGGTCTATTCAACTCCGGATTATCATTTATTAGAACTCCACCGACTTCTATCCAGGCGTGGGCATAAAACGGAAGAGTTTGTACTCCTATAACAAACTTACATTCCAAACACTGGCTGCTATGAAGCATAAACAATGACGCAGCATATGATAAACACGCTATGTTTTTAGGGAAGAATAAACATGCGCTATCCAGTGCTGCCGCTAACAGATAAGATTCATCAATAGACAGACTAGGATGATACCCCATCAAACTTCTATTGAGTGCATCTATCAATCCTTTCAACTTATTCCTTTTCAAGATAAATTGGACTCTACACAAATAAAAATAAGCCTTTACTACTAAAAACTTTTGAACTTTTACATCATGAATTTTCGTAACCCACTCTCTTTGCGTTATACCGCCAGGTTCTGCCTGAATAGCAATATAATTCCTTCTAACGCTGTTTGTAGTTGAACTGATTACCCTTAAACTAACGAGGTTTTTAATTACATCGTTCAAAAACGTATTATCAAATTCGGATACAGGAGAGATTGGACAAAAAATACCGTTCTCATAAATAAACTCATTTTCCAACAGGATACTGACACAACAACTCATTTCTTTATCCAGCATGCTGTAACTATCTTGATCCAGCCTCAATAATACAAAACACTCTCTACATTTTGCTCCACAAATCCACTCACTCCACTCAAAAAACATAAAAACCAATCTCTCTCGACTCTAATTTCCAGTGATTTACTACAACTGCTCTTTGCAGGAATGGCCAATCTCCGAAAGAAAACTTGCGTGATATCACACAAACCCACCCAGAGGATTAAGCCCTACCTTTTCACCAAGTCATTAAACTATGCTTAGTCCTTAGATCCATCGCCAACTTCATAGTTAGGTCCAGAATACGCAAGAGTCAATTCAGAAGCTACGCCTATAAAGGTCAAAACCTCTTCCTCTATTTTCTTTTCCATAAATCACCTCATGACTCCACAGTGCGATCGCCCGCACCAGACAGTACATGCACCATGCATATACCACGTGTACATATACCACATACAATTACAAACATCAAGTTGTATCATTTTTTTGTCTTCTAACTTCAATTTTTGAAACGTCCCTTCAAGTACGAAATACCTCATAGCCAAATGATTTGGCGGAGCGGATTTAAAAACTACAAGTTAATCTCGGATTGCTTTTAAATTCATGATCGCTCTAAAATGAAATCATAAAATGCCGTTCAACCTAAAACCAAAATGGCGGAGAAACAGAATATTAGTGGTACATAGCGATGATTA
>JAIRMS010000083.1 GCA_031258475.1 Holosporaceae bacterium
GCTAAACGACTGAAAACTCCGAAGGGATTAACTCCATACGAATCCATTGTTAACTCTTGGAAAAATAATCCTCATAGCTTTAAAATAAATCCATCCCTACACAATATGAGACCATACATCTACCTTATCCTATAAGAAAATCTACTCAATCTACTCTTGAACCAAAATAAATTTAGCAAAATTTAGCTTTTTGTGAAGATTCTTGTTTTATAATCAAAATATTGGGGCTAGAACTTTCAGTTGCGGAGGCGGTGATGCACAGAGCTTTGTTTATTTGTTTAGTTTTATCCGGTTGTTTCAACAAATCCACCGAAATTTGTCCGGTCGCCCAAAGTCATGCCGAAAAATTGCGCAGGCATTTCAGGGGCGAAAAGACAGAAGATATATCAACTTTAATTTCTGAAACTCGAGCTATTTCTGCACGGTTGAAGCAATCCTGCATGAAAGAGCAGGCCAATAAATTCGACTCCTACATCGATGTCCTAACCTATGGAAATAGAACCATAGATGAATCATTGGGGGATGTAATGAAATTAACAAAGCATAAAAAAAACGACGTCTGCGGATGCAATTTATTTTAGTGGTTTGTTGTCTGGGCGCGATTTAACTGCCTGGTTTGCTATTAAAACCATTCCCAGCAGAAATATGGCGATGCTCATATATTGATTTAGATTTAACCCCGAAGTGCACAGTAATTTGTGGCTGAAATCGGAGTCAGGTTCGCGGAAAAATTCCGCACAAAACCTTGCGACGCCATATCCGGCGCAAAAAATTCCGGAAAGTCTGCCTCTGTACTGATGATATTTTTTATTGAAGGCTAATAACATCATAAAAAACAATAAAATTCCTTCCAGAAACGCTTCGTAAAGTTGGCTGGGATGCCTCTGAATTCCGTCGCTGAAAATGACGTTCCAGGGAACGCTAGATTCTTTCCCCAGCAATTCCGCATTTATAAAATTTGCGATCCGGCCAAAAAACAATCCAATGGGAACGCTCACAGACCACAAATCAAGAAATCTCAAGAAAATAATTTTATGCTTTCTGCAAAACCAGTAGGCGGCTGCCACAACGCCGATAAAACCGCCATAAAACGACATGCCGCCTTTCCAGACTTTAAAAATTTCTATTGGAAATCGGAAATAATAGGCAAAATCATAAAACAAAACATATCCCAGTCGCCCGCCCAATATTATTCCGATTATGGCAACGCTTACGAAATCATCAATTAGGCGGGAAGCAATTTTTATCTCCAATTGCTTAGAAAGAAAAATTGATAATCTTTGAGCGATAATTATTCCGAAAATGTAAGCTAAAGAATACCAATGCACCGGCAGGCCAAAAATCGAGAAAGCAACGTTGGAAAAATTACAAACCACAAATTATCACCCACTGAATATATTTTAGAACAAATGGTTTTTTTAATAAAGAGTTTTATGATAATCTTATCCGCAAAAGTACAGGGGAAAAATTTGAATATCAATCCAATCGATGTAACGGAAACGTTTGCCACAAAAATGAATTTACATTTTAGCAGGATAGACGATAATGAGATTTCTATCCAGTTAAAAGACGAGAAACCGGAATATATTCTTTCCGTTATTTTTAAATCCGATTACGAGATTATTTATTTTTCCTGCGATATGAATTTGCGTGTGCCGAAAGAAAAGTATTTTGCGATAACGGACGCTTTGGTAAAGGCAAATGAAAGAATTTGGGTGGGACACTTCGATTTAATATCGATTGGGAATCGTATTGTATATAGTCTAACAATTCCGTTTGTATCGTCGTTCTCGGCTGACGAAGAAGTGATTGAATCTATAATTCAGCTGGTTAAAGATGAATGCAACCAATTTTATCATTATTTTTCTATGATTATTGAGAACAAAAAACTCCCGACGCTTCCTTCCAACGCCATATTCTTGGAATCGGCTGGCGAAGCGTAGAAGCTAGGATTGCTTCCAGCCTCCGCCGAGAGCTTTACAGAGATCGACAACGGCGTTCAGCTGTTTTTGCAGAGCACCTACCAGTTTCATTTCAGCCGACAGCAGTCCTCTTTCGACGTCGAGCAGATCAAGCAATCCAATTAATCCGGAGTCTTTCTGTTTTTTTGCAATGTAATAGCCTCTTTTCAGAGAATTAACCTGACGCGTCCTGGATATAACGATTTCCCGGGTTTTTCTATTGGACGTAAGCGCATCGAGAGTTTCTCTGAAGGCCATTTGGATAGATTTTTCGTAGCCCGCCAGCATTTTTCGATAATTCGCTTCGGCGGCTTTATTCATAGCGGTGATTTTTCCTCCGCTGAAGATTGGCAACGAAATACCCCCTCCAAAATTCCACATATCGGATTCGGAATTAAACAATTTTGTAAGCGAAGTACTTTCAAATCCAAATGCTCCCGTTAGAGAAATGGATGGGAAATGTGCGGCGCGCGCTTCTCCTATTTTTGCGTTGGCGGCGATAAGCTGACCTTCGGCCTGCAGAACATCTGGCCGTCTTGCCAGGATATCAGATGGAATACCCTTTGGAACATTGGACGGAATACGCAATTTCTCGATGGCCTGATCTTTGGCAGTTTTCCTTGCGATCATTTCGCTAGGACTCGATCCAATCAGCACGCTCAGAGCGTTTTCTATTTTGGCCAACGAGGATTCCAAATCCAGCACTGTAGTTTTTACCGATGACATTTCGGATTCGACTCTCAAATAATCCAGCTCGGTGCAATAGCCGTTTTTAAATCTGCTTCTATAAACGGCGCACGTTTCCTGACGGGTTTTTAGTGTTCTTTTCGCTATCGCCAGCTTCGCATCCAATGATCTCAGTTGAAAATAAGTTTTGGCCACCTCGGCTGTTACCGTTAACAGAACCAATTCTTTGGCCGCCGTTGAAGAAAGCAAATTAGCTTGGGCGGCCTCGTTTGCCCTTCTGTATTTTCCAAAAAAGTCCAGCTCATATGAAGCTCCAGCCGCTGCAACATGATCTTTATTTCTCTTGTTTGTTTTTAAAGACTCGCTACTATTTACTGAAGCGCCGACTGACGGAAGTAGATCGGAAAACGCTATTCCAGCCGCGGCGTATGCTATGTCAACGTTTGCAATGGCTTGTTTCAGATCGGAATTATATTTCAGAGCCTGCTCTTCCAGTCTATTTAGAGTAGAATCGGAAAAGACGTTCCACCATCTGTTATTAACGAATTCGGCTATTTCTTTTTCTGCCCCAAGATCAGGCATATTTATTTTGGGGCGTTTATAATCCGGACCCATTTCACACGCCGAGAGCAAAATCAGAGAAATCGATAAGAGCGCTAAATTTTTGTAATTATGCATTAGATTTTTTCCTTCTAAACATTTCACTTC
Organism: Holosporaceae bacterium; assembly: GCA_031258475.1. GTDB lineage: Bacteria > Pseudomonadota > Alphaproteobacteria > UBA3830 > UBA3830 > JAIRMQ01. The sequence goes on from JAIRMS010000083.1 coordinate 3,357, forward strand.
CAGCGGTAACCAACACATAGAACAGAGGAACGAACAGCGGCGCTAACACCGTGGCTCCAATCATTCCGCCGATAACTCCCGTTCCAAGAGAATGGCGACTCGCGCAACCTGCTCCGCTGCTCAGAGCAAGAGGAAGGCATCCCAGCACGAAGGCGAGCGACGTCATTACAATTGGGCGGAATCGCAGTTGCGCCGCTTTTATGGCTGAATTTAGAATGGATTCTCCAGAACTTCTTAGCATAACCGCAAACTCAACGATCAGGATTGCATTTTTGGACGCCAATCCCACAAGGGTAACAAGAGCGATCTGGAAATATATGTCGTTGCTAAATCCTCGCATATAGACAGCCAGAATCGCACCAAACATGGCAAATGGGACCACAAGAATCACCGCCAAAGGCAATGTCCAGCGTTCATACTGTGCGGCTAGAATCAAAAATACCACCAGCAGTCCTAGGATTAGAGCGCTGTAGGACGATCCGCCCGCCTGCTTTTCCTGATATGCGGAGCCGGTCCAGGATAAGGAGTAGCCCTCTCCAAGAACTTGCTTTGCAACGTCTTCCATTGCTTCGATGGCTTCGCCCGAAGTATATCCCGGAGCCGGATTGCCAAGAATTTTAGCCGCCGGAAATACATTGAATCTTTCGAAAATCAACGGCCCCACCGCAAGTGACAATTTCACAAACGACGACAGAGGAACCATGGCTCCATTCAAAGATTTAACATACAGCTCGCTAATTTGTTCCGGATAGGCTCTATAATCACCCTTTGCCTGCATCATGACCTTATACCCTCTTCCGCATTGCGAGAAATCGTTTACGTACAGAGAGTTAAACGTGGCGGCCATGGTGGCGTATATTTCATTGATTGGCACGCTCAGAGACAGAGCTTTCATATTATCCACGTCCATTTTTAGTTGCGGAATATTGGCGTTAAACGTTGTGTTTAATCCGCTCAATTCCGGTCGTTTGGAAGCTGCGATTATAAATTCTTTCACTTTTGCTTCCAGGCCAACAACGTCCATTTTTCCGGTTTGTTGAACGTAGGCTTCGAACCCGCCCGTCGTACTCATGCCGACGATCGGCGGAGGACAGAACGCCAGCACTATACCGTCGGTGATTCCAAATCCTATTTTCATGACTTTTTTGGCAAGCATGGCGGCCGACTGTTCAGAACTGGTTCTGGTACTCCAGTCGTTCAATATGCAGAACATCGTTGCGGCGTTTGTTGCAATCGTTCCGCTTAGCATATCGTATCCTGCAACGTAGGTAGCATCGCGCACGTTTGGATCTTTTAACATTGCATCATTGACTTTTGATATAACGTCCATGGACCTATCAAGGGAAGCGGCCGGATCCATCATGGCGCAGGAAAGAAACACTCCCTGATCCTCTTCTGGCAATAAACTGCCCGGAGTAATCTTAAACAGAGCGATCGTCGCAGCGATGATTAAAAACACAGCGATCAGCGAAATTTTTACATTTTTCAGAAAAAACCCCACGGATTGCGAGTACCTAAGCGTGAGTATTCTAAATTTGGCGTCAAACCATGTGAAAAATCGCCCTCTTACCGCTGCTTTTGAGGAATGTTCTCGCAAAAAAATCGCGCAGAGAGCCGGAGTGAGCGTAAGCGCGCAAATTCCAGATATGGTGACAGATACAGCAATGGTAATGGCAAATTGTCGATACATTGCTCCAGCCAGTCCCCCCATGAACGAAACCGGAACGAAAACCGCGCATAGAACCAACACTATGGCCACTAGAGCTCCGCTCACCTCTTCCATCGCTTTGATCGTTGCATCTCGCGCGGACAATTTTTCATTATTCATGAGACGTTCGACGTTCTCTATAACTATAATCGCGTCGTCGACCACGATCCCGATGGCCAAAACTAATCCGAACAGCGTAAGCGTGTTTATGGAAAATCCCAGCAGCATCATTCCGGCAAAAGCGCCGATAATGGACACCGGAACTGCTAGGCAAGGAATCAATGTTGCCTTCAGATTTTTCAAAAACAACAGAACCACCAGAAAAACCAATGTCATAGCTTCGAACAAAGTTTTTATTACTTCTTTTACGGAGTGGCGAACAAATCCAGCTGTGTCATAGGCGATTTTGTGGTGGATTCCCTTCGGATAACACGCAGATAACTCGGCAAGCTTTTTCTCGACTCTCCCTGAAGTTTCCAGTGCATTTGCTCCAGGAGCTAAAAAAATCATGATTGGAACTGCGTCTTGCCCTCTGGTTTTGGCCACAATGTCGTAGGATTGGGATCCAAGTTCAACATCGGCAACGTCTTTCAATTTTAGTGACGTTCCGTCTGGATTTGCTCTCAGGATTATATTTTCAAATTCTTTTGCGGTGGAGTATCGCGCTGGAGCGACGATCGTGTAGCTTTTGTCCACTTTAATGTCCATTGGCCTTTTCCCGACCGCTCCGCCAGCACGCTGAGAATTTTGAGATGATATCGCGGCGGCAATCTCGAACGTGCTAAGACCTAACTTAGCCAGTCTGTCTGGCTTTAACCAAATTCGCATAGAATAATCGTTTCCACCCATTACGTTGGCATCTCCGACTCCCTCCAGCCTTTTTAATTCATCGACAATATTTAGGAGAGCGTAATTCCCCATATATGTGGAATCATATCTGCTGTCTTCGGAGCACAACGCTATCACCTGCAAAATAGCTGGAGACCTCTTCGATACAGTCACTCCATACCTGCGAACTTCCTCTGGAAGAGACGATGTGGCCGTTTGAACTCGATTATTAACGTCAATCATGGCTTTGTCCGGATCAGTTCCAACTTTGAAGAAAACCTGGGTTGTCGACGCTCCAATGCTACCGGACGCAACCGAAGCCATATAGATCATGTTTTCCACGCCGTTGATTTTCTGCTCCAGCGGAGCCAAAACGGTTTCGGATATGGTTTCCGCGCTCGCTCCCGGATAACTGGCAGTTACGACGATCGATGGAGGGGTCAATTCCGGATACTGTGCAACCGGCAAATTATTCATTGATATGAAACCAGCTATGACGATGATGAGAGAAACAACCGTCGCAAAAATGGGTCTATCTATGAAAAAACGAGAGAACATAACTACTTCCTTTCGTTATTGCTTGGAATCTCCGGACTTTAACACCGCGTTTACCGGCTGCCCTGGACGAGTTTTAATGATTCCTTCCGATACGACGATTTCACCCTCTTTTAGACCAGAACTGACTACGACTTTATCGCCGACCAACTCGGCTTTTACCGGACGAACTTCCACCACCTTGTCGTCTCTCACGACGTAGACAATCTCCCCCGTACTCGTGGAAATTAGAGCGGACTGCGGGATCACAATGGCGTCTTTGTATTCGGCTCCGATTAATTTTACCCTCACGAATTGCCCCGGCAACAGAAGTTTCTGATTTTTGTCGTTCGGTATTTCAGCTTTGATAGATACGCTGGAAGTCTGACTATCTTCACCGCTATCTACGAAAATAATTCTGCCCGCCTGAGGATAAACAGAGCCGTCCGGCATTATCACTTCGACCTTAAAATTATCGAGCCGAGCCAGTTCTATTTTCCCATCTCGATAGCTCTTATTCATATTGCTCCAGATGGAGCCGGATACGGAAAAATTAGCGTGCAAAGGACATATCTTCACCATGGAAGTCAGCAAACTGGATTCTTTTACCGGAGCAGATACCAGATTTCCGATTGACTGCGCCTCTTTCCCTATGATTCCTGAAATTGGAGCCTTCACCTCGGTGTATCCCAGATTAATCTCCGCTTCATGCAACGACCCTTCGGCCACCTTCAGATTAGCGTCAGCCCGCTCGTAGGCGGAAAGAGAGTCGTCATGATCTTTTTGGCTTACCGCGCCGTCTTTAAATAATTTTTTCATGCGCTCATAGTCTCTGGTAGTTCTGCGCAACTCGGATTCTGCCTGTGCAAAAGATCCCTGAGCCCGGGTCAGCGCCGCTTTATACGGTTCCGGATCTATCTCAAAGAGCTTTTCACCTTCATGAATGTATTGCCCTTCCTGGAATAGGCGTGATTTAAGAATGCCGCTTACCTGGGCCCGTATCTGAATTTCCAGCGCTCCGGTTATCTTTGCTGGAACTTCCACCACAAATGGAACGTTTTGTCTCACAACTTTTGCTGCTCCAACGAATTGCATTGGCGTTTGGACTTCTTTTTTATCTTTGCAACCAGCAATAACAATCAAAGCTATCAGCAACGATTCTTTTAAAAGATTTTTCCACATGGAACCCCCGAGAAATCAACCAATTCACCTAAAACCCGTCAGATTATCTTATATTTGCACAAGAGGAGTCAATTAATATTTTGTTAACCTTTTGAAAGTGTGGTACGCACAACTCGTTTTGAACGCGTACAATAGTTCTGACCAGGTCATGCGGCGTGTCCGGAGAGTTTTTGAGTAGAATGCCTACGTAAAACCGATCGCGACAAAGCTTCAGTCCAGGCGAGTTTGACTGGCTAGGACAAAACTCAGCTATTAACGAACAAGCTCTCAGTCGAAAATAAAAAGTACATAGATGATCGTCCATCTGATCTTATTAAGTCCGGCAGCGTGCTACTCTCCCACGCCTTAAGACGTAGTACCATTGCCGCTGGAGACTTTCGCTTTCCAGTTCGGGATGGGATGGAGCGTTTAATCCTCCGCCATAACCACCGGACTAAATAAGACCAGATTCCTTGACAAAACCTCACAAAAAACAAGAAACTTACGTCTGATTGCTGCGTATCAAGCCAATCGAGTTATTAGTACCGGTTAGCTTCAAGCATTACTGCTCTTCCACATCCGGTCTATCAACGTGGTAGTCTTCCACGACTCTGATGGCGAGAACTAATTTTGAGGCGAGTTTCCCACTTAGATGCTTTCAGCGGTTATCTCTTCCATGTTATGGCTACCCGGCGCTGCGACTGGCGTCACAACCGGTACACTAGTGACATGTCCACTCCGGTCCTCTCGTACTAGGAGCAGCTCCTCTCAATTCTCGAACACCCACGGCAGATAGGGACCAAACTGTCTCACGACGTT
>JAIRMS010000001.1 GCA_031258475.1 Holosporaceae bacterium
TAGGCACCTTTGGCGTATCTTTCTCGAGTATTGTTCATGCCTCAGCTTACAACTACTAGAATGCTAAAGCAATTCACGCTAAAGCGTAAGGTTTATACCCGGCCCCATGGAAATAAAAATCGTTTTTAATTATATGGACATAGAAATGGATGTCATCAATTACAACTGGCTAAAGCCGGTGGTTTGGGATACGCTTGCAAAGCGGTAGTTAAGAGTAAACTCAGAATTCCGAAATTCTAAAATTGTCTTCAGAGTGGTGCATTTCTTGATTCTCTATGTATTTTTGCACTTCTTCCTCATTTACAACGAGTGTGAAAATATGATTAGACATTTATTAGGGAAAAAATACAGAACAGACCATAGAGATGGAACAGTTGAACACGACACCAGCGAGCTAAAGGGATACTGTGATAAAGCTAGGGGAACAGAACACATTGCGAAAGTGGAGTCAACAGAATAAGACCCATCGCGAGACGGAGGACTGCTAATTTAGGATAATCATCATGGATGAAGATATTAACGCGAACTATGGATTAGAACTTAGTTAAAAACTAGACTTTCAACAAGTTATGAGGAAAGGCCTAGCCATGAATCATGATACCACAGAGTTGTTTTGTTCTATAGATGATTTTTGTAAAATGTTTAACAAAGAGATAACGAAGCACCAATTGCCGCAAAATTCCAAAAAACCAACTAGAGTTCCTGGCATAACGAACAGTGAAATCATCAGAGGCCGTAAGATATTTTGTGTAAATGGCGAATAATTGTTAGAAGTAACTAAATTAGGAGGTATTTACAATGATCAAGAAGCTAAGCAAAGAAGAGAAAGAATCGAAGCAGGAATTGTGCAGTACTTTGAGAGGATTGCTGGGCGATGGTCATGATCTGAAAGCCATCAATGATCTGATAGTTGAGCTCAAAAAAGAAGCAATTGAGATGATGTATGACGAAGAGCTGAAGACGCGTCTTGGATTTTCGAAAAATGGAGAAAGGCCTGAAGATTCAGGCAGTTATCGCAATGGGAGCTATGGGAAGACTGTAAAAAGCAGCAGCGGGGAGATTGAATTATCGGTTCCTCGAGATCGGAATGGCGATTTTGAGTCTCAAATTGTGAAGAAATATCAAGGGGATATTTTCGGGATCGAGGACAAAATAATTTCGCTGTACGGTTGTGGCATGAGCACCCGGGACATAGCCGAAAACATCAGGGAACTGTATGGATTTGAGGTCTCGGCGGAGGTTGTATTCAATGTTACCAACCGTGTTCTCGGCGAGATCAAGGAGTGGCAATCAAGGCCGTTGAAGTCTGTATATTCAGTGATTTTTATGGATGGTATGGTGTTCAGAGCCAAGAAAGACGGGATTATGCAGAAAGTATACACGATTCGTTATGATAATGCACAGTATATAGCATCAGCCAAGGAGTCAAATTTTTGTTTTAGAGAGCGGATTTTTCTTTTTAGCCAGCTACAAAAATACTCGATCGGATTGAGATCAGGAGAATACGGAGGCTGAATCGCAGATCACGAAGTGAAATACCAGGTGACAGCCGGCTTTCTCTATGGCCTCCCGAATCTCTTTTCTTTTGTGAATCGAGGCGTTGTCCATAACGACGATTTGCCTCTTCTTTAACTTCGGGATGAGCATCGTTTTCAGCCACCATAAAAACAACTCGGAGTTGCAGGTTCCGTCATATCCAAACGGCGCAATTATCTCTTTCCCACATTTCGCAGCAACTACACTCTGCCTCGCAAACTTTCTACCAGAAATTTCCGCAATAATCTTCTCTCCTCGTTTGGCTCGACCATGTTCACGATACTCGTCAATCCCCGATTCATCAACATAAACCAGACGACTTCTACGGCACGTTCCTACAAAATCTGTAAACCTTCTTCGTTGCTCTTCGTCCCTTTCCAGGTATAAATGGCGTTTTTTTATATGTTATCCCGTTGTGCTTTAGAGCATCATGCACCGTCGTTCTACCACACATGTATAGTGATTCATCATGTATATAGCACAACAAAAAAAGCGGCCGAAGCCGCCTTTCTTGCAGAACAATCATAGTTACGCGCCAATCCTTACGTTATAGCAGATAAGAGCTCTGATATTGGTTTCGTATCTATGCGAAACCTTTGTCGATATATTTCCATTGTATAGATCAAAATCTTTGGTTTTATTTTTGCCAAATTTAAAATCGCCCTCAAGTCTGAAGGTCATTTTTTTGGCAAAGGCCTTCTCGATACCTAGCCCAACGAAAGGAGTGGCAGTCGTGAGCTTACTGTCTATTGGCTTATCACCGGCGGCAGGCGGGTAATCCGCGGTTATCTTCGCCCAGGATATTCCACCTTTAAGATAGGTCAATATTTTGGTATTGCAATCCACTGCGCCAAGCCTAATTGCCAACGACGGAGTTATACCATTGCGGGAAAGCCTGGCATGGGAATAAAGCCTAGTAGTTGCACTAGCCTGATATACAGCAATCGAAGTGATTTTCGGAGCGAAGTCCAAACCAACTTCAAAGCTGCCATAGAACTTGTTGTTTGGCAGTTTCTTTCCAACACCCAAAACGAGCGAGCCTCCTAGACGAGTTTTACTATCGTTTATTCTATCCTCGCTCCCTACCAAAACACCGGTATTCGAACCGGTAGCATCTCTCAACGCGAACCCAACGGCGCCCACGTGTGGACCAAAACCGAAATACACGCCTTCATATGCAGGATGCTCCTCTTCGACGGCCTCCTCTACCTCTGGTGCCACCTCGGCTGCCTCAACCCCATAAAACAACGGCAGCGCCAACACTGCTGCGCTTACAAGTTTCTTCATTATTTTTCTCCTAACTAACAAACCACTGCACATCATCACCACGACGACCTGCACTAAAACGATTCGATGATAATTCATTATGGCATGGTATGTCCATTATCTATAAAAGATTTCAAATTTATTGTGGTGAACTTATCACTATATTTCCTGTATAGCCTCGGATTGAGAAAGTGTGGATCTACCATATATAAAATGCATTTCTACAAAATCTTCTATATTGGGCCATACATTAATCAAAAATTAGGTTTTCCAATATAAAATGGTACCAATAATATTGGAGTTCAAAGAAAATGAAGCGCGTTATATCATCATTCCTTTTGGGTATTTCAGTCACTGAAATGTCTAATTCTCTTCAAGATGAAGCCAAGCAAGATCCTTCCGGTAATCAGTTCATAAATTCGAATTCTGAAAACAAGAACAAATTAGCTCTGGAACAATTGAAAAAATACAATATTTCCGTAACCAAAGAAAGCATGGCCGACTTTGTCGCCAATCCGAGAACCGCCGTGTTAAAAGTTGATCTGCTGGAATGGAGAAACCTAATCGCCTGTGTGGCGGCGGCAATTAATGTGGCCCTGACCGAAGATTCCACAAATCAATTTATGATGGGGAAACAGACACTAGCGCAGAAGGTTAATGCCAATGGTGAATTAAAAAGGGAATTCAACCACATTTTGAAGTACATCAGGCGACTAGAAATCAACGGTGATGAAGATCTAAGGGAACACTTCGTGCACATGTATAGAAAATTGAAAAGAATCGCGTCGCAGATTGATAAGGATCAGAATTTTTCCAAGGACTCCCCACTGGTCAGATTCATAAAGAGTGTGACTTTGGGGTACAGATCGCTTATCTCTGCGCAGGTTGCGGATAAAATTATGCAGGAACTTGGCTCTGATGCAAAAGATACGGTTCAGAGTACAAAAATTGATAGCAAAGCTTTTGCTAATGCAACAGTTGGACACTTCGGAGTTGGCGTAGAAGCAAGTAGAAAAGAAGGAGCGACTGACACTTCTATGTGTACCATAGAATATGGGAAAAGTTTGCGATTTGCAGTTGGAGCCAGCTCATTTGGATTTGGAATCTGGGGTGGGGTAACAGCCGAAGTAAAGCGTTCTGCCATATTCTTTAGTTTGGACCAACTTCTGGATAGCGATGCGAGTTCCTATAAACTGTTATCCGATGATATGCGCCAAATGGCAGATGCTCGCGGAAAAATGCAGAAGAGAGAGCGGGAACTTATGTCCGTCTTCCAGAGAGATATCGAGGGAGTTGTTCAGATGTTTGGGATCATTCCCATTGGCGTTGTTGCGCAGTTTCCGAATGTAACTCGCGCAGCACCGATCGACAGCGCAAAATCCGTTGTGGGCTCCATCGACGTGACAGCATCAGCTCTAGCTTCCCTTGGATTTTCGGTAAAGGCCAGTAGCGAAAATAAAAAATATGGCAGCCAGAGTAGTTATCTGTCCCTGATTCAAAATGATTGTTTCGCCACCGATGGAATGCAGGCGGATGACGTGATTAAAATCATTGGGGGAAAGCAGTACGATTTATCAAGTAAGTATGGAGGAAAGAGCGACCAAAATGTTCTTCCAATTATTCTGGGAGACATTAGGTCTTACATCCAAATATTGGATGAACGCAACAGCGGTGATTCCCGCCAACTAATCCAAAGTAAGCACGATCTTGAAAAGAGATGGACCCCGAAGAAGATTTTTGGAACAGGTGGCCGTCTTGAAGTGCTGAAAACGATGGTTGCCACCATCGTAAAGCTTCGAGAAACTGCCACGACTGATCGAGAAATTGAGCTTTTCAAACAAATGTATCAGGAATTGATTCATTTGCACGCAATGTTGGAATTTTCCCAAAGCAATTCCCAGAACTCAGCTTCCTATACGAAAACGGCTGAGGCAAAAATTTATTCTGCCAATGGAATGTTTTCTTTCGGAATTCCGGTGGTGGTTGGGGATATAGTCTTCAATGTGGATTATCTCTACATTAACGGAAGCCCCTATTATGAAGAAAACGGAAAGTTTGGCACTATTTCAGTTACTGCGCCATTAAGTGGTGTCGGAACTGCTTTCACAGAAGCTTTGAAAAAAAAGTTAACAGGCCTGATCGATGGCTCTGAATTGCCTCCTAAAAATACCAATGAGCAAGAAAATGAAAAAAGAAAAGAAATGTTGGCTCTGCTGAAAAATTTTCATCGCTCAGCTGTTTGGGATATGTTAAGCCTTATCAGGCTTCCACTCGAAGCCAAAGGATCCTCAACATTTAGTTGCAAGTTAGTAAAAGTTTGTAAAAACAATTCGGATCCAGATATTATTCCACTTCCGAATAGTGACGTGATAATAAGAATCAAAGATGTCTGGGTTCCTCAATATTTTGAAGTACTGGCGACAATTTCGGCGGAAGGTAAAACGGATGTGGATATTGCCGTTGCGGGAGTAACCGCCAAATTGGGGAATAGAATTAAAATAATGACACCCGATACAATGACTTATATCACTGCGACATTTAATAAGTTTAAGTTCGGAAACGAAACCAGCAAACAGAAAAATGCTTTTTGGAACGATTTTGTGGAGAATAATAGGGGAAAAATTTTAGAATTATTCAGAAACGTCACTGTTCCGACATCCAATGTGCGCTACGACTTGCAGAACATGTACAACGGAATTATGAATGGTATAGGTGCCAACCAAACAGATGTGAGGAATAGGTGCCGCGATGTGTTTGCAGAATTTTTATCAAAATGTTCCACATTGGACGCGGGCACATCAGCGGCGGAAGCTCTGAATCTTTTGGATGAAATTCTCGAACTAAATTACATACACGTCTATTTGGAGAAAAATAGGAGCAGTTACAAGGAGGTACGTCATTGATGTCGTCGGTCTTATCATGCATGATTTAAAACCCCTAACTCCGCATTAAGTTAGTGTGTCTATGTTAATTTTGGCGAAGAATTTTCGAGATTTTGCGGTTATTTCGGATCTGTGCCAATTGCCGCGAATATTTATTTGATACACGGTTTGGTTCAAGAGTAGATTAGAGCGGGGATTTTCTTAGTTTATTTAACAATAATTTATAAATATTTTCATGTCCATGATTGAAGCTCCATTCTGTCTCCTTCAAGTGTAGGTAGAACTTCTCTTTTCGTACGCCTCGGAGTTTTGTGAGCCTGCTTTTGGCTATCCCACAAAAATTCTCCACTCCGTTCACATGCGCCCTCCCGTTAGCAAAAACATCGCCACTGCGCTTCACTCGATAATGCCTTCATCCTTAGTTCACTAGACCATCATATGCTTTCCATTCGTCGCTGTAAGCGGAAAAAACGCCATTCTATCAGAACATTGTAGACTGCAACAAAGCCTCTTTTTGCTTACGAATCATCCGTTTAACAATCCTTGAGTGGATCTACCGAAACGTTCCAATATACTTGATCTACGGTGATAATGCGTAGTATATAACATCAGGCAGGGAGTCAATTTTTAGTTTTAGAGAGCGGATTTTTTCTTTATTTGGCTCAGGCATGTTCTCGATTCAACCCGCGAAGCGGGAATCTCGGGAGCTTGCTCCCGAGAGGGATAGCGCGGTTTTAAAAGGCCATCCATAGAATTCGTGGATCTGTCCCACGCTTATCTTTCATCCATTTTGGAAACAGCAATAAAACCAATGATTCCGATGAATAACGCAATCGGTATTACGGTTATACCATAACAATAAGCAGTGGTTGGATCGGCATTTCCACATATGTTAACGATCAGGCCAATTGTACCATGTATGACGTATCCGAAAATCATGATAATCATGTTTGCAACGGCAGTGGCGAGGTTGGCTGAACTCTGATCCACATACGTTGACGCCTTATATATGGCCAATATTTGGTATGCCGAGCATATGCCGACCACAAAAAATCCGGCGGTCATGGTTCCAATGTTCATGATTTTTGCGATCAGAAGAACAAAAACCGCAAACATAATTATTCCTGAAAGCACCACAGTTTTTATGCTGTCTTTCAGTTTTTCGGCGACGAAATTGAGCACAGGAGCTCCCGCACACATGCCAATGAAAATCATCGATGTAAGAGAACTTGCACCGGTACGTTCGATGCCGTAGATTTGCTCCAGGAACTTCGGTCCCCAGATATCTGCAAATCCCTCAAGCGGTCCCACCATCAGTCCAGCTGAAAAACACACAATCATAAGCTTTGCATTTGAAAGAACATTGTGTAGATTGGCGAACATGGAGTCACTGGCGCCGCCTCTCTGTTCCTCCGTATTTATTTCTGGAATGACCATGTACGTCACAATTGCAAGAGCTACTCCCACTGCTGCCAATATGTTGAGCACAGACTTATATGTAAAAACACTGCACATATAGCTCACCGGAGCGCCTCCGTATATGGCTCCCAGAAGACCGATTGTCACGGAAAAACTGAGCATTCTTGTAAAGCGTTGTTCTTCAAAGGCCATGCGGATTATCTTGAACAATCCCAAAATGGCCGCAGACGATCCTATTCCAGTAATTATGCGTCCAATTATTGGGTAAATGCACTGATCTGCAAAAACAATCGGAAGTGTACCGATTGCAGAAAGTAGTATGCACAGTGGTATGATTTTTCTGGGCCCATACCTATCCATTACTATTCCTATTGGAATGTGCACCAGGGAATAACCAATGTAATAAAACCCTGAAAATTGCCCAAAAATTGCGCTATTCATATCGAACTGATGCATTATATCTTCCAGCATAACGCTTGGAATAACCCTCAAAACGTACTGATAGGCATAGAATATAGACGCCGTTAACCACATTAGCCAGGTCATTCGGTTCGTCGTCTTTGAATTTTTTGTTTTCATGTCGCTCTCCTTTTAATCAAATCAAACTACCCCACAAAGGGAAATGTCATGCGTGAGACAACCACACAGAAAAAAAATAAAATCAATTAGGAAAAAATATGTTGTGTCGGCTTCAGCCGAACAATCGCAGACCACGCAACAAGCGAGCCGAAAACGCAACAAATAAACAATCAAAAACTGCGTCCATCGAGAATTTTGCGGTAGCACGATTGCCGTGCGAATCGATGTACGTATAAACTCTACGTTTCACAGGCGAGCTCAGCGGTCGCCCCGAAAGTAATCCTGGTAAGTTTCCCATTTCATCTAGCATACGATACAATATCCTCGCAAAACCACAGTACCTTGTAACACACATCGACAAAGAAAGCAAGCGTGATTTTAATCTTTGGAAACTGGAACAATGATGTGGCTCAGGTAATTTCGCTAACGGAATTTATTCCGATATACGGATTGTAGGTATCTTCCTCTGGCAAATCTTCGATATCTTCATCCATATCTTCTTCTGCTGTAAAAGTGCGGAAATTTCTTATGGAACACTCTTTCAACATATCCACGGAAATCGAGCGGGCCGCGATTTCTCTAAGAGCAATAACCGGCTTTTTCTCATCTTTGTTTTCCAGTGTAATTGGATCCCCATTTATAATTTGGCGTGTGCGCTGCGCAGCTAAAACCACAAGATCAAACTTATTCGCAACAACTTCTTCACAATCTTCAACGGTTATACGAGCCATGGTGGATTTCCTCTTAAAGACCGATATATGGTACCACATATGGAGCAGAAACACAACAAAATTTCGAGACTGTCCAACCCAGATTTCGATGTTTCTATTCCGATTGCTGGATTGTTTCGTCAATCGCTGATTACGAAAAAACTTCTGGCCCGGAAAAATTTAATCCCTTGACTTTTTCGTAAAAACTGCGTGATAATTCCCCCGAAGGGAGTTTTTTCATGAAGGTAGTGAATTCTTTGAAAACAGTTAGGTCTAGACACAAGAACTGTCGTCTTGTTAGACGAAAAGGCAGGGTGTACATAATAAACAAAACGAATCCTCGTTTCAAAGCGAGGCAGGGATAACTTTATTTAACCAAAAAATGTTTCAAATCAAAATAATAATAACAAACAATCAAAAAAGGGTATTTAATGTTAGAGGAACTGAGCGCTCATGGAGGGGGCTTTGCCGAGCTTTTTGAGCAGACATACAAAAAAGCGTCATGGCAGGGAAAAGTCGTAAAAGGAGTTGTGTTAAGTGTTGATGATAATTTTGTCACCATAGATATAGGACTAAAATCAGAAGGGCGTATAGCCACAGGTGAATTTGTTCACGGCAATAGAAAAATTGAACTTACAGTTGGCGATAAAATAGACGTTTATATCGATCGCTATGAAAATAAAAGCGGAGAGGTTGTTTTAAGCCGTGAAAAAGCTCTGAAAGAGGCAGCCTGGAATGATTTCGAGAAGTCTTTCAAAGAGGGCGCCAACGTTATGGGAACCATATATGGTCGTGTTAAAGGCGGTTTTATGGTGGATCTAAAGGGAGCGACCGCGTTTTTGCCGGGAAGTCAGGTGGATGTGCGTCCCGTTAAGGACATAGGCCCATTGATGGGAATAGAGCAGCCGTTTTTAATCCTGAAAATGGATAAATTGCGTGAAAATATAGTCGTTTCACGTCGTGGAATTCTCGAAGGATCCAAGGCGGAAGAGCGGGAAAAGGTCATGTCTGGCCTGGAGGAAGGACAGGTCATAGATGGCATTGTAAAAAATATCACCAGCTATGGAGCATTTATTGATATCGGCGGAATGGACGGTTTGCTGCACAACGTCGACATCGCCTGGAAAAGAATCAATCATCCCTCCGAGGTATTAACCCAGGGAGATACGGTCAGCGTTAAAATTATCAAATTCAATAGAGAAACGAAGCGTGTTTCCCTTGGAATGAAGCAATTAACGCTGGATCCATGGAGCGGCGTCGACGAAGAATTCAAAGTCGGATCTCGAATTAAAGGAAAGGTCACAAACGTGACTGATTACGGCGTTTTTGTTGAAATAAAAGAGGGCGTGGAAGGGCTGGTTTATGTTTCTGAGGTTAGTTGGAAGAAAAATGCGACTCCGTCGAAAGTTGTCGCCACCGGCGAAGAGATAGAAGTTATCGTTCTCGATGTTGATATTGCAAAAAGACGCATTGGACTTGGAATGAAACAGTTGCAGGTGAATCCTTGGGAAAACATAAAGACAGATTTCCCCATTGGGCATGTGTTCGAAGGAACTGTTACAAACGTCGTTGATTTCGGAATTTTTGTTAAAGTTAATAGTGACATCGACGGGATGGTGCATGTTAATGACATTTCCTGGGAAAAGGTCGGAGAGGCGGATCTGGCTAAGTACAAGAAGGGAGACGTCATAAAAGTTAAGATTCTTGAAATCGACCAGGAAAAAGAAAGAGTTTCTCTGGGGATCAAGCAACTTACAGAAAATCCTAATCACAGCGTAGAAATCGACGTCAAAAAAGGAGCGGTTGTTACCTGCGTGGTTTCAGCCATTAAAGAAGACGGAATCGACGTCACGTTATCCAGTGGATCCTCAGGATTTATAAAGAAAATCGAGCTCGCCAAGGATAGACAGGATCGCCGAACCGATAGATTCGCCGTTGGGGAAAAGGTCGATGCGAAAGTTATTTCCATCGATAAAACTGGTAAAAAAATTAGTTTGTCGATAAGATCTCTCGAAATTGAAGAGGAACAGCAGGTTATGAAGGAGTTCGGATCCTCAGATAGCGGCGCCAGTCTTGGAGACATACTTGGAATCGCTATTAACAAAAAAGAAAAAGAGTAATGTCGAAAATCAGAGTAGGAGTGTTCTTCGGTGGACGCTCCTCTGAACATGAGATTTCCATTAAATCGGCCGAGAGTATCGTAAAAAGTCTGGACAAGAGCAAGTACGACGTCTCACTCGTTGGAGCTGATAGAGACGGTAGATTCCATTTCGGGGAAAAAGCGATTTCTCTAAATATGTCGTCTGCCTCTGAAATGATTAAAAACCTGAAAGAAGAAAAGATTCTGCCGGTCCTGCGTAACATTTGGCTTCCTGAAAAATTCGACGTTGTTTTTCCAGTCTTTCATGGTACCTTCGGAGAGGACGGAACAATCCAAGGATTGCTGCGATTGTTCGACGTGCCATTCGTGGGAGCGGGAGTTCTAGGATCCGCCATCGGTATGGACAAAGACGTGACGAAACGTCTTCTGAGAGACGCCGGTATCCTTACTGCTCGCCATCTGACATTTTACCGTCACGAACGCAACAATATAACATTTGAAGAGGCGGTTTCCACGCTGGGAGATGTTCTTTTCATAAAGCCAGCCAATCTTGGTTCTTCCGTTGGAGTAAACAAAGTGAAGTCGAAAGACGACTTTATCAAAGCCGTGGAAGAAGCGTTTCAATATGATAACAAAATTATTATTGAAGAATTCGTAGAAGGCAGAGAGGTTGAGTGTTCTGTTCTTGGGAATGAATGCCCAAAAGCTTCCGTTCCCGGAGAAATTATTGTAAAACGCGATTTCTATTCGTATTCAGCAAAATATCTGGACGAAGACGGAGCAGATTTAAAAATTCCCGCCGATTTTCCCAGTGAAGTTTCGGAACAAATTCGAGCAATCGCAGTGAAAGCATTTAAAGTTCTGTGCTGCGAAGGAATGGCCCGCGTGGATTTTTTTGTAAAGAAAGATTTTGCAATATTTTTGAATGAAATCAACACAATTCCAGGATTTACGGAAAAAATAAGCATGTATCCAAAACTATGGGCAGCGTCCGGAGTTTCGTACAGCGAACTGCTGGACGAACTAATAGCGCTGGCGATCTCCCGTCACGAAAGGGACAAAAAACTTTCCAATCGCTTTAAAGACGCGTAATTTGTTTATCGACATTTGAGTTACCTCATATCTGATTCCTCTTTATACATTTTTCGCAATTTTTCAAAAAATTCCCGGGTTTCTTTTTCGCTGAAGATTGCGATTCCGTTGTGCATCTTTTCCCGTATCAGCGACTGTATTTTAGGATTTTTATTATCAGTGGAAAAAGCAATCATGGACAAAATTTTCATCTTTTCTTTTTCGATATCGTATACGCATCTCCCGACAATCCCATAGCAGGCGTAGCAGGTAAATCCATCGTCGCCGGAGGCAGTTTTTTCATCGAGTCCGACTTCTTTGAGCAGAGTGGCGTTTGAGAGATTCATATGAAAGTAAATTTTTCCTTCTCCGTCGAACATCGGGTGTCGCAGCATACCGTCCACCGCTTTGTCACCGTAGAGTATCGTTTTGTGCGCCCGCAATTTTCCGTCAACCATGGAACAAAACACAATATCTGAAAACTACCGCTGCCGCCTGTCCAGTAATAGCGTGCGACCATGTCCTGGCCGCGACAGTTCCCGAGATACTCGCAGTTTATTTTACCTCCGTTTGATTCTCCGCCACTTTTATGACTATAGCTGCAGGTGAACGAGTTTTCGAAAACGTTGGTTTCGGATTTCCATGTATAGTTATTGCTTAGTTTTTGAATTTGTTGCTGGACGTCAACTTCAGGAGCATCTAAAAACACGCCGGAAAAATAAAACGCATCCATTAATTGTGGGATGGTCGATACATTTTTATGCGAATATTCCACATTGGAACATCCTGCAACTAGCAATAAACAAAGGAGTTTTTTCATTTCCCCATACCCTTTTGCGCTTCTTCCATAATTTTTTGAATTTTTAGCTTCCCAAGTTTTTTGGCCACGTCCAGAGGAGTCTCTTTATCACAGTTTGCCGCATCGATTTTCGCTCCATGTTTCAGCAGTATTCGAACAATTTTCTCACATCCGCCTTCTACGGCGTGATGGAGCGGCGTATTTTCGTATTTCTCGACATTATTGACGTTTGCTCCTTTTTCTATCAAGAGCTCAACTATTTTTGCATATTCTTCTGAGGAATGATCTACTCGCAACACATCTCTGGGATAATCCTTCCCAAGATCAGCAGCCGACGACAGCGGCGTTACGCGCCAATAATGCCAGCCTTCTATTGACGCCCCGCGTTCTACGAGCAATTTGACCATTTCGTAATCGCCGGCCATGGCCGCAATGTGAAGCGGAGTCACGCTTTGCATCGCCCATGCTCCGGCTTCTATTCTTGCGCCATTTCGAAGAAGAATTTCTGTTCGAGCATAATCACCGTCGATCACCGCCTGAATTAGAGGATTGATGAAATCGACATATTCGCCGGTGTTTTTCGTGATCTCTTCATGTCTGTTGATATCCAATCCGCTCTTTTTCAGCAATTTCACGATTCCATCGATTTCTTCATTTTCGATTTGAAATCCGGATGGAAGATAAAAAAAGGCGTTTTTCCCGAAATTATCTTTAACATTGAGATTTAGTCCGGCCTTCAGCAATTTTTTTAAATGATCGCAATAGTAGTAAGAAGAATGGGCATCCGTTTGCCCATATTTTCCTCTGTGATTGAGGTTCGCGCCGTATTTTTTGAGCAGAGCGGCCATTTTAGGATTTTCATCAAAGGCGATGGCCTGGACCAACACTGATCTACTCCATCCGGAATCAGTTGATACGTGGCCATTAGGATCGGCTCCGTTTTCCAGCAGAAGCTCTGCAATATCATAATGATTTTTGAGGATAGCATATCCTAGAGGAATCGCTCCATAGCAATTTTCAGCATTTATATCGGCATTTTTGGCGATTAATTCTCTGACGACGGCAATTCTTCCCTGATAACATGCCTCGTGAAGAAGAGTAGCGTAGTTTCCATTGCGAATATTCACATCTATTTTCTTCTGTTCTTTTAACTTCTTTTTTTCTTCAGGTGAGAGGTAGAATATTCCCTCATCTTTCAGCATATCTTCTAGGACGGCATAATCAACAAAGTGGTCATCCGAACGCTCGATCCATCCGTTCTGATGATTGATACAAGAGGAAAAAAGGAGGAGAATCGCAAAATACATATATTTCATACGATCATAACCTTTCCGGAGAATGCTCTGAGATTAACATGGAAAACCAAACGGCGAAACGCTATTATCATCGATGAGCACATAATAGGCAAAATTTTAGTGGGAATGATGTTTATGCAAAAATATCTAGCTTTAGGTTTTCTGTTTTTAATGGTTGCCTGTTCCAACAGCAACGATCATTCTGGCATTGCAACATCCAACGTAATTGGCGAGTCTGAGAGTTTTTATCTGCGTCTCATTGAATTGATCGAAACTGCTTCAAAGAATGGTGAAATGTCCGACGAATTGATGCAGAAAATATTTTCTGTGTATGATGAGAAACTGCTCTACAATTCCGGATCAAATTGTCTGAATCCTTTTATGGAATGCGTGAAAGTGCATCAGGATCTGCTGCGGATTATGAAAAAGTCTCCGGAGAAAGTCGTTCAAAATTTTCGATATCTGCAGGATGATTTCCTTCATGAATTGCGCATGCTAAAAAAATGTAAAATGAATGAATATCATGATTGTCTCACTGTCTCTCGCATGCTCGAGAACGCATACCTGAAATTTCTTCTTTTTCATTTTGCTCAAAACAAAGATTTCTATGAAAAACGCATAGCGGATGCAATTAAGAAAAGCTCGTTTTCTACTGCAATTGCCGCTGCGTTACAGCTAAAGATGTTCGGAATATCTCCCCAAAGACTGATGGAAGCTCCAAAAATTAGATTTCTTCGGAAGAATCCGGGGAAAATATTGCAGCTTTGGCTGACCGGATGCTGCGGAACAGTATACATGGAATTTTTGTACGTTGATGAGCGGGGAGAAATTCACAAAACGTCCTTCCCACAACAATGCAAAAACCAATGCGTTATCGCGGATGACTCATCGAGAATCGCAATCCTTGCCGCGGAAGGAAGTAAATTTTTTGGCTGGAATGAGAACAAAAGCACAATCGAATTTTCCACAATCAATGGAATTGCATACTTCGAATTCGATTCGAAAAATATGAGATGGATCGAGGTCGAAGCTGGCCAAGCGCTGGCAAGAAAGAGCAGATGAAAAAGACTGTGATTGCCAGTGAAGGATGTTAGATTTTTGCAATTCGTTACAAAATCTCTAACGGATAAATTGTTTCTTTTCTCTCCGGATGAATCGAAATCCAGCAACCTGAGAAACAGATTGATGCACTATTTCAAGATGGATTACAAACATGAAAGACATGGCTTTGGCCTTTCGCATTACTGCAAAGAGCTCTCGCCGAGCTCGTAGACGAAGGGAGAATATTAAAAATTAAAAAAGGAATCTATTGTCTGGCAAACCCACAACTATGAGGATATTCCTGTCGATCCGGAAGTTTATAGGGGTAAGCCGAAGCATCCACCCGTCCCATGTACAATCGCCTAAATAACCACGGGAACCGGGCTTAGCGTAAACGCTTGTCCCAAAAGTAGGCTGGTTTCGGTGTAGCAAAATATAATTCATGTGTCAATATGTTTTTTGAAGCGTATCGGTTCGGCAGACATGCCTCTGCGATTTCAGATTTCATAACACTTCTTAACAAAATCAGTGGCCGCAGAAATAAAGAGTAAATCCAATCCGCCGAGATTATCGCTTTTTTCTTCATTTTACTCTCAAAATTTTTTCTGCGACATGAGTTTGGCCATCTCGAACCACGAAAATTACTGAGCTGTCCAACCTCCATCGATAACCAATGAAGCTCCACGCATCTGATCGGCAGCGGGACTACATAGGAAAAGAACTGCCTGCCCGATTTGTTCAACGGTTACAAACTGTTGAGACGGATGCTTTTCCGATATCAGAGCAAGTTTCTCAACTTCTGTCGAAGTGCCTTTCTGAGTTGCTCTATCTGTGATTTGCTTTTCCACAAGAGGAGTTAACACCCATCCAGGACATATGGCATTACAAGTAATATTTGTCGTCGCTGTTTCAAGAGCTACTTCTTTGGTCAATCCGATAACTCCGTGCTTTGCAGCCACATAGGCAGATTTATTGACAGAAGCAACAAGTCCATGCGTAGATGCAATATTTATGATTCGTCCATATCCTCTTGCTTTGGAAATAGGTAGCGCATTCTGTATAGCGATAAAAGGCGCGGTCAAATTAATGGCAATAATATCGTTCCACTTTTCCAGCGGAAATTCTTCAATTGGAGACACATACTGAATACCTGCGTTGTTCACCAAAACATCTAACCTTCCAAATGTATCCATTGTTTTTCTAAACATATTTCCGATTTGATCAGGATCTTTCAGGTCGGCATCGTCGTAAATCACCCTTGCCCCAAAAGCAGAAATCTGCGCAACAGCTTTATCAACATCACCAAAACCATTTAACACAATGTCATATCCTGTTTTCGCCATTTCCGTTGCAATACCAAGACCTATTCCACTTACAGAGCCAGTGACGAGAGCAACCTTTCTATCAGCCAGCGCGGCGTCAAAATTCAGAATAGTAAAAAAAATCAGAACAAGTATATTCTTCATTCGCATTGATTCGTCCTCGAAAAACACTCATTTGATTGATAACACGATCATTTATAAAAATCGACACTTAATTGTAATTAGATTTGGTTTAAAAATCATATCAATGCTTCAATTGTCGATTTGCATCAATGCGATAATGGCTAAAGCCTCTACAACAACGACATCTCATAACAATTGTTCGCACAGGGCAAATGCATTTTTCAAATCTTGCCACAGAAAATGGTGGAGCCGAGGGGAGTCGAACCCCTGACCTCGACGATGCGAACGTCGCGCTCTACCAACTGAGCTACGACCCCCAATCATGAAACTAGAATAATTTCTTGAAAAACGAACGAAGTACTAATACCCTTCGCGTTCCATGCGTTTTCTCAGTAATTTCCGAGTGCGACGGATGGCTTCTGACATTTCCCGAACTCTTTTTTCGGACGGTTTTTCGAAATGTCTCCGCAGTTTGATTTCTCTAAAAATTCCCTCGCGCTGCATCTTTTTTTTCAAAGCCCTAAGCGCCTGATCGACGTTGTTATCATGTACGAAAACGAGCACTAAACTTCCTCCCTGTGGGTTATTGCAATAAGGCGACATTGTATACGAACGTTGCAGATTTTAAAAGAGTTTTCTTGAAAAAGATTTCAAAATCTCTTTTTTATGAAAAAGTTTTGTAAAATTTTTACGCACTGTGTTTCTAAAACACCACCTACTACCTCGGTTTTATGAATGGCATAATCGAGAATATACGGCAGTTTCTCAATTGCTCCGTATTTTATGTCATAGGCTCCAAAGTACAATCTGCGGACTCTGGACATGGATATTGCCTGGGCGCACATTGCACAGGGTTCCAGGGTAACATAAATGTCACACCCTTTTATATTGGATGAATTAAAAAAAAGGCAAGCCCTGTGAATAGCTAAAATTTCAGCATGGGCGATGGGATTCAAATTTTTAATAACCTCGTTTCCTGCGGTCGATATTACTTGATCGTCCCGAACTATCACGGCTCCCACCGGAACAGATCCTCTTGATTCCGCTTTTTTTGCTTCTTCGATCGCCAGGTTCATAAAATATCGCATGAAAACTTTATTTTAGATATTAAATGTAATTTTACGAAGACATTATATCCTAGTACCAACGAAAGGGTAACCGTATGTCGAAAATTATATATCTTAAAGACATTTTCCTTATAAAGGACTCTCAGGAGAAAGAAAAAAAATCTACAAAAAAAACGACCACCAGTCGTTCGAAGCTAAAATCAACAAAATATAATAAGAGTGCGAAATCGTTTTTAATTGAAAAAAAAGAAGGCTCTTGATAGTAAAATGGGAGCTGGTAGAGCCTGACATGTTATGATGTGCCATCTATGTGGCACAATCACAACAAATCCAACAATCTACAATATCGGAATCGGATCCTACAGCTAGGATATTTCCTTGCGCTTATCGATTACTTCATCGATTAGGCCGAAGCTTTTGGCTTCCTCCGGGGACATAAAATTATCTCGATCCATGGCTTTTTCTATATCTGCCAGTGGCATTTTTGTGTGTTTTTCGTAAACCTTATTCAGACGACGACGCAGATCAATAATTTCTTTCGCGTGAATCTCTATGTCTGTCGCCTGTCCCCGGAATCCACCGGAAGGTTGATGTATCATTATTCTGGAATTTGGCAGCGAAAATCTTTTCCCTTTGGCTCCGGACATGAGAAGGAACGATCCCATGGATGCGGCCTGTCCAAGGCACAGCGTCGTTACCTCCGGAGTAATGTATTGCATCGTGTCGTATATGGAAAAGCCTGAACTTACCACTCCACCGGGAGAATTTATATAGAAGAAAATATCTTTTTTGGGATTCTCAGACTCCAGAAACAACAGCTGTGCGCAAATTAAACTGGCCGAAACATCGTTGACTTCGCCGCTTAAAAATATTATTCGCTCTTTTAATAGGCGAGAGTAAATATCGTAGGAACGCTCCCCGCGACTTGTCTGCTCAACCACCATGGGAACCAGCGTGTTCATATAATCTTTCATTATTTTCTCCCTTCTAAACTATTCGGCTTCCTTCTTACTTGGGCTCTTTTTCTTCGCGGGCTTTGTTTTTTCATCAGTATTTCCCTTGGCAAGCTTTTTAGGTTCAGATTTAGGTGCATCCTTAAAAAAGTCAAAGGTTTCCTCGTCCAGAGCCACAAGTTCCTCGATCGAACATTTTTTCTCCTGTATTTTTACCTTATTAAGTAAAAATTCAGTTACTTTTCTCTCTAAAATTGGACTTATCACAGCCTGAAGGTTTTCGCTGCGCGTATACGTCTTCCAGACGGCCTTTTCCTGTCCGGGATGCAATAATGCAATTCTGTTTATGTACTGGGAAATTTCGTTCTGCGTCGCTGATATTTTCTCTCTTTTAGCAATTTCCGCAATTACTAATCCTAGACGAACCCTTCTTTCGGAAATTTTCAGGCATTCGCTCTGAACATGAGAAGAAAATTCCACGCCGAGCTTCTGGGCTTCCTCGGTGATTCGTTTAGAAATTACGCTATTTTCAATATCAACTATATTTTGCGGAATATCGAAATCGTACATGTCGGTGATTTTGTCCAGTAGATCGCGACTCATTACGTCTTTGCTCAGGTGATCATATTTTGAGACAAGACGGGCCTTTGCCCATTCTCGCGCCTGTTCCAGGTTTTCATAGCCCATTGATTTAGCAAATTCATCGTCTATTTTGTGCTCAGCCGGATCAAAAATCTTTTTGATGACCGCTTTGTATTCTACAGTTTTTCCTGCAAAAGTTTTTTCGCTAAAATTCGTTGGATATGCTATGGAAAATTCTTTTATTCTTCCAACTTTTGCTCCAATAAAATGCTTCCAAAAATTGTCGACGAGGGTGGCGTCTCCCATGATTATTTCCAAATCTTTGATTTCTCCTTTTTGGAGTTTCTTGTCAGGAGCTCGTAGACACAGATCGACGACAATCTTCTGTCCTTCTTCGGCATTTTTGTCGCTTTCGATCCATTTTTTATGTTCTTTTCTTATAGCTTCAAGGACATCGGTTACTTTTTCGTCTCCGATTTCCGCAATATATTTCGTAATCTCTATTGATGAAACGTCTTTGAGTTCAAATGATGGAAGCGCTTCAAATTTCAGCAAAAATTCCAGGCCATTTTCGTCTTCCTTGACTATATCCGTTATGTACGCGAACGAAACGGACACACCCTCGTCCTTTATAATTTTTTTGGAAGAATCGGTGATTGCTTTTTTCTTTGCTTCGTCGACCAGGCTATCTCCATACATGCGCCTTATAACATCGAGCGGTGCTTTTCCGGGACGAAATCCGTCCAGACGAACTTTTTTGGCCGTTTCCTGCAATTTTTCCGTTACCGCTGCGTCCAACTCCACCTTTGGAATCAGGACATTGTAACGTCTCTTCAGGCCATCGGCCGTTTTATTTAAGATTTCCATAATTTTCTCTCCGCAACACAAACTGGTGCGGGCGGAGGGACTTGAACCCCCACGGCACAAACCACCAGAACCTAAATCTGGCGCGTCTACCAATTCCGCCACGCCCGCCGAATAATTCGAAGGTATGTATAGCATTTTTGTGAAACAATTGGCTAGTGCGTTGCGCGTCGTCTGTTTATTTTAGTATCACGAATCACTTTGGAAGTGCGCAGTCAGCATTTAGTTTTATTTCCATGGGGCCGGGTATAAACCTTACGCTTTAGCGTGAATTGCTTTAGCATTCTAGTAGTTGTAAGCTGAGGCATGAACAATACTCGAGAAAGATACGCCAAAGGTGCCTAC